>SYIM01000001.1 GCA_005798775.1 Burkholderiales bacterium
CGACGCGCATGAAAAATGCCTGCGGCAACTCGAACCGTTCCTCATCAATATGGAGAAAGTAGCGGTCGTAAAGGGTCTGCAGTCCGAGGTAAGTGAATTGCAGGTCGCGGTCAGACTGGAGCGCTGCGCCGAGCCGGCGCAGATCAAACTGCAGGAGCTTTTCGTCAATCAGTCCTGCCTCGACACCGCGGCGGATGAAGCCCGGGAAATAATCGGGGTAGCGCGCAGCCATTGCGGAATGCGCCACGTCTTCGCCGAGCGCTTCACGGCGCATGGTATGCAGCAGCAGCCGGGCGGTGACCTGACTGTAGGCCGGGTCCTTTTCGATGAGTGCGCGAGCCGACAGGATCGCTGACTTATAGACCTCTTCGAGGGGGACGCCGTCGTAGAGGTTGCGCACGGTTTCCGAAAGCACGGTGTCTGCGCTCACGAACTCGCCCAGCCCCAGACACGCCGAGGCGATCAGCGAATGCAGCGCGGGGATATCAAGCGGGCAGCGCTGGCCGCCCTCGACGACATGCAGGGCAGGCTGATTGGCATTGTCGCGTTCCTGGCGTACGGCCGCACGTTCCTGCGCGCGACGCTCGCGGTAGAGCACGTAGGCGCGCGCCACCTCATGTTCGCCAAAGCGCATGAGCGCGAGTTCGACGTGGTCCTGAATATCTTCAATATGAAAGGTGCCACCGCCCTGCTTGCCGCGCGCAAGCGCCGAAACCACCGCGCCGGTCAGACGCTCAACCAGCTCACGAACCCTCGCTGACGCTGCGCTCTGCCCGCCATGCACGGCGAGGAAGGCTTTAGTCATGGCAACCGAAATCTTGCCCGGCTCAAACGCCACCACCGATCCATTGCGGCGGATGACCTTGAAGTCGGCCAGGAAAGCGGCCGACGGAGCGCCCGGTGCGGTTTCGACGGTGGCCGCGGCCCCCTGGGGCATCAACGACTCCTGTCTGGTGCGCTCGGCGACTCTCTGCATGCGATTCTCCTTGTTGTGATGGCGATGAGCGCCCGATTGCGCGTCGCGCCAGCCTGAACTGTTCTTTACTGTCCGGACCCGTTCCGGACGACCGCTGCATCACGCCTCGTAACGCTTCATATGCACCCAGCACGCGAACAGTCTGGCTGTCGGCGGTGGCGCGGAAAGCACTATATGTGGGGGGTCTGCCGCTCGTTAGACCCAATTCTAGTGGTCGGGACCCACCCGATCAAGTCCTGTGACTGCTCCGATCAATGCCGGGGTCAGCGCCTGATCAAGGATCGCATCTTTTCATGAACCGACTTTGCCACCCAAGGCCCGCCAATGTTTTCGGGACACGTTTAACTCGCGGAGACTGAAAAACTTGCACCTCTAAATTCAAGGCACGATTTGACGCGGTTTACCGGTCAAAATAGCCTGACGAGCCCTTTCGATTCGTGGCTCGAAAGTACGCGTATCCAATCGAAGAAGGGTCCAGGGTCTTGCTTACGGCCAGGGGCCACATCTTCGTGGCCCGCCATCCACCGCAAAGGGTGGCGCGCACGCAACAGTCCAATGACTTGCGCGAGGCGCCGATATTGTGCTTCGGTAAATCGGCGCGCGCCGTCGCCCTCGAGTTCGATGCCGATTGAAAAATCGTTGCAGTGCTCCCGGTCGAGCATGTTCGAGGGGCCAGCGTGCCAGGCGCGCAGATGGGTGCCAACGAACTGCACCACCTCGCCGCGGCGCCGGATCAGCAGGTGCGCTGACACCCGCAGATCCGCGAGACCGGCAAGTCTGGGATCATCGCCGGCGGTCAACTGGTTGAGAAACATACGCTCGATCGCGTTGCCCGAGAACACACCTGGCGGCAGGCTGATGAAGTGCATCACCAGCGTGTCGACGGCGATCCCCGGCGGACGCGAATTGAAGTTGGGCGATTCGAGTTGCTTCACCCCGTACAGCCAACCGTCGGGTGAATCCGACCAGTCGATCGACCCGTCGTGACGTGTGGTCATCGCGATGCGGGCGGATCGCGGGGCGCTGGCTCGGTGAGGTCGCGGTGCGCGGTACTGCAATAACTTGAGCCACGCTTTCCTGCGACCGCCTCGTGCGACGGCAGATAGAGTCCGCAATGTGCGCAGCGCAGCATCGGTTCGGGCGGCGACTCGCCCGCGGCGGGGCCGGTGCCCTGCGCCGGGGGGCCCGCCGAATCGGACCCGGCGGGCGGGGGCGATTCGGCAGACTCCGCACGGCGGCGGCCGATTCGCCACAGGGTCCACCCGAGCCAGGCCACCCCAGCGAGCACGATCCATACAGTGAACTTTCCCATCATCCCCGCCGCAGGATCACCTCGAGAACGAAGCGGCTGCCCACATAGGCAAGGAGCAGCAGCCCGAATCCGCCCAGCGTGAGGCGTAGCGCGGTCTTGCCGCGCCAGCCCCACAAGCCGCGGCCCAGGAGCAGGACGCCGAACACGCCCCAGGAAATCAGCGTGAACACGGTTTTGTGATCGAGGGTGAGGGGCTTGCCGAATACCTGCTCCGAAAAAAAGACCCCGGTGGCCGCGGTGAGCGTGAGAAAGGTGAACCCGGCTGAAATCAGCCGAAACAGGATGCGCTCGAGCGCAAGAAGTGGCGGAAGATCCTCGAGGAGGCGCGCGGTCCATCCCTGCGGCGCCCCTGACCCCGTCTGTAGCGCCCTTTCAGCGACGGCCATCAGGACCGCGTGGAGTGCCGCCAGTGCGAGTACGCCGTAGGCGAGCGTGCCTGCGAGAAGATGGGGGACGAAGAGCGGACGCACCGCGCGCTCGCCGAGTTCGGCCCCGGGAAAGGCAAGCGGCAGCATCACGGCGAACGCTGCAACCGGCAGCAGGAGTCCGCGAAGGGCCTTCAACCCGGCACTGAGTGCTTCGAGCCAGACGACTGCCATGCCCACCCAGACGGTTGCCGAAAGGATGCTGGCAAAGCCGAATCGCCAGCCGTCGGGTGAGCGGGTGGCCATGAAGAGAGACCCGGCGTGCAACGCGAGGGCAGCGATCAGCAAAGGCGTGGCAATCCGCCCCGGCACACGCCACGCGGCGAGGTAAAGCAGGGCCGGCGCAATGAAAGCCAGAACCAGTAGAATCTTCACGAATCGAGTTTAACTCAGCCCATGCTCAATACCCTTTCCCAACGATTGTCGCGGGTGGTCAAGACCATCCGCGGCCAGGCGCGGCTCACCGAAGCCAACACGCAGGATATGCTGCGCGAGATCCGCATTGCGCTGCTCGAAGCCGATGTGGCGCTGCCGGTGGTGCGCGACTTCATCGCCAAAATTCGCGAGAAGGCGCTCGGCCAGGAGGTCGTAGGCAGCCTCACGCCGGGGCAGGCGCTGGTCGGGGCGGTACACCGCGAGCTCACCGACCTGATGGGGGGCCAAAGCGCAGGCCTGAACCTCTCGGTGCAGCCGCCGGCGGTGATCCTGATGGCAGGTCTGCAGGGCGCAGGGAAAACCACCACAGCGGGAAAGCTTGCGCTGTGGCTGCGCGGGCAAAAGAAAAAAGTGCTTACCGTCTCGTGTGACATCTACCGGCCCGCTGCCATCGAGCAGCTGCGGGTGGTCACCGAGCAGGCGGGGGCCGATTTCTTCCCTTCCTCTGCCGATCAGGTCCCGCAGGCGATCGCTGAGGCGGCGCTGCAGTGGGCCCGCACGCACTACCATGATGTGCTGCTCATCGATACCGCTGGCCGGCTGGCGATCGACGAGGCGATGATGCGCGAGATCGCTGCGCTCGCTGCCACCGCAAAGCCGGTGGAAACGCTCCTGGTGGTTGATGCGATGCAGGGGCAGGATGCGGTGAACACGGCGCGCGCTTTCGGCCAGACCGTCACACTCACCGGTGTGGTGCTCACCAAGTTGGACGGTGACTCGCGTGGCGGCGCGGCGCTATCGGTCAAGGCGGTCACAGGCGCGCCCATCAAATTTGCTGGGATTGGTGAAAAAATCGATGGCCTCGAGGCTTTTCATCCTGAGCGTATGGCCGGCCGCATC
>SYIM01000006.1 GCA_005798775.1 Burkholderiales bacterium
GATAATGCCGGCCCGGCCGCCACCGATCGCACAGGCATACGACAGAGCGACGTCACGCGCGCGCTTGCTCTGGTCCTGATGCACTGCAACCAGCATGGGAACGCCTCCGCCCGCCGCATAGGTGGAGCGAACCGTGTGACCAGGCGCCTTGGGCGCGACCATGACCACGTCGATATCGGCGCGCGGCACGACCTGCCCGTAGTGAACATTAAAGCCATGTGCAAACGCGAGTGTGGCGCCCTTCTTGAGATTGGGCTCGACATCATTGGTGTAAACCGAGGCGATGTGTTCGTCGGGCATCAGCATCATGACGAAGTCGGCGCCCTTCACTGCGTCGGCCACTTCAGCCACGTTGAGTTTGGCCTTCTTCACCTTGTCCCACGACGGGCCACCCTTGCGAACGCCGACGATGACCTTCACGCCGGAATCGTTCAGGTTTTGGGCATGGGCATGGCCCTGTGAACCATAACCGATGATCGCCACCTTGCGACCTTTAATCAGCTTCAGGTCGCAGTCCTTGTCGTAGAAAACCTTCATCTGCATCTCCTTAAAAAAGGGGTGTGGGACAGCCAAAAGCCGACCAGGATCAGGCCTTCAGTACGCGCTCGCCCCGGGCAACGCCCGAGGAGCCGGTACGAACGGTTTCGAGGATCGAGCTGCGATCAACGGCATCGATAAAGGCATCGAGCTTCGCGCTGTCACCGGTCAATTCGATGGTGTAGGTCTTGTCGGTCACGTCGATGATGCGGCCGCGGAAAATATCAGCCATCCGCTTGAGTTCTTCGCGCTCCTTGCCGACTGCCCGCAGCTTGATCAGCATCAGTTCACGCTCGATATGGGGGTTTTCGATCAGATCAACCACCTTGACGACATCAATCAGACGATTCAACTGTTTGGTGATCTGCTCGAGCACGTCATCGGAGCCCGCCGTGACGATGGTCATTCTTGACAGCGAACGGTCTTCGGTGGGGGCGACCGTGAGCGTTTCGATGTTGTAACCGCGAGCCGAAAAAAGACCCACTACCCGCGAAAGCGCGCCGGCTTCGTTCTCGATCAGGACGGAGATGAGGTGTCGCATGGTCGAGTTCTCCGTCACAGATCTTCAGAACCGAGCAGCATCTCGGTGAGACCCTTGCCGCCCTGAACCATCGGCCAGACGTTTTCCTCGCGATCGGTGATGAAGTCGAGGAATACCAGCCGGTCCTTGTATTTGCCGAAGGCATCGCGCAGCGCAGGCTCAACGTCTTCGGGCCGCTCCACTTTGATACCGACGTGTCCGTAGGCTTCGGCCAGCGCCACAAAATCGGGCAGTGCATCCATGTACGACTCGGAATAGCGGCTGCCGTACTCAATTTCCTGCCACTGGCGAACCATTCCCAGATCGCGGTTGTTCAGGTTCACGATCTTCACCGGCAGGTTGTACTGCTTGCAGGTGGAGAGTTCCTGGATACACATCTGTATGGAGCCCTCGCCGGTAACACAGGCCACCTGCGAGCCCGGATGCGCGAGAAGCGCCCCCATCGCGTAGGGCAGTCCCACCCCCATGGTGCCCAGTCCACCCGAGTTAAGCCAACGGCGCGGTTTATCAAATCGGTAGAACTGCGCGGCGAACATCTGGTGTTGGCCCACGTCGGAGGTGATGAAGGCGTCGCCTCCGGTGACTTCCCAGAGTTTTTCCACCACAAACTGCGGTTTGATTGTTCTGGAATTGCGATCGTAGGAGAGACAATCGCGGCTGCGCCATTCCTCGACCTGCTTCCACCAGGCGGTGAGCGCCTTCTGGTTGACCGACTGGCCTGCGGAGAACGCCTGCTCGAGAAGTGCAGTAAGGTCGGCCAAAGTCTCACGAACATCGCCCACGATCGGCACATCGACCTTGACCCGCTTGGAAATGGACGACGGGTCGATGTCGACATGGATAATTTTTCGTGGGTTCTGCGCGAAATGCTTGGGATTGCCGATGACCCGATCGTCAAATCGTGCGCCGAC
This sequence comes from Burkholderiales bacterium, assembly GCA_005798775.1. Taxonomy (GTDB): domain Bacteria; phylum Pseudomonadota; class Gammaproteobacteria; order Burkholderiales; family Burkholderiaceae_E; genus SYIM01. The sequence continues at coordinate 1,990 of SYIM01000006.1, forward strand.
CGCGATCAGCACATCGCAGTGCTGCATGGCCATATTGGCCTCGTCGGTGCCGTGCATGCCGGGCATGCCCACGAATTTGCGGTCGCTCGCTCGATACCCGCCCAACCCCATCAGCGTGTTGGTGATGGGGAATCCGAGCAGGTCGACGAATCGGTTGAGCTCAGGCGATGCATCCGCCAGGATGATCCCGCCACCGGTGTAGACCATGGGGCGTTCCGCCGCGAGCAGCAGCGACAGTGCCTTGCGGATCTGTCCCTGATGGCCCTTGACTACCGGATTGTAGGAGCGCATGGGCACCGAATCCGGGTAATCGAACCGGCACTTGTTGCGGGTGTTGTCCTTGGGGATATAAACCAGCACCGGGCCGGGACGCCCGGTACGCGCAATGTGAAACGCCTTCTTCATGGTGGCCGCCAAATCCTTGACGTCTTTCACCAGGAAATTGTGCTTGACGCAGGGTCGGGTAATACCAACCGTATCGCATTCCTGAAACGCGTCTTCACCGATCGCATGCGTGGGCACCTGACCGGAAATGACCACCATGGGAATGGAATCCATGTAGGCCGTCGCAATGCCGGTGACCGCATTGGTGACACCAGGACCGCTGGTGACGATGCACACACCCACTTCCTGGGTGGAACGTGAGTAAGCATCCGCAGCATGCACTGCCGCCTGCTCATGCCGCACCAGGATATGTTCGAAGCTGGTTTGCTTGTAGATTTCGTCGTAGATATAGAGCACAGCGCCGCCGGGGTACCCGAAGATGTGCTTGACGCCTTCGGCCTGCAGACAGCGGACGACGATTTCCGCGCCGGAAATTTCCATGAGGGCAGTCCCTTCAAGGCCTGGGGAGCCCGCCCGCCGGTGCCACCGGTCAGCGAAACCGCTGCAGCGACACAGACCTTGCAACAGGGCCCAGGGGGTTGATTGACCGTCCTTCGTGCGCCTCTTGAGCGCACTCAGAACATTGGTTTTAAAGCCAAAGGCTGAAGTTTAGCAGCATAATCACAGCCCTCATGAAAGTAATCGGCTCGTCGACTCGGACCGATGGTCCGACACGGTTTGCACCCGCCACGCCCTGGCGGCGGATGATGGCGATTACGTATGAATCGATCATCCTGTTCGGCGTGATCTGGTTTGCCGACTATGCGTTCTCCGCGGTCACCCAATTCCGCGGTGAATCCGGGCCGCTCCGAAGCGCGTTTCAGGTCTTCACCACGATGGTACTCGCCGCTTACTTCACGTTTTTCTGGAGTCGTGGCCGCTATTCGCTGCCCATGAAAACTATCGCGGTACGGGTGCTCTCGCTTGATGACAAACCGCTGTCAGCGAGTCACGCGCTTGTCCGATTTGCGGCAGCACTGGCGGTTCCCATTGCGATTCTGGCCGCCGGCAAATTTATTTCGGGCTGGTTTTTTCTTACCCTGCCCCTGCCGCTCGTGTGGTGCCTGATCGACCGCGATCACCAGAGCCTCTATGACCGGGTGGCGCGAACCCGACTGGTTCACGATCCCCGGCCTCCGGGCACCCGATCGGTGGACGTTTGACACTCACCGCGGGCCTGCGGCACTCCGATTACAGATACTCGGCGCGTGTCTCGCCGCTCAGGCCTTCACGCAATCGACAAAGTATTGGTCTACCCCGTCGCGCTTCTCGACCAACAGGCCATGCACATCGGTATCAAACCCCGGGAAGCGTGCGTTAAACGAGCGGGCGAACTTCAGGTACTCAACGATTGAGCGGTTGAAACGCTCACCGGGGATCAGCAACGGAATGCCGGGCGGATAAGGCGTGACAAGCATGGTGGTGATGCGCCCCTCGAGTTCGTCGATCGGCACACGGTCAACCCTGCGGTGCGCCAGACACTCGAACGCATCGGAGGGCTTCATCGCAGGCTCCATCGTGGAGAGATACATCTCGGTGGTGACGCGAGCCACATCGTGGCTTTTGTATTGCTCGTGAATTTGCTGCGCGAGGTCGCGCAGGCCCACGCGTTCGTATGCGGGCTGGCTTTGGACAAATTCGGGCATGACACGCCAAAGTGGCTGGTTGGCATCGTAGTCGGTCTTGAACTGCTGGAGTTCCGTGACCAGCGAATTCCAGCGACCCTTGGTGATGCCGATGGTGAACATCACGAAGAACGAATAAAGCCCGGTTTTTTCAACCACCACACCATGCTCGGTGAGGTACTTGGTGACAATGGCCGCGGGGATACCCCATTGCGCAAAGCGGCCGTTGATGTCCAGCCCCGGCGTGACAATGGTGGCCTTGATGGGGTCAAGCATGGTGAAGTTGGTGACCAGCTTGCCGAAACCATGCCAACGATCGCTTGAGCGCAGAAACCAGTCTTCGCGGCGACCAATGCCACGCTCCGCGAGGTCTTTCGGACCCCACACGGTAAACCACCAGTCTTGACCGAATTCCGCATCGACCTTGCGCATGGCGCGCCGGAACTCGAGTGATTCGAAGATCGATTCCTCGACAAGTGCCGTGCCGCCGGGGGGTTCCATCATGGCGGCTGCAACGTCGCAGGAGGCAATGATTGCGTACTGCGGGCTGGTGGAGGTGTGCATCAGATAGGCTTCATTGAAGCGGTACTGATCGAGCTTTCGGGTTTCTGAGTCCTGCACCAGGATTTGCGAAGCCTGCGACAGGCCAGCCAGCAGCTTGTGGGTGGACTGGGTGGAGAACACCATCGAGTCGGCGGAGCGCGGCCGATTCACGCCGATGGCGTGAAACTCGTGATAGAACGGATGAAAGGCCGCATGCGGTAGCCACGCTTCGTCGAAATGGAGATTTTCGATATAGCTGCCAAGCGATTTTTTGATGGTTTCAACGTTGTACATCACGCCGTCATAGGTGGACTGCGTGATGGTCATGACGCGCGGCCGGCGGCTCTTGTCGCGAATGAGTGGGTTGGCGTCGATTTTTCTCTGGATGCTCGCCTGGTCGAATTCCTCCAGAGGGATCGGGCCGATGATGCCAAAGTGGTTCCGAGTGGGCTGCAAAAAGATCGGCACGGTGCCAGTCATGATGATCGCGTGCAGGATCGATTTATGGCAATTGCGATCAACCAGCACCACGTCATCGGTGCCCACGGTGGAATGCCACACCACCTTGTTTGAGGTACTGGTGCCGTTGGTCACGAAGAAAAGGTGATCGGCATTGAAGATGCGCGCGGCATTGCGCTCGGAGGCCGCCACTGGCCCGGTGTGATCGAGCAGCTGGCCCAGCTCATCGACCGCGTTACACACATCGGCGCGCAGCATGTTCTCGCCGAAGAACTGGTGAAACATCTGACCCACGGGGCTCTTCAGGAAGGCCACCCCGCCGGAGTGACCGGGGCAGTGCCAGGAGTACGAGCCGTCATGCGCATAGTTGACCAGCGCCTTGAAAAATGGCGGCGCGAGCGATGAAAGATAGTTATTCGCTTCCCGAATGATGTAACGCGCGACAAATTCCGGCGTGTCCTCGAACATGTGAATGAAGCCGTGCAGCTCCTTCAGAATGTCGTTCGGGATGTGCTGCGAGGTTCGGGTTTCGCCAAATAAAAATACCGGAATATGGACGTTGCGGCGACGGGTTTCGGCGATGAACTTCCGCAACTCCTTCACAGCCTTGCTCTCAGCGCCGTCTTCGTTGATTTCTTCATCGTCGATCGACACCACGAAGGCCGAGGCTCGTGCCGCCTGATTGGCCACCATCGTGACATCAACATAAGTGAACCCGCCCACCACCTCGTAGCCTTGTTCCTCGATCGCCTTGGCTAGCGCACGGATACCCAGGCCACTGGCCGATTCGGCCTTCCAGTCTTCGTCGATGATGACGATGGGAAAACGGTATTTCATTGTGTCGCCAGGGTGAGAGTATTGGAGGAAAAAGCGAGCACCAAGTAGACCACAAAACCGCTGGGGACCGAGACCCGCTTAGCAGCTACGCAACAGTTGGCCAGGCCAATGATCAGTCTGACCGATGACAACTTGACAGCCGCGGGTGTCGACCACGCGCGTGCCGTTCACCCAGACGCCGTACACACCCACAGGTGGCGTAAGCAGCCGGGCGCCGCCACCCGGCAGATCGTTCACGCGCGTCTTGCTTCCGCGACCCACCGTAGCCGGGTCAAAGAGCAGCAGGTCTGCCCAGGCGCCCGGCCGGATCAGACCCCGATCGGTCAGGCCGAACAGCGCAGCCGGCTCAGCGGTGAGTTTTCTGACCGCGCTGGCGAGTTTCAACACTTGGCGCTCGCGCACCCAGTGCCCCAGCAGATGGAGACCGAAGCCGGCGTCATTGAAAAAGGTGAGGTGCGCGCCCGCATCGGACAGGGACACCAGGCTTGCGGGATGGGCGAGCATCCGCGCTACGGCGTCTTCGTCCGAATTGAGCAGCACAGCTGAAAAAACAGTGTCAAGGTTTTCCTCGATCGCCAGGTCCAGCATGAAGTCGAGCGGATCGCACCCCGCCTCACGCGCGAGTTCAGCGACGCTGCGATGTTCCAGGTGACGGTGGCTTGTACGCCGCGTCTCCACCACCTGCACCTTGTCCCATTCACCGTTGAACAGCCGAAACACCGCGGGCCGGGAAAGTTCGAGCCGAATGGCGTTGCGCCGCTCGGTAGACTGAAGGGCTGCGATAAACGCCTCGCCCTTGAGCGCCAGGAGCGGTCGCCAGCTCTCCAGGCCCTCCACCGGGTAGGGCGAGTGAAGGGTGAAGTCATTGGTGAGCGGGCACGGCGACACCGCGCCCACCATCTCGCGCCCGCGCCCGCGAGCCGCCGCGATGGCATCCAGGTCGGCAAAGACAGCGCCCGGATTAGTACTGTTGTGGAGCAGCGCCGCAACAATCACCGGGTGCCCGCTTTGCTCGGCGAGCGTCTCCAGAAAATCGATACGGGTATGACCGCCTTTGGTGAGCATAAAGACCGCGCGGGGAGCGTCGCGGAGCGCGCCCACCAAAGTCTGAATCTCGCCATCGTCGGCCAGCCGCGAGGGCATCGGAATACCGCCTTCGCCGTTGTGGGCCGGCGAAGTGGAGGTGGCAAAGCCGATTGCCCCGGCCTTCAATCCTTCTGCCAGAAGACAGCGCATCTGGGCCACTTCCGCAGGCGTGGCCGCCCGCCGGGACGCCTCCTCGCTCATCACGAAGGTTCTTAGTGACGAGTGACCAACGAAGGCTGCCAGGTTCGGTACGGTGCCGCGCCGCTCGATAAACGAAAGATAGTCGGCAATCGATTCGAACTGCCAGTCGATACCCTGTCGCAGTACCTCGAGCGACATGCCCTCCACCTGGGTGAGGTTGCGCATGATGCGTTCGCGGTCTCGGGGCCGGCAGGGGGCGATGGTAAAGCCGCAATTACCAATCACCGCGGTGGTCACGCCCAGTTGGGGCGAGGGCGAGCACCAGGGGTCCCAGGTCACCTGCGCGTCATAGTGGGTGTGGTTATCGACAATCCCTGGCATGAGTGCAAGACCATCGGCATCGAGGTGCTCATGCGCCCGGGCCAGGGTACCTGGCGGACCGACTTCGGCAATCCGTCCACCCGATAGCGATACGTCTGCATGCCGGGGGTCAGCGCCGCTGCCGTCAACCAGCAGCGCGCCACGAATCAGCAGGTCATTCATCGCAGGTCTCCGGTTTGACCATTGACTGGTGGTGGCGGGGTCAGCGTCGGATGACGCGCACAAGCGCGTCCCCGAGCGCGGTGGACTCAATTGCTGGCTCGCGCCTGGCAGCGCCTGCCGGTGGGCGTACCCCCCCTGCGCCAGAGCCCGTCGGGCGGCCACCGACTCCCGCCAGCGGCGCACCGCGCGTGGCTCCCTGGGGGGATGCGCCCGCGGCGTCGGTAGAGCGTGCGCCAATCACCGGCCGACTCTTCATCGACAGCGCGATGCGCTTTCGCGCAGCATCAACTTCGACCACTGTGACGCTCACCACCTGCCCCGCCTTCACCGCCTCGCGGGGGTCGCGCACGAACCGGTCGGACAATTGCGACACATGGACCAGTCCATCCTGGTGAACGCCGATATCGACGAATGCGCCGAAATTCGCCACATTGGTCACCACGCCCTGAAGGCGCATGCCGAGTTTAAGGTCGGAAATCGACTCTACCCCTTCCTTGAAATTGGCGGTCGTGAACTCGCCGCGCGGATCGCGGCCGGGCTTTTCAAGCTCTCCCAGAATATCTCGTACGGTAGGCGCGCCAAAGCGCATGTCGGTGAAGTCGGAGGGCGCCAGTTCGCGTAGCAATTCTCGGCGCCCGATGACATCGCGCGCCGACCGTGCGAGCTTGGCCAGCATCCGCTCAACCACCGGGTAAGCCTCAGGATGTACCGACGAGGCATCCAGCGGGTTGTCGCCATCGCGAATACGCAAAAAACCCGCCGCCTGCTCGAACGCGCGCTCGCCCAGCCAGGGTACCTCTTTCAATGCCTCGCGGTTCGGAAACGGCCCCTTAAGATTGCGCTGATCCACGATCCGTTGCGCAACATTGGCGCTGAGGCCTGACACTCTGGACAGCAGCGGTGCCGACGCCGTATTGAGATCGACACCAATCGAATTGACGCAATCTTCAACCACTGCATCGAGCGCCCGCGCAAGCGCCCGCTGGTTCACATCATGCTGGTACTGCCCGACACCAATCGATTTGGGATCGATCTTCACGAGTTCAGCTAACGGATCCTGCAGCCGGCGGGCAATCGAGACGGCCCCCCGGAGACTGACGTCCAGGTCGGGCATCTCGCGCGCAGCGAGTTCGCTGGCTGAATACACCGAGGCGCCCGCTTCGCTCACCATCACCTTGCGCAGCTTGAGCTCGGGGCACCGGCGAAGCAGTTCGATTGCCAGCCGGTCGGTCTCGCGCGACGCTGTCCCGTTACCGATCGCAATCAGCTCGCAGCGGTGGCGGGCGGCAAGCGCCGCGAGTACTGCCAACGCGCCTTCCCAATCGCGCCTCGGTTCATGCGGGAAAATCGTTGAGGTTTCAACCACCTGGCCGGTGGCGTCGACGACGGCCA
>SYIM01000055.1 GCA_005798775.1 Burkholderiales bacterium
CCCAATCTCACCATCGGCCCGATGGTGTGCGAGGCAATTCGCTCGCACGTGAGCATCCCGATTGATATTCATCTGATGGCCCGCCCGGTGGACCGTCTGGCAGCTGATTTCGCCAAGGCAGGTGCCAACCTCATTACTTTTCATCCCGAAGCATCTGACCACGTCGATCGCACGCTCCAGCTGATTCGTGACAACGGCTGCCAGGCCGGTCTGGTTTTCAATCCGGCGACACCCCTTCACTACCTCGACCATGTGATGCATCGGCTCGACATCATTCTGCTCATGTCGGTGAATCCCGGCTTCGGAGGCCAGCGCTTCATCGATGCCACGCTCGAAAAGCTGAAGGTGGTTCGGGCGCGGATCGATGCCCACGTGTCAGCAGGCGGCGGGCCAATCTGGCTCGAGGTCGATGGCGGCATAAAGGTGGAAAATATCGCGCAGGTGGCGGCCGCGGGTGCTGATACCTTCGTGGCGGGCTCAGCCGTCTTTGGCGCACCTGATGCCGAGGGCGGCTACCGTGGCGTGATGGGCCAACTTCGCGCTGCGCTCGCAGGGGCGCTGGCCCCGCCGGCTGCCTGACGCTCAGCCAGGACCGCCCCCGATGGATGACGCCTCCCGCCGCTGGTCTGCCCGAGTGGTACTGATCGATCTCGACGGTACCCTTCTGGACACCATCGATGATCTGGCTGCTGCAGCCAACGCTATGCTGGTCGAACTGGGCAGGCCTGAGCGCCCGATTGCCGACGTGCGGCGGTTTGTGGGAAAGGGCGCGGAGTCGCTGGTTCAGCGTGCGCTCACCGGGAGCCTCGACGCGCCCATCGATCCTGACACCCTTGCCGAAGCTTTGCCGGTGTTCCGGCGGCACTACGCCCGGGAAAACGGTTTGAGTGCGCGGCTCTATCCCGGCGTGGTCGAGGGCTTGGCTGCCATGCGCGCAAACGGCCTGAAACTCGCCTGTGTCACCAACAAACCGGTTGCTTTCACCTTGCCGCTTCTTGACCGTACGGGGTTGTCCGTCTGGTTCGACATGGTGATTGGTGGTGACTCGCTTCCCCGCAAGAAGCCGCACCCTGCCCAACTGCTCCATGCCTGCGAGGGGTTTGGCGTCGCGCCCGCGCAAGCAGTAATGATTGGTGATTCAGCCAACGACTCGCTTGCCGCTCGCGCAGCCGGCATGGCGGTTTTTGTGCTGCCCTACGGGTACAACGAAGGCCGCAGCGTCACCGAACTTGACGCAGACGCGGTGATTGAATCGCTCGCGCAGGCCGCCACGCTGATCGAACCACTCAAACCAGCAATTCACGCGGCAAATTCACCAGTACATCGTTGACGCTTCTGACCCCCTGACCCGGGGTCATGTGTCGGCGCATCAGGCCGCGGGCACTCTCGGCATCGCGGGCGGCAATCGCCTGCAGCAACTTGCCGTGCTGCGCGTAGGAAGCGTCAAGGTCGCCGATTGCGCCAAAGGCATGCTTGCGGTAAGCGCCAGTGAGCGTTCGGGCGCGCAGGATCTCCTCCCGAAGATAGGGGTTCCTTGCGCCCCGGTAAAGGCAGTCGTGAAAGGCCTGGTTGGCTTCCTGCCAGCCCTCACGGTCGCTGCGCTTCACGACAGCTGCCGCGCGGCGATGCAGGCCGGCCAGCGTGTCGCGTTCGTCATCGCTCATGCGGTCGCAGGCGAGCTGCGCGCAGAGGCTTTCAAGCTCAGCCAGCACCTCCCAGATTGCAAACAGGCGCTGAATATCGACCTTGGCCACCACTGCGCCTCCGCGCGGCGCAGCGGCCAGCAGCCCCTGTGCCTGCAATTGCAAAATGGCCTCGCGAACCGGGGTGCGTGAGACCGAATGCGCAGCGGCGAGCGCAACCTCATCCACTGGGTCGCCCGGTTGCAGAGTGCCCGACTGGACGGCGCTCTCGATGGCTAGCCGGATGGTGTCGCTGGCTTTCAATGGAAGTGCGCTCGAAAGGGGTTACCGGAATATTGACCACAGAAATAGGCAGTCATTTGCGCTTATACGCTAAAGTTCGTTCGGTATACAGAAGAAAGCCATCCGTATTTACCCGCTCGTGCGGCACCCGCTGGCCAAGCAAGTCGATTCGCACGGGCACCCGGTCCATTCAGGTTCCCCAGGGAGCAGAGATGAACGCAATAGGTCAGGCGATTCACGCAAGCAGTGGGCTACGCGGCATCCGTGTACTCGATTTTTCGCGGGTTCGCGCCGGCCCCACCTGCGTGCGGATGCTGGCCGATTTCGGTGCCGAGGTGATTCGGATCGAACCTCCCAAGGGCGTTGACCCGAATGAGGGCATGTTCGCTGCCGACCGCATGGGCGGCGATTTCCAGAATCTGAACCGTAATAAGCGGTCACTTACGCTCAACATGAAAAAGCCGGGCGCCATGGCGCTTCTGGAGCGTCTCATCAAGCAGGCCGATGTGGTGGTTGAAAACTGGCGGCCTGATGTCAAGACCCGGTTGGGGTTGGACTATGAAAGTCTCAAGAGAATCAACCCGCGAATCATCCTCGCCAGCATTTCAGGGTTCGGTCAGGACGGCCCTTATGCCGAGCGGCCCGGTTTTGACCAGATCGCCCAGGGCATGGGCGGAATCATGTCGGTCACCGGGTTTCCCGGTCAGGGCCCGGTACGCGCCGGGCTTGCGGTGGCCGATTCCAGCACCGGGCTCTATGCATCAATTGGCATCATGGTTGCGCTCCTCGAGCGCCAGCAGTCGGGTGTCGGTCAGTGGGTTCATGCCTCGCTTCTCCACAGCATGATTGCCATGATGGACTTTCAGGCGGCGCGTTATCTCAATGACAACGACGTACCGATCCAGGTTGGCAACTCCCATCCCACCAGCGCGCCGATGGGGCTTTTCGAGGCCTCGGACGGCCACTTCAATTTGGGTGCGTCGGGCAATGGCAGTTGGATCCGGCTGTGCAACCTGCTGGGCAAACCCGAATGGATCAGCGACCCGGAACTGTCCAATGAAAAGCTGCGGGTCAAGAACCGTGAGCGATGCGATGCCATCATCAATGAAATTTTTCGCACCAGGCCGGTTGCTCACTGGGTTGATTCGCTGAACGAGGCGGGTGTGCCTGCGGGTCCGGTCTACACAATTCCACAGATGTTCGATGACGCGCAGGTACAGCACCTGGGTGTGGTGAAATCTGTGGAGAGTGCTCAGGGCCCCATGCGGCACTTCCTCACTCAGCCAGTTACGCTGTCGCGAACGCCTGCCGATGTGGTGCGTACCGCACCTGGTTGGGGCGAACATACCGACGAAGTGCTGCAGGGCGTGGGCTACAGCGATACGGAAATCGCCTCGCTGCGCGAGCAGGGCGTCATCTGAGCGTCTAAGCGAGGGGGCACGACACCCAACCGTTCCGCCTTCCGCGGTTCGCCCGCCGCGAGTTGCTCACGGAGTCCACCATGGCCAATCCTCGTGTCCCTTATGCATTTGCCAGCGACCGTCCGCTGATCGCGCCGCCGCCGGGCGGTCGAATCCTGGTACATCTGGTGGTCAACGTTGAACACTGGCAGTTCGACCAACCCATGCCGCGCACCATCCTCACCCCGCCGCATGGCAAGGAAACCGTCCCGGACATTCCCAACTTCGGTTGGGCCGACTACGGCATGCGGGCCGGTCTGCCTCGCATCATCAACGCCATCGTTGAGCGCGGCCTGCCCGCTTCCGCGAGCTTCAATGCTGGTGTGATCGATGCCTATCCGCGCGCTGCCCAGGCCATGCACGAGGCTGGCTGGGAATTCGTTGGCCATGGAATGCACCAGAAGGCGTTGAACCATGTCGGGGGCGAGGCCGAGGTGATTGAAGCCTCGCTCGCCAAGATCGCAGCATTCACGGGCCAACGCCCGCGCGGCTGGCTGAGTCCCGGGTTACGCCAGACGCATGACACGCCCGAGCTCCTGAAAGATGCCGGCATCGAGTACACCTTCGACTGGGTGATCGATGATCTTCCCAGCTGGATGCACACAGCGCGCGGTCCCCTTATGGCCATGCCCTACAACCTCGAGCTGAACGACTCGATCATCTACGCAGTGGAGAAGCACTCGTCGCCCGAGTTTTATCTGCGGCTCGAGCGCACGCTGGAGCTGTTTGTTCGCGAAAGTCGCAGCCAGCCACGCGTGCTTGCGCTGGGACTCCACCCCCACCTGGTTGGGCCGCCCCACCGGTTTGTCTATTTCGAGCGCATGCTCGATCTGCTGATGCGTACCGAAGGCGTCACCTTCATGACCGGCGGGCAGATTGCAGACTGGTTTGTCGGGCAGTGCCCACCGCCCAAATCCTGATTACAGTTTCATTGCAGAGGTCTTCAAATGGTTAGCCGAGCCAACGATCCCCATCAGAGCATCCGTGACGGCGTGCGCGCCGTTGTTCAGCAGTTTGACTCCCGCTACTGGCAGGAAGTTGACGAAGCGCGTGCCTTCCCCGAGGCGTTCGTCACGGCACTGACTGAGGCAGGCTGGCTTGGCGCGCTCATTCCCGAGGAATACGGCGGTTCGGGCCTGTCGCTCACCGAGGCTTCGGTGATCATGGAGGAAATCAATCTTGCCGGTGGTAATTCCGGCGCCTGTCACGGCCAGATGTATGTGATGGGGTGCGTGCTGCGCCACGGCTCGGAAGATCAGAAGCGGCGCATTCTTCCCGCAATTGCATCCGGCAAGCTTCGCATGCAGTCCATGGCCGTGACCGAGCCCACCACCGGCTCTGACACCACGCGGCTAAAGACCTTCGCCGAGCTTAAAGGCGACCGCTATGTGGTGAACGGCCAGAAGGTCTGGACCTCCCGGGTCCAGCACTCTGACTACCTGCTGCTCCTCGCTCGCACCACGCCGCTTACGGAAGTGAAGAAGCGCTCCGAAGGTCTGTCGGTGTTCCTGGTCGACCTGCGCGAGGCGATCGGCAAGGGCATTGAGCTTCGGCCGATTCGGAACATGGTCAATCACGAAACCAACGAGCTCTTTATCGACAACCTCGAGATCCCGGTTGAGAACCGGATCGGTGAAGAAGGCAAGGGCCTCAAGTACATTCTTGACGGCCTGAACGCTGAGCGCATCCTGATTGCGGCGGAGTGCATCGGCGATGGCTACTGGTTTGTTGAAAAGGCAAGCCGCTATGCAAGCGAGCGCGTGGTGTTCGAGCGGCCGATCGGCA
>SYIM01000056.1 GCA_005798775.1 Burkholderiales bacterium
CGCGGTGGTGGGTTCATCAGCGATCAGGAGCCGCGGCTGGCAGGCAAGCGCCATGGCGATCAGGACTCGTTGTCGCTGCCCGCCCGAAAGCTCATGCGGATAGGCCGCCGCGCAGCGGGCGGGGTCGCTGATTTGTGTTCGCGCGAGGAGCGCCTTTGCCTCGCGCAGAGCCTGACCGCGGCTCAGCCCCTCATGGCGCTCGAGTACTTCAGCGATCTGATCGCCCGCGGTGAACAGCGGGTTCAGCGCGCTCATTGGCTCCTGAAACACGACTGCAATGTCTCGCCCCCTGATCCGGCGCACGTCGGACAGGTCGGCGGCCAGCAGGTCGCGATCGTCGAACATGATGCGTCCGGTGTAGTGCGCATCCGGGTTGAGCCGCAACACCGACAGCGCGGTGATGGTCTTGCCCGAGCCCGACTCGCCAACCAGCGCGAGCCGTTCCCCCTGTCCAATTGAAAACGACGCGTCGTGTACCACCTGCACCGAGCCGCTTGCCGTGACAAACCGAATCGACAATGACTCGATTCTCAGTAGCGGCGCTTTCGCAGAAGAGCCAGAGGGCGAATGCACTGGAACGCCGGATGCCAGCATCGGTTCCATGTCAGCCCTTCCTCGTGTCCAGCGCATCGCGGAGGGCCTCGCCGATAAAAATCAGCAGCATCAGCGTAAACACCAGCACCCCGAAGGTGCCCAACGAAATCCACCATGCGTCGAGATTGGTTTTCCCCTGAGCCAGCAATTCGCCCAGGCTGGGCGTGGATGACGGCACGCCCAGCCCCAGAAAATCCAGGCTCGTGAGGGCAACGATAGCCGCGCTCATTCGAAACGGAAGAAATGCGATCACCGGCGTGAGCGAATTGGGCAATACATGACGCCAGATAATCTGTGCATCGGAGAGACCCAGCGCGCGGGCGGCTGTCACATAGTCGAGTGCACGGTTTCGAAGGAATTCAGCGCGCACATAATCGGACAGTCCCATCCAGCCGAAGAGCGACAGAATGACCAGCAGGATCCAGATGCTCGGCTGAAACAGCGAGGCCAGGATCAGCAGCAGATAGAGCTCAGGCACTGCACCCCAAATTTCAATGAAGCGCTGAATGGCCAGATCGACCCGCCCTGCGAAATACCCCTGCACCGCGCCCGCCGCCACCCCCAGCAATACACCAATCGCCGTGAGTGCCAGGCCAAACAGCACGGACACCCGAAAGCCATAAATCAGCCGGGCGAGTACATCGCGACCGCGATCATCCGTGCCCAGCAGATTGGCAGCCGAGGGCGGCGCCGGATTGGGGCTGGGCGCGAAATAGTTGAGGGTGTCGAAACTGTAGGGATTGAGCGGCCACACGGCCCAATTACCGCCCGCTGACAGCCGGGTCTGAATGAAGGGGTCGAGATAATCGGTTTTGGTCCTGAAGTCGCCTCCGAAGGTGGTCTCCGGATAGACCTTGAACTGCGGCGTGTACCACTGACCCTCGTAGCGCACCAGAATCGGCGCATCGTTGGACAGGAACTCGGCGCCCAGACAGAGGATGAATACAAAAGAAAAAATCCACAGGCTCACGTAGCCACGCCGGTTCGCGCGAAACCTGAGCCAGGCGCGACGCCCCGGACTCATGAGGCGGCTCCGAACTTCACCCGCGGATCAACCCAGGTGTACAGCACATCAGTGATCAGTTTGGTGATCAGCCCGAGAAGCGAAAACACATAGAGTGAGCCGAGCACCACAGGATAGTCGCGCTTGACCACGGCTTCGTAGGAAAGCAGTCCCAGGCCATCGAGCGAAAACAAGGTTTCAATCAGAAGCGAACCGGTGAAGAACGCTCCAATGAATGCGGCCGGAAAGGCGGTCACCAACGGAATGAGCGCATTTCGAAACACGTGCCGGTAAAACACCCGGCTCTCGCTGAGCCCCTTGGCCCGTGCAGTCGCGACGTATTGCCGGCGAACCTCTTCAAGAAACGTGTTTTTGGTGAGCATGGTGGTCACGGCGAAGCTGCCCACCACCAGACAGGTGAGCGGCATGGCGAGGTGCCAGAAATAATCGAGCACCTTTGCACCCGCGGAGAGCTGCGACCAGTCGTCAGAGACCAGTCCGCGAAGCGGGAACCATTGCAGGAACGAGCCGCCACCGAAGAACACCAGCAACGCCACCCCAAGAACGAAGCCGGGAATGGCATAGCCCACCAGAATCGCGGTGCTGGTCCAGAGATCGAAGCGCGAGCCGTTGCGCACCGCTTTCGCAATGCCGAGCGGGATGGAGATCGAGTACACCAGCAGGAAACTCCACAGCCCGAGACTGATCGACACGGGCAGCTTTTCAATCATGAGCTGCCAGACGCTTTTATGGTGGAAATAGCTATGACCCAGATCGAAGCGCGCATAGCGTTCGAGCATCTCGAAAAAGCGCTGCGTAGCGGGTTTGTCAAAGCCATACAGCTCGCGGATTTCCTTCAGCCGCTCGGTATCAACGCCTTGCGCGCCGCGATAGAGCCCGGCTGACGACGTGGCCACTTCGCCGGTAAGCGAGGCGCCGCGCAGTTCCTGGACCAGCTGTTCGACCGGGCCGCCCGGAACAAACTGAATGATGGCAAAGCTCACCAGCAGGATGCCGATCAGCGTGGGGATCATGAGAAGCAGGCGCTTGATGACATAGCCGATCATGTGCTTACCTCGACCGCGCGCCCGCAGCATCAGGCTGAACCCACCAGGTTTTCAGCATCCAGGTGGGTGACCAGTAATACCTGGGGATGGTTTCGGGGTGCCCGAGCCGCTTGCTGAAGGCAACCCGGTTTGCCGGCGTGTGGAAATGCGGGACCATGTAGTACCCATGCCGGAGCACGCGGTCTAGCGCACGCGCACCGGCTGCGAGCTCCGGACGAGAGCGACTTTCGAGGATGCGTGACACCAGCGCATCGATTGAGGGATCACGAATGCCGGGCATGTTCTGCGAGCCCTTCTCGGCGACCGCTCCGGAGGTGTAACTCTCCACCAGCTCGTTACCAGGGGTTTGACTGGCGCTGAACACATGTACGATGGCATCGAAGTCGTATTCCTCGATACGCTTGCGATAAAGCGCCGGATCGGTGGTGCGCATGGTCACCTCGATACCGAGCTTGGCGAGATTGCGCACCCAGGATTCGGCCACGCGCTCGAAGGCCTTGGAGTAGGTGAGAAATTCGAAAGCAAACGCCTGCCCGGACGCGTTTCGGAGAACCCCCTCGTCATCGACCCGCCAACCTGCATCGGTCAGCAAGCTGCGCGCAAGTCGCAGGTTCGCCCTAAGCGAGGAGGGCGCAGCAGTGGTGGGCGGCAGTGGCACCTCGCCAAACACTTCGGGCGTAAGCTGCTTCCTGAGCGGCTCCAGATAGGCCAACTCGTCCTGATCGGGCTGACCGGTGGCCACCATGTCGGTGTTGGTGAAGAAGCTGGGCGTACGCCGATACTGGCCGTAGAACACCTGACGGTTCATCCATTCGAAATCCATCGCGAGCGCAATGGCGCGCCGCACCCGAACATCTGCGAACTGTGCTCGCCGAGCGTTAAGGGCAAAGCCCTGCATGCCAGCAGCGTTAGAGTGTGGGAATTCGCGTTTGACGAGTTCGCCGCTCGCGTAACGCGGGCCGGTGTGACCACGTGCCCAATTGCGCGCGGAGTTCTCGTAGATCCAGTCGAACTCGCCAGCCTTGAAACCCTCGAGCCGCGCGGTTTCGTCCTTGAAGTATTTGTAGACGATACGGTCGAAGTTGAACATGCCGCGCCGAACATTCAGATCGTTCGCCCAGTAGTTGGGGTTGCGCCGATACACGATGGAACGCCCCCACTCGAGGCGCTCGATCCGATAGGGGCCGCTTGCAATCGGCTCATCCTCGACCAGATCGGTGAAGCTTTTCCCCTTGCCCCAGTTGCGCGAGAATACCGGCATCTGGATGCCGATGATCATGTGGAGCTCATGATTCCGACGTTTGAAGTCAAAGCGGACCGTACGGGAATCGATCACTCGGGCCTGCGCCACGTCAGCAAAACTTTGCCGATAGCGTGGATGAGCCTGCCGGCTGGTGAGGGTGACAAATGAGTGCAGCACATCTTCGGCAGTAACAGGCGACCCATCGGAAAACCGAGCCGCTGCATTGAGTCGAAAGGTAATGGACAAGCCATCTTCGGCAAACCGGATGTCATCGGCAAGAAGCCCGTACATGGAGAACGGTTCATCCTTGCTAGGCTCAGCCAGGGTTTCGAACATCAGCGCGCCGGTCCCGGCTGCTGCGATCCCCTTCAGTGTAAAGGGGTTCAGCTTGTCAAAGCTGCCATAGCCGTCGAGATTGATCGTGCCGCCCTTGGGTGCGGCGGGGTTCACGTAATCGAAATGCGAGAACCCCGGGGGGTATTTGAGCGCTTCGCCCCAGGCAATGCCGTGCGCGGCCTGAAGGGGCGCATGCAGGAGCGCAGCCAGTCCGGCTGTAGCCGCCCAGGCAAACGTATGCACACCCGGTCGCCGGCCGCGCCGGAGACGAGAGATCACTTGCAGGGCTCTGACGACAACTGCCTTCAACATGACGCGTGCGACAATGAATGTCATTCGATTCTAGCGGAGACCTCGACGATGGGTTTTCTTGCCGGTAAGCGCATCCTGATCACCGGTCTATTGTCCAACCGGTCCATCGCCTACGGAATCGCCCGCAGCTGTCATGCGCAGGGTGCCGAGCTCGCGTTCACGTACCAGAGCGACCGCTTCCGAGATCGTGTTGCAGACTTGGCGGCAACCTTCGGCTCAACGCGGATCTTTTCCTGTGATGTCGCTGACGACGCGCAGATCGAGCAACTATTTTCGGCGCTTCGCGAACAATGGGACGGGCTCGATGGCCTGGTGCATGCCATTGCGTTTGCACCACGCGAGGCGATCGCGGGCGATTTTCTCGAGGGCGCGAGCCGCGAGGCCTTCCACGTGGCCCACGACATCTCCGCCTACAGCTTCATCGCGCTCGCGCGCGCAGCCCAACCGCTGATGGCCAATCGGCGCGCGGCGCTTCTCACGCTCAGCTACCTCGGTGCCGTGCGCATGGTCCCCAACTACAACACCATGGGTCTGGCCAAAGCCAGCCTAGAGGCTTCGGTGCGATATCTGGCTGAAAGCCTCGGCCCGCGCGGCATTCGTGTTAATGGCATTTCAGCCGGTCCAATCAAGACACTGGCGGCAAGCGGCATCAAGGGTTTCTCCAAAATCCTTGATTTCGTCGAATCGCATGCGCCGCTGCGCCGCAACGTCACCACTGAAGACGTCGGCAACGTCGCCGCATTCCTGCTATCCGAGCTCGCGGGCGGCGTCACCGCCGAAATCACGTATGTCGATGGCGGATTTAGCCAGACCGTGGGCGGGATCGCAGAATCATCGAATGACTGAGCGGAAGGATCCGCCTGCCGTCCTGCTCGAGGCACTTCACAAGCGCTTCGGCGAGCGGATCATCCTTCAGGGTCTGGCGCTGCGCGCCGAGCGCGGGGAGCGGATCGCACTGCTCGGTGAGTCGGGCAGCGGCAAGTCCACCCTGCTCAAGATCATTGCCGGGCTCGAGCCTGCCGACTCCGGGCGTGTGGAGGTGGCCGGGCGTTCGCTCATCGGTCTCGACGATGATCATGCCGCCGCACTTCGGCGTCAGCTGATCGGATTTGCCTTCCAAGCGTTTCACCTTCTCGCTCACCTCTCCGTCCAGCAAAATGTCGCTGTGCCGCTGCTCCTGAATGGCATGTCCCCGCCCGAAGCACTCGAGCGCGCCGCCACCATGCTCGGCCGGCTGGGCCTGGGAGATCGTCTCCATGCCCCGATCAGCGAACTCTCGGGGGGCGAGCAACAACGGGTCGCGCTCGCGCGGGCGCTCGTGGCTGCGCCACGCGTGCTGCTCGCCGACGAACCGACTGGCAACCTCGACCCCTCAAGTGCCCGCACGGCACTTGCCCTGATCGCCGAGCAGGCAGCCGAATCGGGCGCTGCACTGCTACTCGTCACCCACTCGCTCGAGGCTGCAACCATCGCAGATCGCCAGCTGATCCTGCGCGAGGGGCGGCTTGAACCAGCGTGATGCAGCCGGCCAGTCCCCACCGCGTGCTTCTCCGGTGGCTGATCGCAGCCCACTGGCGAGAAGGGCCTGCCGCCATGCTGGCCGGCGCGCTGTCGATTGCGATCGGCGTAGCGCTCGCACTGGGCGTGCATTGGGTCAACCGTTCCGCATTAGCAGAATTTTCTGCTGCGATCGCGATGGTCAACGGCGACGCACAGGCGCAACTGGTGGGCCGAAGCGCCGACTTCGACGAGCAGATTTACTCATCCTTGAACGATACACCGGGCATCGCAGCGGCAAGCCCCGTGATCGAGTTCAAAGCCCTCGCCTCGGCCGCTGGGCCGGCCGCTTCTCGCACTTCCGCCCGCGCGACCGAAATCCCTGGGCGCACCGGTTCAGGTCCGTCTCAAGCCTCGCAGCCGATCGTGCTTCGTGTACTGGGGATCGATCCGCTTCGCGCGGCACAAGTCACACCCACGCTTTTACCCTCACTGGCTGAAGCCGACCGCAATGATCCGGCGGCGCTCTTTGCCGACGATGCCGTATTTCTGTCGCGCGCGGCGGCGCGTGCGCTCGGCATCGCGCCAGGCGAGCAGCTTGTTATCCAGGCCGGGCCGCACCATCAGCTATTGCGTGTGGCGGGCAGCGTGGAGGGCGCCGATGAAGGTCAGTTGCTGGCGGTGCTCGACATCGCCAATGCCCAGCAATACTTTGGTCGACTGGGAAAATTGTCGAGGATCGACCTGCGTTTTAAGGAGAACGCCGACGCGGGTAGTGTCCGCGCCGCGGTTGAGCCCACGCTTCCCACGCAGGTGCTCTGGAGCGTCCCTCAGGCGGCTGGGCAACGGATGTCGAACCTATCGCGCGCCTATCGGGTCAATCTCAATGTACTCGCGCTGGTGGCGCTCTTTACCGGCGCCTTCATCGTTCAGGCGACGCTGGCGCTGCGGGTAGCCCGCCAGCAGCGCGAGATTGCGCTGCTCGGCGCGTTGGGCGCGCCACGCCGCTTCGCTGCACGACGGGTACTGATCGATGCGCTGGTGATCGGCGCATTTGGCTCGGTCACCGGGGTGCTGGGGGGAATCGCACTGGCATCGCTCCTCCTTGCCTTGACCGGGGGCGACCTCGGAGGCGGCTACTTCGATCGTCGCGTGATCGCGCTTGCCATCGACCCGCCATCGGTTGCAGCAGGCCTGGTGGGCGGCCTTGCCATTGCGCTGATAGGCGCGTTTTTACCGATGCGGGCGGCGCAACGCATCATTCCCGCGCGAGCGCTGCGCGCACGCTCGACAGAGAGCGTGCTCGATCCGAGCGGGCGTGCGCGCTGGGCGGCGGGGCTCGCAGTAATCGCACTGGTGCTGCTGGCAGCGCCGCCCATCGCCGACCTCCCGCTTGCAGCCTACCTCAGCATCGCCATACTGCTCCTGGTTGGCGTGATGCTGACGGGCCCCCTGATCGGGCCCTGCTCCCGAACGTTGATCTGGGTGCTGGAACAGCGCGCGCCGCCACCCACGGTCTGGCTCGCGCTGTCGCGAATGGCGGGGGCGCCTGGCAGCGCCGGGTCAGCGCTGGGCGGTGTCGTTGCAAGCTTCGCGCTCGCCAGTGCGATGGCCATTATGGTGACCAGTTTTCGGGTCTCGGTCTCCGACTGGCTGGACCAGGTGTTGCCCGCCGACCTCTATGCCCGACTGCCCTCCAGCGCGGCGGGCGAGGGCTTCGATCAATCGTTCCAGAGCCGTATCCGCGCGCTGCCGGGCGCGACCCAGGTCGAGTTTTCGCGGGTCGGTTCGATCCTGCTCGATGAGCGTCGCCCGGCGGTCGCGCTGGTGGCGCGCCCGCTGCACTCGGCCGGCGTCGCTGCACGCCTTCCGTTGACGGGAAGAACGGTGACGGTGCCCGATAGTCAGCTGAGCGTCTGGGTGAGTGAACCGTTCGCGGATATTTACCGCGTACAGCCAGGCGATATGCTGTCGCTGCCAATCGGCAGCACACCCACTCCGGTGAGGGCCCTGGTTGCCGGTATCTGGCGAGACTATGCCCGACAGCACGGCGCGGTCGCGATCGATATCGATGACTATCGTCGTCTGACAGGCGACGATACAGCCAACGAAGTGGCGTGGTGGCTCGTCGATCGTACGCAGACCGAGGCCTTCATCGCTCAGGCGCAAGCTCTGTCTGCGCTCGCTGGCAGCATGGAATTCCGCGATACCAGCCAGTTGAAATCTTTATCGCTCAGGATCTTTGACCGGAGCTTTGCAATCACGCATGTGCTGGAAGCGATCGCCATCGCTGTGGCATTGTTTGGTGTTGCCACCTCGGTCGCTGGCGAGGCCCTCGCACGGCAACGGGAGTTCGGCATGCTTCGCCACCTTGGGCTCACGCGCAAGCAGATCGGTCAGCAATTCGCGCTTGAGGCAGCCCTCGGAACCATGGTTGCGTGTTTGTGGGGGCTTGTCCTGGGCGCTTTCGTGGCATGGGTTCTGGTCCACCGCGTCAATCCGCAGTCATTTCACTGGACGATGTCAATGCACTGGCCCGCCAGCATGCTCGCCACGAGCGCGCTCGCCATGATCATTCTGGCCGCTGTGGCGGCGCGACTGTCCGCGCGGGAAGCGACCGGCGCGGCGCCCGTGCTGGCGGTGAGGCAGGACTGGTGAGCGCCACCCGTCGTCAGCTGATCAGGGCGCTCGCACTCGCAGGCAGTGCATCACCCTGGACGGTGTCCGCTCGCCTGGACGGCGTGCAGCCCCGCTTTTCAGTGGTCACGCCCGATACGCGCCTCGCGTTTCCGCGCGATCACGGCGCACACCCGAACTTCAGGATTGAATGGTGGTATCTGACCGGCTGGATGGATACGACCCTCTCAGACGCGCGCGTATCCGTCGGCCTTCAGATCACGTTTTTCAGGGTCGCCACCGGCTGGCAGCGGGATCACGCCAGCCGCTTCGCAGCGCAACAGCTGATGTTTGCGCATGCTGCGCTCGCCATTCCGGGGCGCAGCCGACTGATCAAGGCCGAGCGCGCCGCGCGGATGGCTCTGGGCATGGCGCAGGCCGACGAAACCGATACCGCGCTTCGTATCGGCAACTGGCAGCTGATCCGCGATTTAACCGACCGCTACCAGGTCCGAATCAGCGATTCCGCATTTTCAATCAGCATTGATTTTCAGGCGCAACGCCTTCCCCTGCTGCAGGGGGAGGCGGGCTTTTCGCAGAAGGGTCCCCAACCCGCGCAGGCGAGCTTCTACTACAGCCGCCCCTGGCTTGCTGCCCAGGGCGAAATCGCCTGGGCCGATCCCGATCGAACGCGGCTTATTCCGCGCACGGTACGGGGCCACGCGTGGTTTGATCACGAGTGGTCGAGCGAACTGCTGGATGCCGAGGCACAGGGCTGGGACTGGGTCGGCCTTCACCTCGCAGACGGGAGCGCGCTCACCGCCTTCCAGGTCCGCAGCGCCGACGGCCGAGCGCTCTGGCAATACGCACGGTGGGTCGATGCCGAACAGCGAGAGATCGATGCGCCGGGCAATTCAGAAGCCGTGACCTTCGAGCCACTTCGCCGTTGGCGCTCACCGCGCAGCGGCGCATCATGGCCGGTGGTACAACGGTTGCGGGTCGGTAGCCGCGTGATCGAGCTGCAGCCCCTGTTTGATGATCAGGAACTGGAGACCCGCGGCAGCACCGGCGTCACCTACTGGGAGGGCGCGGTCACGGTCAGCGAAGCCGGACGCATGATTGGCCGCGGCTACCTGGAACTTACCGGCTACGCGCAGGCGATGAGAATTTGAACGGCACTCAGCGAACCAGCTGATTAATCTCGATGATTGGCAGCATCACCGCTAAAACGATCAGCAGCACGATGGCGCCCATCACCAGGATCAGGAGCGGTTCGAGCAGACTGGTGAGCGCGAGTGCACGGCGCTCGGTCTCCGAACTTAGCGTGCGGGCGGTTCGCTCAAGCATGTCGGCCAGCGTGCCCGTGGCTTCGCCACTGGCAATGAGATGTACCATCAGAGGCGGAAAACGCCTGGCGGCAGAAAGCGCCCTCGCGAGCGATACGCCTTCACGCACCCGACCGATCGCGTCATGCACGTTGTGCTTGAGCGCCTCGTTGGCCAGTGTCTGAGCACCCGCTTCCAGGGCCCGGATCAGCGGCACCCCCGAAGCGACGAGGATGGAGAGGGTGGACGCAAATCGTGCGGTCTCAAGGCCTGACAGCAATCGCCCGGCAATCGGCAGCGACAGCGCGCGGGTGTGCCAGGCGAGCTTCACCGTGGGCGAACGCAGCGCGACACGCCACGCGATCCAGCAAGCCCCCAGCAGAAGCGCCACCGCCCAGCCCCATTCGCGCGTGAAGTCAGAGATCACGATCAGCGCCTGTGTGAGAAACGGCAGCGCCTGGCCGGTCTGACGAAACACATCGATCACTTGCGGCACCACGTAAGTGAGGAGCACGATCACCACCGCCGAGGCCACCACGGTGACAATGGCCGGATAGATGAAGGAGAGCGCGACGCGCTGCACCAGTGCACCACGCGCTTCAATATAGTCAGCGAGCCGGGTCATTACGCCCGCGAGGTCGCCCGATTGTTCCCCCGCTGCCACCAGCGCGCGATACACCTCGGGAAAATCGCGCGGATAGCCTGACAGTGCGCTCGCGAGTGTCTGCCCACCCACCACTTCCGCTCGCACGGTGGCGAATCGCTCCCGCACCGTTCGGCTATCAGCCTGCTCAATCACCACATCGAGCGCCTGTTCGAGCGGCAGTCGCGCAGACAGCAGACTTGCGAGTTGCCGGGTGGCGAGCGACAGGTCACTGGTACGAAGGCGCGCGCCAAGCGCCCGGCGCGTCGCTCCGGATGAGGCTTGCAAAGGCTCAACGTCGAGCGGGGCCAACGCTCGCTCGCGAAGCAGCGCGCGGGCATGGCGCGGCGAATCCGCGTCGATCAGACCGCGTTCGATCTGACCCGCAGCGTCTGAGGCCTCGAATCGAAAAGCCGGCATCAGCCGAGGCCCTGCGTGGAAGCCTGTTTAGTCGCGCGTGACACGCACCACCTCATCGGCTGACGTGACGCCGGCCTCGACCCAGCGCTGACCATCTTCGCGCATGGACATCATGCCGTCGCGACGCGCGGCATCGCGAAGCTCGCTCTCGGCCGCTCCGCGGTGAATGAGCGCACGTACCGCACCATCGATCACGAACAGCTCATGCACGCCCGTGCGACCGCGATAACCGGTTCGATCGCACGCCGGACAGCCCACCGCCCGCCAGCCACCGGCAACCGGATCGGGCTCTCGGCACTGCTCGCACAGTCGGCGTACCAGTCGCTGTGCGACCACACCCAGCATCGACGATGACAACAGAAACGGTTCGATCCCCATATCGGTGAGGCGAGTCACCGCCGACACGGCATCGTTGGTGTGGAGCGTGGCGAGTACCAGATGCCCGGTGAGCGAGGCCTGCACCGCGATCTGTGCGGTTTCAAGATCGCGAATCTCGCCGATCATGACAACATCGGGATCCTGTCGAAGAATGGCCCGGAGCGCCTTCGCAAAACTCATGTCGATCCGCGCGTTCACCTGAGTCTGGCCGATACCCTCAAGGTGATATTCGATGGGGTCTTCCACCGTGAGAACATTCATACGATTGAAATCGAGGCGGCCCAGCGCGGCGTAGAGCGTCGTGGTTTTGCCGGAACCAGTGGGCCCGGTCACCAGCAGAATTCCATGCGGTTGATGCACCAGCCGGTCGAATGAGGCGAGCGTGGGCACACTCATTCCCAGCGATTGAAGATCGAGCCGTCCCGCCTCCTTGTCCAGCAGCCGCAGCACCACGCGTTCACCGTGGCCCGTGGGCAGCGTGGAGACGCGCACATCGACCGCACGCCCCCCGATTCGGAGCGCGATACGGCCGTCTTGCGGCAAGCGTTTTTCAGCGATGTCCAGCTGCGACATGATCTTGACCCGAGATACGATCGCCGCATGTAATTCACGGCGCGGCCGGGCAATATCGCGCAGCGTGCCATCAACCCGGAATCGCACGACCGAGGCGCTCTCGAACGCCTCGAAATGAATATCGGACGCACCGTCGCGGCTCGCCTGCGTGAGCAGCGCGTTGATCATCCGGATGATGGGCGCATCGTCCTCGGACTCGAGCAGGTCTTCGATCCGCGGGATATCCTGCATGAGCTGCGACAGATCGAGATCGCTTTCCACCTCATCAACCACTGCAGCAGCTGACCCTTCACGCTGCGCGTAGGCGCGAGTGATCGCGAGATCGAGTTCATCCGCAGGCTTTCTGACCGGCACCAGACGCAGGGGCACAGTGCGCGACAGCTCGGCCACTGCACGTAACGGCGTACGCTCGCCAATCCAGATTTCAAGCGCTTCGGGGCTCGCCGCAGCGACCAGAATCTGATTGGCCCGTGCAAAGGCATAGGGCAGATAGCGAGAGGCTGGAACGGGTTGCATAGTCATGAGGCAGTCGGTCAGACCGGTGAGGCTCAGGGCGTATCGACTTTCGGAAAATCTGGTGCCGCGGGTGCCTGGGGAAAGAAACTGAAGCCGGGCTGCCTGACCGCGGCGGGCAGCCGGGGTTGACCCTCGGGCACCTCGGGGCGCGCCGGCAGCGGCGTGCTGCTCAGGTCGGGCAAGCCGTTGCGCGAAGGCAGCCGCACGTCGCTCCGAATGGCACGGATATAGTCGTAGCGATTGGCCGACACCGCATTTGCCGCCTCCATGTCACGCAGCACGACGGGACGGAGGAACACCAGCAGGTTGTTCTTCACCCGCTTGCGGCTTTCGTAGCGGAACAAGCCACCAATAAGCGGCAGATCACCCAGCCCCGGAACCTTCGACTCTGAGCCCGACAGCGTTTCCTCGATCAGCCCGCCAAGGACGATGATTTCACCATCATCGACCAGTACGTTGGATTCGATGGCCCGACGATTGGTGATGATGCCCGATGCGTTGGTCCGATCGAGAACGCTCGAAACCTCCTGAAAGATCTGCAGGCGAACCGTGCCTGATTCCGAGATCTGGGGCCGCACTCGCAGTGTGGTTCCAACGTCGCGCCGCTCGATTGTCTGGAACGGATTGGCGGTGGCAGCGCCTGCGTTGGCGAGACTGGTGAACTGACCGGTAACGAACGGCACGTTCTGGCCGATCATGATGCGCGCCTCTTCGTTGTCGAGCGTGAGCAGATTGGGCGTTGCCAGAACATTGGCCGATGCGTCTGATTCCAGCGCGCGGGCGAGGAGCCCCAGATTCAGTACCGATTGGGCACCCAGCCGCGTGGTGCCGCGGACCACGCCGACGTTGAGACCGTTGGCAGAGACAATCTTTCCGGGGTCGGCGGCAAGCGCGGCAATATTGGTTCCACCAGAACCGAAGTTGGTACCGCCGAACCCGCGGGTCGACCCCTCGGGCGCCCCCAGGAACTGCCACTGAATGCCGAGCTCGGCCGCCTTGTCGGCCTGCACTTCAACGATCAGGGATTCGATGAATACCTGGGCGCGACGCGCATCAAGCTTGTCGATGACTGCGCGCAGGCTGCGGTAGATTGCATCGGGCGCGGTAATGATCAGCGCATTGCTCGCCGGATCGGCGGTGATGATGGCCCCGGCCACGCGGACACTGGTGGCCCCTTGCTGCTGCCCGCCAGTTGATGACTGACCCATGGAGCCACCCAGCGGCGCGTTACTGCCAAGCGCGCCCTGGCCAGCCTGCGGCCCGCTCGCAAGGCTGGTTCCGCCAGGCGGTGACTGCTGCCCCGCCGCCCCTGACAGGCTTTGACCGAAGGTTGTGAAATTTTGACCTGCGCCCTGTCCCCCGTCGCCCATCAGTACGCCGCGAAGGGTTTGCGCGAGCTTCACCGCCTCGGCGTTTCTCAGATAGACGACATGAATATTGCCAGGCTCGCTACTCGCCACATCCAGCCGCGCAATGAGGCTTCGCGCAAGCCTCATGCGCTCGGGACTGGAGGTGCGCACCAGCACCGAGTTGAGACGCGCGTCGGCAAGCACCGTGACGCGCTGGGTCGCATCAGACTGCTGCTGTTGCGCCCCTGCACGCGCGCTCTCATCGAGCATACGATTGACGGCCACCGCCACATCAATGGCCAGCGCATTAACCATGGGGATGACTTCGACTTCGTTAGCCAATGCTGTATCAATCGATTCGATGATCGCAGCGAGCCGGGCCAGATTGGACGCATAGTCGGTGATCACCAGCGAGTTATTCCCCGGGTAGGCGACAATGGGGTTATTCGGTGCAATGAGCGGGCGCAGCACCGGCACCAGGTTAGCTGCGGTTTCATGCTTCAGCCGGAACACCTGCGTGATGACCTGCTCGCCAGCCGGGGCAGTTGCTGCCCCGGGCCCCCGAACCGCGGAGGCCAACACTTTGGCATCGGCCTCCGGCACGATTCGCCCGATGCCGCCCACGTCCACATAGGCGAACCCCAGGCCACGCAGCGCGATCCGGAACAGTTCAAACGCCTGCTGGCGCCCCACCGGCCGCACCGTTTCCAGCGTGAGTTTGCCGCGTACGCGTGGGTCAACCACCAGATTGCGACCGATCAGGTGGGCAAATGCATTGGCGATGGATTCGATCTCTGCATCGCGAAAGTTAAGCACCACTTCATCGCCGCGCGGTGCAAGCGGCGGGGGCGCAGCACCCGCACCACCCGGGGCTGCGGCGGTAGAAGGCTGTATCGGCGCAGCGGGCTGGGCGCTGGCTGCAAGCGGGGCCAGTACGGCGGCCACGGCAAGACCCCATGCAGCGACGCTCGCCGCAAGCGGGGCCAGCGCACTGACCACGACGAGGCCGCGCGCCGCGACGCCCATCGCGGGCGGGGGCTGGGTACGACTGATCCTGCTGACGAGACTTTTCTTCATGACCCTACTCTGATAATCGTCTGTTCGCCGTCGCGCATCCCGACTAAACCCAGCAGACCCTGCAACCGGGTGTCGTCGGCCTGAGCTGGCTGGGCGCGTGCCACGAACGAAAACCCGCGCGCACCGGTTGCCCCCTGACCGGTGAGCGTCAGGGCCCCCTCAAGTGTCTGCATCCTGATCGTGGCCTGAGTGCCCTGCCCCTGAATTTCGATCCGGTAGCTGCCCAGTGGCCGAACTGCGCTCAGTGCGGAGGCAACACTTCGCAGTTCGATCGCGACGCCGCCTTCAAACCGCTGCGGCCCCAGCATGATGTTGGACCATGACAGCATGACGGCACCGGCAGGGCGCACGGTATTCCAGGGGGATCCCAGGGCACCCAGCTCGATTCGCGGAAGCTCGAGCCGTCCGTTACCCAGCCTCAATTCGCGCCAGCTTCCCTGGAGCGCGACGGGCTGGGACATGCCATCAACCTTCAGGGTAGCCTCGATCAGGCCCAGGAACAGTGGTGCTGGCGCGAGCTGCCAGTGAATCCTCCCAGGCAGGGCGACGCCTGCGAGCGAGCGCCGCGTTTGGGCCGAATCACCTGTGTCGACCCAGACCAGACGGCCGCTCCCCCGCCACACCGTACCGGTGGCCTCGGCGAGTCTCAGCCTGCTGCCCGTGAGGCTGGCCGCGAGCGCGTCGAGCCAGGTTGCGGGCGCGGTGGTGAAAGCGACGCCCAGCGCGACCAACAAGGATGCCAGTGCCGTGAGCGCCACTGCGATTGTCCCTCGGGCCGTCATCGCTGGTCACCCCCTGGAAGCTCCAGAACCATGCGTACGCTCACCAGCCCGGGATCGGCGTCGCGGGTGACCGAGAGATCAGCCACCCGCAAGCGAGTCTCGCGAAGCACCGCATCCAGCCAGCCGACCCAGTTCGCGAAGGGCACACCGCGCAAGCGCAAGTCAATCAGCGATTCGGTAGCCTGAATCTGCTGCAAACCCGGCCGCAGTTCGGCTGCCTCGAGTGATTGCTCGAGCCGGATCCTTACCGATTGGAGCGACGGCCGGGGCGACGCAGCAGCCGCCGAGCTGAGGCGGCGCGCCTCGGCCACCATCAGGTCGGCCTCGGCGACTTGCACGCGCAGCGCAGGCAGTCGCGCCTGCACCGCTTCGCGACCATGCCAGGCGGGCTCAATCAGGAGCAGACAGACCAGTGCGCACGCTGCGGCCACCAGAGCGCAAACCGTCAGCCGGCGTTCCCTGGAGGAAAGCTGCTGCCACCGCTGAAGCAGATGTTCCATCACCGGCCGCTTTCAGCGAAGAACCGTGATGGTCGCGAGCGGCTCGCGCTCGCTGTCGAACCGCAGCCGCAAGCCTTGTCTGCGCCCGGCAAGTTCGAGCGCCTCGCGCGCGGCACGTGTATCGGCGATCCCCGGGCGGAATCGCGCTCGCAGCCGACCGTCCCGATATTCAAGTGACCCGATGGCATCCTGCGACTGGGTGCCCAAAACCAGGCCCAGACCGACCACCAGCGGCAGAAAATCGTCGGGGCTGGCCTGTCCGGCCCTGGCACGCAGCTGCGCCACGTGCCGCTGCATCTGGAGTACGGGATCGACCCGTGTGGTGCCGGCAGGAAACACCTGGGCGAAGGACCGGTCGAGCGTGGCCAGCAACTCAACCTGTTCACGCGCGAGCAAGTACCAGTGCAGGTTGAGGCCCGCGACCGCCAGCGCTGCGCAAGTGAGCGCGCCTGCCAACGGCCAGCGCCAGGCACGCCAATCGAATCCCGCCGCCCAGCGCGCGAGCGCGCCCTCGCGCTGGGCCGCCAGCAGATCAACCGAGGCCGAGCCAGGCGTTGGCAGCTCACCCAGCTGGAGCGCCACACCGGCTTCAGCTGCCGACTCGCGAAGTACCGCGCGCCAGGTGTCATCCTCGGCCAGCCCCAAAACTTCGCCCCCACCAGCCGCCGCAAGCAGGGCCAGTGCGGACCGCAGCGCCTCGCGGCGGGTGTAAGGTTCGGCGCCCGCTGCAAGCCCCACCCCATCACCCCTGGCCGGCAGCACCGCAATCGACGACCCGACGCACAGCAGCACTGCCACCGAGGCGGGCTGCTGCAGCTGAAGCGCCTGGGCCGGCCACACCGCCGTCACCCGAATTCCGCGACGCTCGAAGGCCTGCGTGACCACATCGAGCCAATGCCTGTCGACTGCCGCCACCAAGCGCTCCGCGCCACTGTCGACGGCACCCAGCGCCCACGCGCAGGTCTGGGGATCCTGCAGGATCTGATCTTCGAGCAGATTGGGAAGGGCTCGCTGCAGCCGGGCTGCGGGCAGCGCCGGCAGGCGAGCGCGAAGCAGGGTGACGTCTCGCGCGTCGACGATGAGGCGCACCGTCCGCATGGGCGGAAGCGTTTCGAGACTCGCGCGCACCCTCCCTGGCCGATCGCGAGACGGGCCCGCCGCCACCAGGAGACTGCTCTCGCCCGCCAGCGACCGCTCGCCCGCAACCCGCGGCGGTAGCCAGACGATCGCCTCTCCCCGCCTCAGAACTGCTGCCGCCATACCAGATCGACTCGCGCCGGCCCCCTGAAAAATAGCGCCTCGGTAGACGCCTCAACTCGTTCGAAGCGTACCACCCCGGCCACCAGAAAAAAGCTCGATCCGACCGAATATAGCTCCGCACTGAGCGAGGCCGGGGGATTGAACCGGCTCCCTGCCTGTTCAAGCGTGGTGGAAACCACCCGCTCCCGCGCCAGAACAAACCCGCGTGCGGCATCCAGCGTCAAATCATCAGCCAGCGCCGCAATCACCTCGGCAGGCGCAGTGTTAACGTTAACCCGCGTACTGGCCGTGCTGTGACGGGTACCGCCCGAGGGAATGTGTTTGGGCAGCAGCACGGCAAACGGCATGAGGGCCGCCACCACGCGCTCATCGAAGCCCGGTAGCCGCAAGAGTTCGCTCATCTTGAGTGGCGGCGCGAGTAGCGGAATTGGCGCCATGGCGCTCTGGGCAGGGGCGGCAGACAAGGGCAAACCCGGCGACGCCGGCGCAACCGCCGAACCCGCGGCCCCGCCGGTACCCGCAGCACCCTGATCGGCTGCCGCCGCCACGGGCGCAGGGTAAGACTCGAGCAGACGCCGCGTCACGGCTGATTCAAGTTCGGGCGGGAGGGCGAGAAAAGCGAGTAACCGGCGAAACGCGGCCGCCTGTGCGTCCACTGGCTTACCTTCGTGCACCAAATTACTCAGATTGAGTCGCCCCTGGGCATCAAAGACCTGCCCGGCGATCAGGGCTGAACGGGTACTGCCAGCAATACGGGCCCCTGCGGTCACGGTCTCGTCGAGCCGGGTTTCAGCCACTGGCACGGCCCAGGTCTCCTGCAGATGATCTACCTGACCACTCGAGTTCTGATCTGACCGAAGCACCACCGCAGCCCAGTCGAGTACCGCAGTCTCGATCCAGCGCAGTTGCGCGCTCGCGAAACGATTCTGCACCGACCGCGTGGCGAGATGCTGACGCCAGAACAGACTGGCCACCAGCAGCGTGGCGATCGACACCAGCACCAACACGCTCACGATCGCCGCACCACGCTCATATCGGGAGTCACGGCGCATGTTCAGTCCCGGATGGAAAAGACGCGCACGAGCCGCTCGCCGCCACGAATCAAAGACAGCTCAACCCCGGTGACGCTGTCACCGGGTCCGTCCATACGCTGCCCAGGTGGCAACCAGCCCTGCCCGGGTCGATACAGACGCCAGCTGATGGCATCGACCCGCTCTACCAGTGGCTGCCAGGTGGTCGCATCGACCGTGGACCGCGTACCGAGTGCAGTGTCAGCAAGCGCATCGGGGCTACCCGGCCACCACAGTACGAATCCGCGCTCAAGCCGGCCGCCTTCGAGTCGCCAGACCACACGCTGCAGCCCGCTTGCACGCGAAGGATCGCCGGCAGCGAGACCCATTGGCGCAAATCCAGCCACGGCGGGCGCTTCGCGAATCAGATCGAGTTGTCCACCCGTAGTGGTATCGCGCCCGCCCGGCGATTCGACCAGCGCAACCGGTCCCCGTCCGGTATCGAGCAGCCGTACCG
Organism: Burkholderiales bacterium; assembly: GCA_005798775.1. Taxonomy (GTDB): domain Bacteria; phylum Pseudomonadota; class Gammaproteobacteria; order Burkholderiales; family Burkholderiaceae_E; genus SYIM01. The sequence continues at coordinate 19,019 of SYIM01000056.1, forward strand.
GCCAGGAGCGGCGCAGATCCTCCTCGATCTGGGCAAAGGCCACCACCAGCGCGCGCAGTTCATCGCCCGCGCGGGTGATGCGTTCGCGCGCATCAATCAGGGCATCAAGCGCCCGCCAGGACATGAGCGCGAGCACTGACATCAGGGTCACGGCAATCAGCAGTTCAAGAAGTGTGAATCCGCGCGTGGGCCTGCGCCCGCGTGAGCGCGACGCCCGCACAGACGCCTGCGTAGTTCCCGAGAACTGCCAACCGCCACCGTGACGGCATGCAACAGCTGGCCGGCAGCGCGCAGCATTCATCGCTGGTTCACCGCGAACCCGGTCAGACGGGCAAGCCGGTGCCCATCAACGGGGTTTTCGACACTCAATTCAATCCGTCTGAAAGAAGGGTTGGGCGTTGCGAACACCTCTTCGCTGCACCGCAGCGCCAACGCCCCCATCGGACATTCATAGGTGCGGCGGCCAACCGGCGGGAACTCGCCCATCAGGCGAAGGGCAGACAGCCGGTTCTCGGCACTCCATTGGGCATGGGTACGTAGCCGCATCTCGCCGGAGGCCTGCGCAAGCGAGGCGCCCGCTCGCATCGCCGCCACCAGTGCGATCGAGGCAACGGTCAATGCGATCAGCACCTCCAGAAGCGTGAAACCCCGTACCCGGGTCCGCGGCCGAAAAGCGGGTGCCGTCCTGAGTGGCTGGTCGCGCAGGCTCATCAAACGCTCATTCGACTGAAAAGATGCCAAGTCCATTGGCAACGATCACTGTCTGCGCCCCCTCCCGCAAGAGCCGCAGGCGAAAAGGCACATCGACTTGTTCGCGCCCGAATTCGATCACCCTCTGGCCATCGGCGCGCTCGAGCGCGAGCCTCGTGGGCGCGAGCCATACCCGTTCACGCAGGGCGGGATCGTCGGCGAGGGGCCACCAGGCGCGATCAAGCCACACCACGAAGCGGTAGCGCTCCGCGCTGGCTTCGAAGCGAACGGGTGCGCCCCTCAGCAACGCTTCTTCGCGGGCAATCGCCATGAGACGGGCTAGCCGGTCAGCCTCGTAGCGCAGGCTTCTGGACTGATCCGGCACGGCCAGCATCAGCGTCCCGGCGAGGACGGCGGCGATCAGCAAGGCCACCAGCATTTCAACCAGCGTAAAGCCAGTCTGGCGGCGGCGCGCCCCACGACCCCGTTTCAAGGGGAGGTATGCCTCAGCGATTGAGTGACCAGTTACCGATGTCGGCATTGACGCCCTCGCCTCCCGGCTGACCGTCAGCTCCCAGGCTGAAGACGTCGATTTCGCCACGAACACCCGGGCTCAGGTACTGATAGGGCCGCCCCCAGGGATCGTTGGGCGCCTGTTTGAGATAGGCCTTCCAGTTTTGCGGGACCGGTTCAACCGAAGGCCGCGCGGCGAGAGCCGTCAACCCCTGCTCGGTGCTGGGGTAGCGCTGGTTATCCAGCCGATAGAGGTCAAGCGCCTGCAGAATTTGCGCGACCTCAGCCTGCGCCGCACGCACCCTGGCCTCATCTGGCTTGCTCATGATCCTGGGCACGGCAATTGCCGCGAGAATGCCCAGGATGACAATGACGACCATAAGTTCTATCAGCGTGAATCCGCGCTGCCGAAGCCGGTCTCTGAACAATTTTCGCTGCCTGCCAAGCCGCCGCTGCATTTGAAAAATTCCGATGAAAAACCCGAGCTATGATATCAGCGGCCAAGGCGATCGCTGCCACCTGCCGCTTGACCTCGGACATTGAACTGTCGCACTGCCATGAGTCGCTTTCGTTACGGCCCGCCACGGGTCACGTCTGCCAGCCTGGTCGGCTCACTCACGCTCGTCGCGTGTGCCGGAACGGCAATCTGGTGGGGGGTATTGCTGAGCGCCCCGAAACCGGCCATCGCCCCGGCCGTTGAGCCCACGCTCACCCAACCCGACCCGGCGGCTGCGTTCGGACTGTTTGGTACGGTCGGGCGCGTCACCGCCAGTGCTCCTGATTCGCGGCTGGGGTCAATCCGGGTGGTGGGCGTGGTCGTTCATCCCAAATTGGGAGCAGCCCTGCTATCGGTGAACGGGGCGCCGCCCAGGGCCTACCCCGTGGGTGAAACCGTCAGTCCGGGGCTCAACCTGCGTGAAGTCAACGCCGACGGTGCGGTGTTCGATCGCTTCGGCGAGCGTATCGAGGTCGCTGCACCACGCCGCACCGGCGTCGATCTGCTCAACCGCAACGCCCCCCAGCCCTAGTCGGCCCGTCTGGCTCGCCAATGCCCCTCACAGGGCTCTGATACTCCGCTCGAACGGCGGCACGTTCGATAGAATCCTTCGTTTTCAATCAAGACAACCGCGTGACCGACCGATCATGTCAGTGCGCGGGCAACGACCCGGATCGTGACAGCGCATCTTTCCACCCGCCCGGCAGGCATGCATTCCGCGCAGGAATCAGCATCGCGGCCGCCAGCGCGAAAATCCTTCAGAGCGACGCAGTTCGAGGCGCGGGAAGGGGCCATCCTTGATGTAACGAACCAATTACTGGCTGTGCGTGGCTACGAACTTATGTCGATGGACGACATCGCGGCAGAGGTCGGTATTGCGAAAGGCAGCCTCTACAAGCACTTCGCCTCGAAAGACGCGCTGGCAGTCGCGGTGATGCTGCGGCTTCTGAGGCGCACCAGCGAAGCGCTCGATGCGCTTCCAGACGCCCTTCCTGCGGTGGCGCAACTGCGCGCGCTGCTGGAATGGGTACTGCGAGAGCGGCTGGCAGGAGGCGTTCCTCACCTGCCCTCCACCAGCGCTGCGGTGCGCGAAGCGCTCACCCGCTCACGCGACTACGTCGATCTGCTGATCGCGGTCTCCGAGCGAATCGGCACGCTGATCCACCGCGCTCAGGCCGACGGTGCGATCGACTCGCACTACCGCGAAGAGTTTCTCCTTTACCATTTTTATGCCCGCTCCTGTGACCCCACGCTCGATTTCCTTCGTGAGTCGGGCGCCCTCAGCGAAGAGGACATTGTCGAGCAGATGACCTCGGCCACGTTCGAGGGCCTCGCTCCTTGAAAGCTTACCTGGATCTGATGCATCATGCCCTTGAGCGGGGTGCGTCGAAACCCGACCGCACGGGTACCGGCACGCTCTCGGTGTTCGGCTGGCAGATGCGCTTTGACCTCACAGCCGGTTTCCCACTGGTCACCACCAAGAAATTACACCTGCGCTCGGTCATTCATGAGCTTCTTTGGTTCCTGCAG
>SYIM01000057.1 GCA_005798775.1 Burkholderiales bacterium
AGCCATCCGCGAGATCCCCGACGGGGTGTACGAGGCCGAGGACTGGGTCGAAGGCGTGTACGCGAAAAACTGGCCTGCCGATCCGGTGCGGATCAAGGTACGCGTCACGGTCGCAGGCGATGAAATACATTTCGACTATGCTGGAAGCGGTGACCAGAGCCCCGGTGGCATCAACTATCCGTTCGCAGTCACCTGTAACAGCACCTGGTTCACGGTGAAGGCGATTACTGATACATCGATTCGAATCAACCAGGGTTGCTACCGTCCGGTTCATATTACCGCCCCGGCAGGTAGTATCGTCAACTGCCGTTTCCCGGCACCGGTGGTGAGTGGCAACACCGAGACCTCGCCCCGCGTGATCGACCTGCTTTTGAAAGCGCTGTCGGCGGCTGTGCCCGATCGTGTGATCGGTCAGAGCAACTGCGCCGCCTGTTCCGGTGTGTTTGGTGGCCCGGATCCTGACGCCGAGCGCGTACGCCGCACTGGCCGGCCGATCGTGAGCATCGTCGAACCCCATGGCGGGGGAATGGGTGCGCGGGCTACGCAGGACGGCGTGAACGGTATCAGGGTATATGTGGGTAATGCTGGCTCACTGCCGGTGGAATACATCGAGCAGACCATGCCATTGGTGGTGGAGGAGTGGGCGCTGGTGCCCGATAGCGGCGGAGCGGGCCGGTATCGCGGCGGACTCACCGCGCGCCGCTCCTATCGGGTGGAGTTCGACACCGCCTCATTTACCGTGGCCGGTGAGCGCAGTGAGTTTGCGCCCGAGGGGTATTTCGGCGGACGAGCCGGGGCGCCCTTTCTCTGCACTGTCACGGACGGAGAAGGTCGCGTGCGCAGTTTGCCGCCCAAGGGGGCAACTGAGGTGTTGAGGCGCGGTGACCGGGTATCGCTCAATCCGTCGGGAAGCGGCGGCTACGGGCGGCCCGCCGAACGTGATCGGCAGACGGTGCTCGAGGATGTTCTGGATGGCTACGTGACGCGAGAGTCAGCCGAGCGCGATTATGGTCTCAAAGACGTTCCGGAGCCACGATGAACCGACAGAACGCCGGTGATCCCGGGCCGGGTGCGCTGCCCCTGAGCGGACTCTGTGTGGTCGAAATCGGGCACAGCCTCGCTGCGCCCTACGCCGGCAATATCCTCGCTCAGCTGGGTGCTCGGGTCGTCAAAGTTGAGTCACCCGGGCGAGGCGACTATGCGCGCGGCTGGGGGCCGCCTTTTACTGGCGACTCGGCCACGATGTTTCATGCAGTGAACAACGGTAAGGAAAGCGTTCAGGTCGACTTTGACGATGCCGGGATGCTTACACGGTTACATGCCTTCATCCGCGAACACGCCGACGTCGTCATGCAGAACCTGAAAGCGGGCGCGCTCACGCGATATGGTTTGGATGCCGAGTCGCTCACTGCGGCCAAGCCCGATCTCATCTATTGCAATCTGGGCGCCTTCGGTCGTGATGGCCCGATGGCAAGCCGCCCTGGTTATGATCCCCTCATCCAGGCCTTCAGCGGCATGATGAGCATTCTCGGCCACGACGGCGATGAACCCAGTCGCGTCCCGGTATCCATCAACGATATCGGTACCGGCATGTGGGCGGCGATCGGCATTCTGGCCGCAATCACCCAGCGCGAACGCCAGGCGGGTGGGCGGCCGCGTATCGTTGATGTGTCGCTCTTTGAAACCGCGATGGCGTGGATGACCGTGCCGCTTACCGACCGGAACGCAGGCGGGCCTGCGCCGCGCCGCAATGGCTCCGGCAGTCCGAATATCGCGCCGTATCAGGTGTTTCGCTGTGCTGATGGCCAGGTGATGATTGCGGCTGGGAACGACACGCTCTTCGTGAAGCTCTGCTCAGTGCTGGGTCTGTCGCATCTGCCCGCCGATCTTCGCTTTTCGAGCAACGGCGCGCGGGTGGAAAACCTCGCAGCGCTGCTCGCCGTGCTCGAGCCTGCGATCGAAGCGATCAGTACCGAAGACTGCCTCGCGATGCTGTCGGCGGTATCGATTCCATGCGGTCCGATGCAGACGGTTGATCAGGTTCTCGCTCACCCGCAGCTTGCCGCTGTCGGCATGCTGCAGCCCACCCCCCGCGGTGATGTTTCCACCATGGCGCTACCCATCTCCTTTGACGGCACGCGCCCGCCGCTTGCCGGAAACGGCCCGGCACTTGGCGAACACAACGCACTTCTGGCAGATCGGTCATGACCCCAGTCCACCACCCTTTTCCCGAAGCGCTCGATACCCTGCTGCTCGACTCGCCTCGCGAGGGGCTGTTGCGGGTCCGGCTCAACCGCCCCGAGGTGGCCAATGCGATGAGCACGCAGATGGGGTACGACATCATCGCGGTGTTCTCGGCGCTCGAGGCGGATCCGGAGCGCTATCGCTGCGTGATTCTGACGGGCGTAGGGTCGCGCTTCTGCGGTGGCGCCGATCTCAAAGAGCGTGACGGCATGACCGATGACCAGTTCAACACCCAGCACTATCTGTTCGAACGGATGATGCGCGCCATCTACGACTGTCCGGTTCCGGTGGTCGCCTGTCTCAACGGTCCGGCGGTCGCCGGCGGGCTCGAACTCGCGCTGGGGTGCGATTTCATCATCGCATCCGATCGGGCACGCTGTGGCTTTACCGAAGTCTCGCGCGGCATCATGCCGGGCGGTGGCGGCACGCAACATCTGCCGCGTGCGATTGGCATCCGCAAGGCCAAGGAACTGATGTTCACGGGTGATCTGATCACGGCGGCCGAAGCAAAAGCGCTTGGCCTCTACAACCATGTGTTCCCCGACGATCAGGTACTTGACCGCACGCTGGAGCTGGTCGGACGCATTCTCGCCAACGCACCGATCTCGATCCGGCAGGTGAAGAAATCAATTGAGTTCGGCGCGCAGATGGATACCCGGACAGGTCTCTTCTTTGAGGTCGAGGCCTACAGCCGGCTGGTGGCGACCGCCGACCGCCGGGAGGGCATCCGCGCCTTCAATGAAAAGCGACCACCCCGGTTCACCGGACGCTGAATCTTTGCAACCGTTTCAAACTTTCCACACCCCAGGAGGAGTCATGACAAACAATCGATTCAATTTCCGCGACACCGGTATGACCCGGTCGTCCACCCGCCGATTGTTGGGCGCCACCGCGCTGACCTTGGCCACGCTGCTGGGCGCTGCGCCGCTGGCTGCGGTCGCGCAGGGCTGGGCCCCCACCAAGCCCATCAAACTCGTGATTCCGTTTCCGCCGGGCGGTGCCACCGACGTGGCGGCACGCGCGATGGTGGCGCAGC
>SYIM01000058.1 GCA_005798775.1 Burkholderiales bacterium
CACCATGTGGCGCGGTTCCATGACGTTCGAGACGCCGATGCTCTTTGCCATCGGCTTCATCTTCGTATTCACGATGGGTGGCCTCACCGGCATCATTCTGTCGGTGGCGCCACTCGATATCGCACTCCACGACACCTACTACGTGGTGGCGCATTTCCACTATGTGCTGGTGGCTGGCTCGCTTTACGCGCTCTTTGCTGGGACTTACTACTGGCTGCCGAAGTGGACCGGTCACATGTACGACGAGCGACTGGGCAAGTGGCACTTCTGGATGTCGCTCCTGTCCTTCAATCTCACCTTTTTCCCGATGCACTTCCTGGGATTGGCCGGGATGCCGCGTCGCTACGCAGACTACCCGATGCAGTTTGCCGACTTCAATGCAATCGTCACGGTAGGTGCATTCTGGTTCGGTCTGGCACAGCTCATCTTCCTGTGGGTGATCATCAAGTGCATTCGCGGGGGTGAGAAGGCGGCTGACAATCCCTGGGGGGCAGCCGATGGCCTCGAGTGGACCATCCCTTCGCCCGCCCCGTTCCACACGTTCGAAACCCCGCCTGTTGTGAAGTGACTTAGTGGCAATTTCTATGAATGCAGACTCTTCTTCAGCCAACCGCCCGAGCAACGCGCGAACTGCACTCGTGCTCGCATCGATCGCGCTGGTGTTCTTTGCCGGCGTGATCGCAAAGCACTGGCTGTTTGGCGGCTGACCCCATCCGTCATGACACCGTCCGATCCTGCCTCCACGCATACCCCCGCCGGGCGGGTGGCGCGGGGCATGAATGTGCAAATGCTGGGCAAGCTGGTGATCATGGCGGGGCTCATGTTCGGGTTCGGTTATGCGCTGGTGCCTATCTACCAGGCCATCTGCGAAATCACCGGCATCAATGACCTCACCAAGCGTGACACGGGTGCAGAGGAGTTCGCCCGCAACACCCAGGTTGATCGCAGCCGCAAGATCACCGTCGAGTTTGATGCTAACAGCCGCGGAGCGTGGCTCTTCAAGCCCGAAGTCAATGCGCTCGAAGTTCATCCTGGCGAACTGGTGACCGTGGTCTACGACCTCGTCAACACCCGCGCCGTTGCCACCGCAGGGCAGGCCATCCCAAGTTACGCGCCGCAGCAGTCATCACCCTACTTCAGAAAGCTCGAGTGCTTCTGCTTCAAGCAGCAGGCGCTCGAACCCAGCGAGACCCGCAAGTTCCCGGTGGTGTTTGTCATCGACCCTAAGCTGCCCCGTGACGTTAACACCATCACTCTGTCCTACACCTTCTTCGAAGTCGGTGGATTGACGCCCAAGGCGGGAGGCTGAGCGTCGATGAATCGCGCCGCTCAGACTCAGCCAGCCGCACCCGGTATGCAAGTGGCCAGTGAGCAGCCGCCATCTCTGGCCGTCGAGCTGCAGGTTGAGGCGGCGGCTGCGCGCGAAGCCGGTCTGTTTGAAACCGCGCGCGCGGTACTGTGGTCGTTTTTCGGGGTTCGGGGGCGTCGCGCGCACGAGCGTGATGCCGTGCGCCTGAACCCTCTTTACGTGATCCTCATGGGAATCGCGCTGGCAGCGGGCTTTGTAGTCGGGCTCGTCACGCTGGTTCGATTCATAGTGTCCTGACCGACGAGTTTTTCAGGGAGAAAACAATGGCTGCCGGAGCCCACTCTCAAGCGCCGTACTACTTTGTTCCAAGCCCTTCGCATTGGCCGGCGGTGGGTTCAGTTGCCCTGTTGTGCTTCGGTTTTGGCATGTCCGGATGGGTGAATGGCGCAGCCTACGGGCCATGGCTATTTACAGCGTTTCTTGCGATTCTGGTCTTCATGATGGTGGGCTGGTTTAGCACGGTGGCAGCCGAGTCCGAATCCGGCATGTACAACCACCGGGTCGATACGGCTTTCCGATGGTCAAGGGGAGGGTGCATCTATTCCGAGGTCATGTTTTATGCGGCGTTTTGCGGAGCGCTCGACTACGCGCGAACCATCAGCATGCCGTGGCTAGGCGACCTCGATCACAAGTCGGTTCTCTGGCCTGATTTTCAGGCCGTCTGGCCCAATCTCGGGCCTGCCGGCGTGGTCGATACCTTCCAGACCATCGGCCCCTGGCCGATCCCTACCATCAACACCGCGCTTCTGCTTGCGTCCGGCGTCACGCTCACGATTTCGCATCATGCGCTCAAGGAAAGCCGGCGCGGCTCGGTGGTGTTCTGGATGTTTGTCACCATCCTCCTCGGGGCCGTATTCCTTGCCTGCCAGGCGTACGAATACATGCATGCCTATCAGGATCTGAACCTCAAGCTCAGCTCGGGTATGTTCGGCTCCACCTTCTTCATGCTCACCGGTTTCCACGGGTTTCACGTGACGGTGGGCGCGATCATGCTGACGGCCGTGCTGTTCCGACTGCTGAAGGGGCACTTCACCGCCGAGAATCACTTCGCGTTTGAGGCGGCGGCCTGGTACTGGCATTTTGTTGACGTGGTGTGGCTGGGCCTTTACGTCGTGGTCTACTGGCTGTAAGCCGCTCGGCTCCGCCCCTGCACGGGCGTGAGCGAAACCAGGGGCGCCAAGGGCGCCCCTGGTTGCTTCAGATGCCCAACATCGGTTCTCGGCGTGTCATCGGGCGGGGCCGACCGGCACCCCGGTGCTCTGAATCCAGCCAAGCTGGTGTGCGATCAGGATGAAAACGAACAGCATCACCGAAAAACCGACCCGCAGGGCCAGTGCTCGAACGGTGTTGTGAGTGCGGCCTTTGTCTCGGATCAGAAACACCATGGCCGACCCTAGGCTCGCAATGATCAGCACAAACGCGATCACGATGATGATTTTCAAGGTACGGCTCCGCCAATCGAAGCCCAGGATTGTAGGCGCACGGAATTGCCACAATTGAAACTCAAGGGCATTGCCCTGCTACCCTCGATCGTCGCGCTTTTGCTGGTGGCGCTCACGGTCTCGCTCGGTAACTGGCAGACGCGCCGCGCGGAGGAAAAGATCGCGCTGCAGACTGAGCGCGATCAGGCGGCTGCGCAAGCGCCGTTGATGCTCGACGAGCGCACGCTGGCGGCGCGCGATTCGCTCCTCGGGCGTCGTGTGATCGCAGACGGGCGCTTCCTCGAGCGGTATTCGGTTTTCATCGATAACCGCAGCTACCGCGGCCAGGCTGGGTTTCATGTCCTCACGCCATTTCGGCTCGAGGGCCTGCCTCAAACGATCCTGGTACTGCGGGGCTGGGTACCGCAAGATCCGGCTGCGCGCGGCCGCCTGCCTGCTATCTTGACACCGGCAGCGCAGGTACGTATCGAAGCGCTCGCGCAGCGCGATCTCGATCAGGTGCTTGAGCTCATGAAGGCTGCGCCGCCGGGGCCTGAGGACCGGGTGTGGCAGAACGCGAGCATCGCAGCAATGAGCCAATGGTCGGGTCTCGCGCTGCTTCCCATCGTGCTACGTCAGACCACCGAGGTGCCGGTGCTATCCGACGAGCCGCCGGGGCGTTCGGTGTCGTCCTCAGGAAGCCCCGCATCCTCCCAGACCGGCCAGGTGGTGCCCAGCGCGAGCCTCGCGCCCCCGGCGCTGACCCTGGTGCGTGACTGGCCTAGCCCCGGAGCGGGCGTGGACAAACATCGCGCCTACGCGTTTCAGTGGTATCTGATGACAGCTCTGGTGACTGGTCTTTGGTTGGTATTTTTCTGGCGTTCACGCCATCCCCGCTCATGACAATAACTTCATCGCCCCCGGCGCCTGTGATTTCTCGTGGCCGGCTCAAGCTGATTCTGGTGCTGCTCGTCTGCGCGGCCCCGGTGCTTGCGTCGTACTTCACCTACTACGTCATCCGGCCAGAGGGACGGATCAATTATGCGGATCTGATCGAGCCACAACGCGCTGTGGGCGACACCTTGGTTCAGCGCCTCGACGGTACTGCCGATACCCTTGCGAGCCTGCGCGGGAAGTGGGTACTGGTCACAGCGGCCTCGCCCGCGTGCGAGCCCACTTGCAGCACCGCGCTCTACAACATGCGGCAGGTTCGACTGACCACCGGTCGCGAACGCGAGCGTGTGGAACGCCTTTGGCTTCTCACGGAGCCGGGCGAAGCCGATCCGGCCTTACTCGCACAGCATGAAGGGCTGATCGTTCGTCGAATTAACGCGGAATCACTGACCCGCTTTGAACCGGCGACTGGCGGCCGCAGCAGCGACCATATTTTCATCATTGACCCAACGGGCAACCTGATGATTCGCTTTCCTGCGAAGCCTGATCCCAGCCGGATGAAAAAGGACCTCATCAAACTGCTTCGCGCATCACGCATCGGATGATTGAATGAATGCTTCTTCTGCTTCCCTGTCGGGCGCGGGTCGCGCGCTGGCGTATCGTCGGTTGATCGGTTTCACCGCAGCGCTCACGCTTGCGCTCATCATGTTGGGTGCGTGGGTGCGCCTCACCGACGCCGGGCTCGGTTGCCCTGACTGGCCTGGCTGCTACGGCAAGCTCACACCCACCCAGGCCAAGTCCGACATTGCCCGCGCGGTGGTCGAGCAGGGTGGTGAGCACGGTCCGGTCTCCATGGGTAAGGCGTGGCGCGAGATGATTCATCGCTATGTAGCCTCGGGTCTTGGCCTTCTGATCATCGCCATTGCCGTGATGGGCTGGCGCGCGCGCCGCCGGCTTGATCAGTCACCCGTGCTGCCGATCGGTTTGGTGGGGGTGGTGATCATGCAGGGGCTCTTTGGCATGTGGACGGTCACGCTACTGCTGAAGCCTGCGGTCGTTACGCTTCATCTGGCGGGTGGCATGCTTACCTTTGCATTGTTGATCTGGCTCTGGCAGCGCCAGCAACCGCGTTGGCCGGCGGTTGACGAACGGGCGCTCGTGCGCCTGCGGCTTCTTGCGCGAGGGGCGCTTGCACTGGTGGCGCTGCAGATTCTCCTGGGGGGCTGGACCAGCACCAACTACGCTGCACTCGCCTGCACTGATCTGCCAAGGTGTCAGGGTCGGTGGTGGCCCGAGATGAACTTTGAAGACGCCTTTCACGTGTTCAGGGAACTCGGTCGTACCGACAACGGCGAGTTTCTTCCCGCGCAGGCGCTCACCGCGATTCACCTTATGCATCGGCTCGGCGCGATCTGTGTCTCCGCCTGGCTTGGTTTTCTAGCCTGGCGCGTGATGCAGGTACCTGGGACCCGCGGTTTTGGCCTTGCGCTCCTGCTCATGCTGGCGACCCAGTTCTCGCTGGGGCTCTCCAATGTCTGGTTCAGTCTGCCGATCGGGGTGGCGGTAGCCCATACCGGTGGTGCGGCAGTGCTGCTCGCGCTGGTCGTGGTGCTAAACTTCAGGGTCGTTCAAGCACGATTGACACACTGAGTGATGCAAACGCGAGGCCCGCGGCTCACCGCTCTGGTCACCCGGCTTTGCCCACCGCACCCCCCTCGGTCATCCTGTCATGCAACTGACCCGCAACGTACCTGCCAGCTGGCGATACATCGCGATGCAGTATTTCGCGCTCACCAAGCCGCGCGTGGTGTTACTTGCTGCGTTCTGTGCGCTGATCGGCATGCTGCTCGCAACCGACGGCCCCCTGCCCTGGACGCTTCTGGGCGCGGGACTTGCCGGCATCTCGCTGCTTGCGGGCGCAGGTTTCGCCTTCAATTGCCTGATTGAGCGCAGCATCGATGCGCGTATGGCGCGTACCCGCGCGCGGCCGCTCGCCCGGGGCGAAGTGGGCGTCACCGGCACCATTATTTTTGCAGGCGTGATCGGCGGCATGGGTGCAGCGCTGCTTTACTGGGCGGTCAATCCCCTCACCATGTGGCTTACCATGGCCACTTTTGTCGGTTATGCGGTCATCTACACCGTACTCCTCAAACCTGCCACGCCGCAAAACATCGTGATCGGCGGCGCCTCGGGCGCCATGCCCCCGGTGCTGGGCTGGGCGGCGGTCGCCAACGAGGTGACTGCGCCTGCGCTGGTGCTGTTCCTGATCATTTTCGTCTGGACGCCCCCCCACTTCTGGGCGCTTGCGCTTTACCGCATCGACGACTACCGGCGCTCGGGGCTTCCGATGTTACCGGTCACGCACGGCCCCGAATTCACCCGCCTGAACGTCTTGCTCTACACCGTGTTACTGGTGGCGGTTTCGGTCATGCCGTTCATGATCCGTATGAGTGGGATTTTCTACCTGCTGAGCGCACTGGTGCTTGGTGGCGTATTTCTCTGGTACGCGTGGCGTCTGTGGCGCAACTACTCCGATGCCCTTGCCCGAAAGACCTTCAGTTACTCTATTTTCTATTTGTCGGCGCTCTTTGGGGCGCTGCTGATCGATCACTACCTGCGCTGATGTGGGTCTCCGCCAAGACGCGCTCTCGCGAGCGTCGGTCGCTGTTGGGCGCGGGGGTCGCCGCCCTGCCCGATTCGCTGTGGCGGGCGTGGCTGGCCGGGCCTGCACTCGCGGCACCTCTCGTCTTGGCGGGCTTGGGTGGCTGTGGCCGACAGTCCGGGTTTCGCGGCATCGACATTACTGGAGCAGACTTCGCCAAGGGATTCGATCTCACCGATCATCAGGGGCGCCGAACCCGATTGGAAGATTTTTCCGGCAAGCTTCTAATTATTTTTTTTGGTTACACCCAGTGCCCTGACGTATGTCCCACAACCATGGCGGAAATGGCCGAGGTGATGAGGCGCCTGGGCCCGCTTGCCGAGCAGGTGAGGGTCGCTTTCATTACCGTTGACCCCGAACGCGACACGCAGGAGTTGTTGTCGCACTACGTTCCCGCCTTCCATCCTGACTTCTTCGGGTTGTGGGGCGATGCTGAGGCGACAGCGCGAACGGCGCGGGCTTTCCGGGTTTTTTATCAGAAAGTGTCAGGTAAAACGCCCGGGAGCTACACCGTTGACCATGGTGCGGGCAGTTATGTCTTTGACCGGCGCTCGCGCGTGCGACTCATGATCAAACATGGCGCGCAGGCCGAGGCAATTGAGCCCGATCTGCGGCGCCTTCTAAGCGAGCGCTAGTCAGGTTGTTTTGCTTTTTCGCGGCCGAAGCGAGAGCGCTGCTGCGAGGCTTGCCAGCACAATCAGCGCTCCGCCTGCGAGGACATGGGGCCGCAGTGTCTCGCCTGCGATCAGTACGCTCGACAGTGCAGCAACCGGGACCTCGGTAAGCATCACGATCGCGGTCACGCGGGTGGGGAGCCGGGGGGCGCCAAACTGTAGCGCGGCGTTGGCGATCAGCAGGATCACCGCGAGGACGATCGAACCGGGCAGCCACGCGAAGTTGTTCACAGGTGGCGCGCTGATCATGCTGACCGCCATCAGCGCGATGCCGACCCCGGCGGGCACCAGCGCCGACCCCACGCTCATGGCCAACGCCCGCGCGGCGGCCGGGGCCTCGCCCAGGCCGCGTAGCTGCACATTCAGCCAGGCGAAACCTGCGCCGCCCGCCACCCCCAGCCAGTCGCCGAGCGAAGTGGGCCAGGGGACCCCTGCACCGGGCTCCCATAGCACCACGGCAGCCCCCACGATCGCAACCACGGCGCGAAGCGCTGCCCCCGTGGTGATCGGCTCGGCGAGCAACCAGCGGGCAAGCAGCATCGTCCAGACCGGCATGAGATAAAAAAGCAGGACGACGCGAAGCACTTCCCCAACCGTCATACCCCAATTAAAGCAAGCGTTCGTAAGCCCTGCAGCGAGAGCAAGCACCCACAGTTGGCGGTCGGACAGGAGCTGAGCGAGGGCGCTGCGCCACAGCAGGGCGATACCGACACTACCGATCAAAAAGACGATGGCGGTGGCCCATAGCCCGTGCAGACCTCGCTCCGCGAGATAGCGCAACGGCCACCACGACAGGCCCCAAATCGTGGCGTTGAACAGCAGTGCGAGCAGCGCCGGCCCACTTCCTGGGGGTACGGCGCTCACGGACCCAGCCAATCGGACCAGACGTTGCGGGCGAGCGCCTTGGGCGCGCGGCTGGAAGGCGCACGGGTAGCCGTGCCGAGCGCGATCCAGCCGACCAGGGTTTCGCCTGGCGCACAGAACGCGCGAGCGAGCAGGGGGTCGCGAACCTTGGCGCCCGACAGCATCTTGCCGGCGTAGCCCAGCGCGTGGGCGGCGTTGAGGAAATTGGTCAAGGCGCCGCCCACCGCGATCCATTGCTCGTGTGCCGGCACCAGTGGGTGGCCGAGGTCGATGCGAGCGGTGAGCGCTACGCTCACCGGCGCGCGGCGCGCCCGCTCGGCATCGATCTGCGCCCCGGCTTCGTCTTTGCCGGCCTCGCGCGCCGCCTGTGCGAAGAGCAAAGCCAGTCGCTCGCGTGCCGCACCGCGGATCGCGCTGAAGCGAAATGGCACCAGTTCGGCATGGTCGGGTGCCTTCAGCGCAGCCGCTGCCATCTGCGCGAGCGCGCGGTCGTCCGGGCCGGGCTCGGACAGATGCTTGATACCGAGCGAGTGGCGTGTGGTGAGCAGCCGCAGGCAATCATTGGGCAGGGGATCGGACATGGCCGCTCGGTAGTCGGGACCTGCTCAGAATACCAGGGCGCGCCAGCGCTGATCGGCGGCCCGGGCCATGAACTGCACCGCCCCACCGCGACCCTCGCATTCCGGGATCAGCACAATTGAGGCGAGGCCGTGCGCGGCCAGTGCATCGCTGCAGGCAAAAAGCTTTGCGCCGAGCTGCGTAGCCTCGCGAATGGAGTCGAGCACCGTCTTGGGGTGCAGGGGGTTCGGCCGGAGTGCTGCCGCGGCGCCTGGGGCGAGTAGCTGTACGCTCGCCGCGCTGAAGAACATCTCGACCGGGATATCCATGGCTGCTGCGGCGGCGGCGTGAAAGAACGGGGTGGCCAGTCGTTCGGGCGAACGCGGGTCAGTTGCCCAGAGGAGGATTGCCATGCCGGCAACCTGATGATCGATGAATCCGCTTGCCTGTGTCACGGTCAGTCGATCCGGTGGAGGCGAGCGTGGTCGGCCATGGCGGCCCTCACACCCTCGCCGTGCAGCAATGCCACCCGCTCTCGCTCGAGCGCCTCGGGCCGGATCCGCGCAATCCAGCCCTCACCATAGGGATCGACATGCACCATCTCGGGGGACTCGGGTAGTCGGGGATTGATCTCGACAACCGTACCTGAGAGCGGTGACTTTACCGATACGATGGATTTTGCGAGCTCCACCACCGCGACCGACTTCCCCTGCTCGATCGCTGTACCCACCGCTTTGGCCCGACACATGTAGATCTCACCAGCGAGTGCGATGCCAAGCGAGGTGACACCCACGGTGGCGGTACCGTCGGGCGCGAGCCGCACCCAGACCTGATGCGCGACCAGATAGTGCAGATCGGCGGGAAAGGCGAGCTCGTCGAAACGCGCAGTACTCATGGGATACCGCTGTCATCAGGCGATTGGCGGAGGGGAATGGGAGTCGAACCCACCCGGCGGCGCGTGGCGCCGCCCACCGGGTTTGAAGCCCGGCCGACCCACCAGGATCGTTTCCCCTCCGTTGTCCGCATGAAAAAAGGCCCGCCCGCTCCTGTCAGTCAAGAAACAGCCGGCTGTCGGTACGTAGCCGATGCTCATCGCCCACGCGCCGCAGCAACCCGGCCCGGTCGAAGTATTCCAGAATTTGAATGGCCCGCTTTCTGCCCAGCGCCGTTGCATCTCGAAAGGCTGCTGCAGTGACCGCCCCGTTGGCCGTGGCAAGATCCCGCGCGATGGCTGCGAGCCGTCGCATTGTCGCGGTATCGTAGACCAGATCGCGCACGACCTGGTGCAGATCCCCGCGTTGTGCAAGGCGCGCCACCGCCACCCGCAGAAGCGGTTCGCTCTCGCCAGCATCGCGGGCCAGATCGCGCGCCCACGCGCCCTCATAGCGCGCTGCGTCCAGCATGGGTGCGATCGCCTGTGCGATCCGCTCGTCCACCGCCGACAGCCGCACACCGTGCTCAGGCAAATGGACAAAGCTGCCGCGAAGTACGATTCGCGCGTTGCGCTGCAGGTGCTGGAGGAGCTCACGCCAGAGCGGCTCGGAAAGCCTTGGCGCGGCCAGTCGGCGCAGGCGAGCGCTGTCCGGACCCAATTCGTCAGGGTGCTGTTCGTGATAGTGGGCGAGCATGGCAAGCGCATGCGCGGCGTGCAGTTCCCTGTGAGGAGCGCTGAGAGCGAAGATCGCCTCGCCGTCGCGCGCCGCCAGAGGGCTCGCGTTTTCATCCTGGCCGGCTGCAGTGTTGGCGTGTAAGAGCGGGTCATGCGCAGAAATCGTCTCCGGGTCAGGCATCGATCCTTCGGCCCGATAGACCTGCGCCAGATCGATGCCGTTCGGCGCGGCGGCAATCCGCGCGGTATGTCGGGCCGCGCGATCAGCCAACCCGATCGCATCGAGTTCGGCCAGTCGTTGCGGGGTGCGCCGGTAGCGAGCGGGTGCAAACGGATCGAGCACGCTGCCGCCCGCGATCGTGCGACTCGCCGAAGCATCGCGCAGCACCACGCGATCGCCCCGCCAGGCGGCTACCTCATCGTGGAGGGCGAGTTGGACGCGTGCGGTTCCACCCGGTGCAAGCGCCTCGCCCGCATCAAGCAGCGCCACCGTTCCGGTCACTGACGTGGCGCCCAGATGAACATGTACCGGGGTGCCCGCGCGAAGCGCGCGGGGCTCCTCTTTCCAAAGCCTCAGCGTGGTATCGATCCGGCGGGTGGAAAGTGCGATCGACGGGGCTACCAGCCACTGGCCACGGCGCAGACTTTCGCGGTTCACACCGGCCAGCCCCAGCGCACAGCGCTCGCCCGCGTGGGCAAAGAGAACCGCGCGGTTTTGCGCGTGAACACTCCGGACGCGGGCCCGAATCGTGAGGCCCCCGCCGGGCACGCCCACCAGTTCATCGCCCGCCCGCACCTGCCCCGCATGGACGGTACCCGTTACCACCGTGCCAGCACCCTCGACCACGAAGACGCGATCGATTGCAATCCGAAAGCCTTGCTGAGCGGTCGCTTCGCGCGAGGCATGGTCAGCGCGTGCAAGGAGCGCATCGCGAAGTGCCGCAACCCCCTCACCGGTTGGCGCGCTCACCTGAAAAATGGGCGCCTCGGCAAAGCGAGTGCCCGCCGCAAGCGCCGCGAGTTGTTCGCGGACGCGCTCGAGCTGCAGCGGGTCAGCGCGATCGGTCTTGGTGATCACGAAGCTTGCCGCGGGCACTGCAAGCAGTTCAAGAATAGCGAAGTGTTCGCGCGTCTGCGGCATCACGCCATCATCGGCGGCCACCAGCATGAGCGCATGATCAATGCCCGTAGCGCCGCTCAGCATGGTGTGGACCAGACGCTCGTGGCCCGGCACATCGATGAAGCCCAGGCGCATACCGTCGGGCGCGTCGAGAAACGCATAGCCCAGCTCGATGCTGATGCCGCGACGCTTTTCCTCGGGCAGCCGGTCGGTATCGACGCCCGTGAGCGCGCGCACCAGCGTGGTCTTGCCGTGGTCGATATGACCCGCAGTACCGATGATCACGACAGGAGCTGGGCGAGCGCGGGCAGCTGTGACCCGAGCTCGGTTTCGTCTTCAAGACAACGGCAATCGAGGAGCAGTTGCTGCTCGGCGATCCGGCCGATCACCGGGCGATCGAGTGCGCGCAGGGCCTGCTCAAGCGATTCGAGTGCTCGCCCTGCACCCCGCTTCTGGACCGGCGCGATCGCAAGCCCTGCCGAGCGCAGGCTCTCCACCGGTAGCGACCCCGATCCGATCTGTCCGAGAAGTTCGCAGGTCCGAACCGTGAACCGTGGTCCGACCGCGTCGGCAAGCGATGGCAGAAGCCGCTCGGCGCAGCCGCGAATCGCGTCGAGCGGCCGCGTAAGGAGCCTGAGCGTTGGCAGATCCTGTTCAAGACGTTCGGGGCGCAGATATAGTCGCAGGGTGGCCTCGAGCGCGGCGAGCGGAAGTTTGCTCATACGAAACGCGCGCTTCATGGGATGTCGTCGGATGCGGGCGATCGCCTCACGCGAACCAACGATAAGCCCTGCCTGCGGACCGCCCAGAAGCTTGTCGCCACTGAAGGTGACGACATCGCAGCCCGCGGCGAGCTTTTCCTGGGGGAGCGGTTCGCGAGGCAGCCCCCAGCGCGCAAGGTCCACCAGCGATCCACTGCCCAGGTCGGTGGCCACCGACAGGCCGCGTGCGCGCGCGAGCGAAGCCAGCTCACGCTCATCGACGCTGGCAGAAAAGCCCTGAATTGCAAAGTTGCTGGTATGCACCTTCATGAGCAGCGCGGGACGTGGGCCGATGGCCGCTTCATAGTCGC
>SYIM01000059.1 GCA_005798775.1 Burkholderiales bacterium
ATGCCCACGCACACGCCCAACGGCTGGCGGATGGAATACATGTCGATGCCGGTTCCGACCTGCTCGCTGTACTCGCCCTTCAGAAGCTGCGGAATGCCACAGGCGAACTCCACCACCTCGAGACCGCGCACCACCTCGCCCTGCGCATCGGAGAGCACCGTGCCGTGCTCGGCGGTGATGGCTGCGGCCAGTTCGTCGGCGCGACGCTCGGCGATTTCCTTGAAACGAAACATGACGCGCGCGCGGCGCAGCGCAGGTGTGGCGGCCCAAGCGGGTGCGGCGGCAGCCGCCGCATGTACCGCGGCGTCGACCTCGCCCGTCGAGGCAAAACCTACCTCGCGCGCCACCGCGCCGGTGGCGGGGTTATAGACCGGGGCGTGACGGCTCGCCGGGCTCGGAGCGACCGGCTGGCCGCCGATCCAGTGACCAACCAGGGTCTGGGAGAGGATGATTTCAGGGCTGCCCACTTGCGGATTCCTTGCGTTTGAGTTTCAATCGGCGCTTGTCAGCTGTTCAACTGGCTGAACGAATGTTCATTTGAGCGAATACCCGGCCCACCTTAAATGGCCAATCAAACCCTGTCAACCCGAGTGGCTGGACGCGCCGCCCTACCCGCTGCGCCCAGGATGGTACCGGCGGTTGAGCGGGCGGTCCGGCTCCTCGATTCGCTCGCGCGCGCCCGCCGGCCGCTCAGTCTTGCGCAACTTGCGCGCGATCTCGCCGCGCCCAAGAGCAGCGTGCACGGGCTGTTGTCGACGCTGGTCGAGCTCGACCTGGTGCGCCGCAGCGACGCAGGCGAATTCTCGCTGGGGACACGGCCACTGCAGTGGGCAGGTGCCTGGTCCATCCACTCGGATGTCGCGAGTGCCTTCCACGAGCTCGCGGGCGATGCGGGACCGCTTGCCTGCGAAACTGTGATGCTCGCAGTGCTCGACGGAACCGATGTGCTCTATCTTGGCTGCCGCCCGGGAACGCGGGCGCTGGCGGTCAACTTTCGCGTGGGCGGCCGCTTTCCGGCCAGCTGCACCTCGAGCGGTAAGGCAATCCTCTCCACACTTGATCCGCGCGAGGTCCGTGCGCTGTTCGCAGGCGGGCGCAGTCTGCCGCGCCCCACCCATTACAGCGTATCAAGCGTGCCTGCACTTTTGCGCCAGCTCGCACAGGCACGCGTGGATGGCCACGCCACCGACGACGAAGAGATGGCCGAGGGCATGGAATGCTTCGGCGCGCCCGTGTTTTCCGCCGCCCGTGGCCCGGCGGTGGCGGCGGTGGCGGTCAGCCTCATCAAGGCGGGCACCGGCGAGGCCCAACGCGATGAACTCCTCGCAGCCATCCGCGAGCTCGCAGCTCAGCTTTCGGCGCGGCTCGGCGCAGCGCAACCCGTGCAGGCACAGTCGAGACCGCCCGCGCCCACGCTACAAGCTGTCGCGCTCCGCCCGCCCGCCGCAACGATCAAGGCGCCGCCCACCGGCCACGGTACCCGGCGTACCCTGCCCAAGGGCCCGCGCCTCGTCCCCTCCGCCCCGCGCCCCGCCCAGCGCCGTAACCCCTCACGCTGAACCCTTCACGCTGAACCCCTCACGCTGAACCCCTCACGCCGTAACCCCTCAAGCTGACCCCCCTCACGCTCACCCCGGAAGGACACCGCCAATGCCCGCCCCCCACCCCCCCCAAATCGACACCCATCGGCTCTGGCAGAGCCTCATGGAGCTCGCCTCGATCGGCGCAACCGAACTGGGTGGCGTGCGACGCCTCGCCCTCACCGACCTCGACCGTCAGGGTCGCGAACGCGTTTGCGGCTGGCTGCGCGAGGCGGGCTGCAGCATCCGGGTCGACGCCATCGGCAATATCTTCGCGATCCGCCCGGGCGCAAGGGAGGCCGACCCGGTGGGCGTTGGCAGCCATATTGACACCCAGCCTTCGGGCGGAAAGTTCGACGGCAACTATGGCGTACTCGCAGGCCTTGAGGTCGTCCGCGCGCTGAACGACGCCCGCATCACCACCGAGCGTCCGATCGCGGTCGCCATCTGGACCAACGAGGAGGGCAGCCGTTTCACGCCGGTCATGATGGGCTCGGGGGTTTACGCAGGCGCCTTCAGCCTTGACCACTGCCTGGCACGAAGCGATCTGGAGGGCATCACGGTCGCCGACGCGCTATCCCGTATCGGCTACGCCGGCACCGATCATGCGCCACGCTTTGCCGCCTACTTCGAGCCGCCCAGCGAGCAAGGTCCGATCCTCGAGGCAGAGGGCATCACGATCGGCGCAGTCGAGGGGGCGCTCGGTCAGCGCTGGTTCGACCTTGAGTTAACCGGCCAGGACGCGCACGCAGGCCCGACTCCGCTTGCCATGCGGCGTGACGCACTCGTGGGCGCCGCGCGCGTCATCTCCGAGGTGAGACGAATCGCCGCCGACTATCCGCACAATGCGCGCGGCACTGTCGGTCAGCTTCTGGTGTCGCCCAACTCACGCAACGTGATCCCAGGGCGAGTGCGGCTCACGATCGACCTGCGTAATGCACGCGCCGAGACCCTCGCTACCATGGTGGCCGATATCCAGGCGTGCATCACCCGAATCTCCGCCGACGAGCGGCTGTCCGTACAGCTCACCGAGGTCGTGCACTTCGAGCCCTGCCATTTTGATGCTCACTGGGTGAGCCGCATCGAGGCGCTTGCCCAGGCACGCGGGCAGACGGTGCGACGAATGGCCAGTGGCGCGGGGCACGACGCCGTGTACGTCGCCAAGACCTGCCCGGCGGCCATGATCTTCGTTCCCTGCGAGGGCGGCATCAGCCACAATGAAATCGAAAACGCGCAACCGCAGCATCTCGCGGCTGGCGCCCAGGTGTTACTGGATGCCATGGTCGAGGCGGCCGGCTTCGCGCCCGCTTCAAACTGAGGGGCGGGTCGCTCGTGCCAACTACCCGCACCACACCTTCGCCGTTACCCATCGCCGTCACGATGGGCGATCCCTGTGGGATCGGACCCGAGATTGTTCTGAAGGCTATCGCGCGCGCGCCCGACCCCACGCGCCTCATGGCGGTCGGCGACCCGGATTGGCTCGCCGCCGAGGCCCGGCGGCTGACCCTACCGCTTCCCCCCCGTGTCGAACCCGCTGCGCGCGTCCCCGCCGACCTGGTTCACGGCCGCATCGATCACCGTGCGGGTGAGGCCGCTTATCGCGCGATCGTCACCGCAACGCGGCTTGCGCGGACGGGCGCCGTTCGCGCAATCGTGACCGCACCGATCTCGAAGGAGGCGCTGCAGGCGGCCGGATACCAGTATCCGGGCCACACCGAGCTCCTCGCCGAGTTGGCGGGCGGGGTCGAGGTGCGAATGATGCTCGCCAACGCCGACTTGCGCGTGGCACTGGTCTCGATTCACGTGGCACTCGCGCAGGCCGTGCGGCACCTAAACCGCGCCGATATCGTGCGTACGATCGAGATCACCGATCGCGCACTTCGAGCAGCCGGCCTCTCAGCGCCGCGGATGGCAGTCGCTGGCCTCAACCCCCACGCCGGCGAAGCAGGCCTCTTCGGCCGCGAGGAAATTGACATCATCGCGCCCGCCGTCAACGAGGCCCGCGCCCGCGGTATCGATGTCAAGGGCCCGTTTGCCCCCGACACCATATTCATGCGCGCCCGTGGTTTCGCGCAGTTCGACGTCGTGATCGCGATGTATCACGACCAGGGCCTGATCCCGATCAAGTACCTGGGCCTGGACCAGGGCGTGAACATCACCATTGGATTGCCCTTCGTTCGAACCAGCCCCGACCACGGCACCGCGTTCGATCTGGCTGGCGCGCTGGGTCCGGACGGCTGCGGACTCGCGGATCCTGCAAGCCTGATCGCCGCCATCTCGGCGGCCGATCAGCTCTCACGCGCAGCCGCTGGCGCCTGACCCGCCGACCGGCCAGTGGGATCGCGACACCGCACTTGACCCGGATCGGCGCGCGCGCCGAGCCGAAACCGACCCGGCCTGAAAGGTCAGGCAGCGAGCTTGTGCTCGAGATCACGCTTGACCGCGAGCAACTCGGCGGGCATGCGCTGCGCAAGTGAATCGAACAGCTCGCCGTGCAGCCGGAACTCTTCGCGCCAGGCGGCAAGGTCGATCGAGGTAATACGCGCGAACTGCTCTTCGGGAAACACGAGACCGCTCCAGTGCAGATCGCGGTAGCGCGGGCTGATGCCAAACACATGCTCACCGCCCTCCGCGCGACCCTCAAGACGCTCGACGATCCAGCGCAGCACCCGCATATTTTCGCCGAAGCCCGGCCAGACGAAGCGACCGTTCTCATCGGTACGGAACCAGTTGACGCAATAAATGCGGGGCAACACCGACCCGCGTGCTGCAAGCTTGCCGCCAAGCTCCAGCCAGTGGCGGAAATAATCGGCCATGTTGTAGCCGCAGAAAGGCAGCATGGCAAAGGGGTCACGCCGCACCACACCCTGCTGGCCCATGGCCGCGGCCGTGGTTTCCGAACCCATGGTAGCCGCCATGTAGACGCCCTCGACCCAATTACGCGCCTCGGTAACAAGCGGCACCGTACTGGAGCGCCGGCCACCAAAGATGAAGGCATCGATCGCTACGCCCTCGACGCTGTCCCAGGCCGGGTCGATGGCCGGGTTCTGGGTGGCCGCCACTGTGAACCGGGCGTTCGGATGCGCGGCCTTGCGGCCGGCCTTGCCGTCGGCAGGGCTCCAGTCGCGACCCTGCCAGTCGATCAGGTGATCGGGGGGCGTATCGGTCATGCCCTCCCACCAGACATCGCCGTCATCGGTGAGTGCCACATTGGTGAAGATGGTGTTTTCGCGCAGTGACGCCATGCAGTTGGGGTTGGTGCGCGTGTTGGTGCCGGGCGCTACGCCGAAGTAGCCGGCCTCGGGATTGATCGCGCGCAGTCGGCCATCCGGCGAGGGCTTGATCCAGGCAATGTCATCGCCGATGGTGGTCACCCGCCAGCCTTCGAAGCCCTGCGGCGGAATCAGCATCGCGAAGTTGGTCTTGCCGCAGGCCGACGGGAAAGCCGCTGCAATGTGGTACTTGCGGCCCTCGGGGCTGGTGACGCCCAGGATGAGCATGTGCTCGGCGAGCCAGCCCTCGCCGTCGGCCGCAACGTCCTGCCGCCCCATGGTGGAGGCGATTCGCAGCGCAAAGCACTTCTTGCCGAGCAGCGCGTTCCCACCGTAACCGGAACCAAACGACCAGATTTCGCGGGTTTCGGGATAGTGAACAATGTACTTGGCAGGATTGCACGGCCAGGCTACGTCTGCCACGCCAGGCGCAAGCGGCGCCCCCACCGTATGCACGCACGGCACATAGGCGCCCAACTCACCCAACAAGTCATAGACGAGCCGGCCCATCCGGGTCATGGTGCGCATACTGACCACCACATATGGGCTGTCAGTGAGTTCGATGCCCAGATGCGCAATGGGACTGCCGAGCGGCCCCATGGAAAAGGGCACCACGTAAAGGGTGCGGCCACGCATGGCGCCCTGGAAAAGCCCACGCATGGTGGTGCGCATTTCCCTCGGATCGACCCAGTTGTTGGTGGGGCCCGCGTC
The DNA here is from genome assembly GCA_005798775.1 of Burkholderiales bacterium. GTDB lineage: Bacteria > Pseudomonadota > Gammaproteobacteria > Burkholderiales > Burkholderiaceae_E > SYIM01. The sequence goes on from SYIM01000059.1 coordinate 5,564, forward strand.
TTCGCCCCGCGCCGGACACACAAAAGTGCGGTCTTCCACCCGGGCGACGTCAGACGGGTCCGACCAGGCCAGGTAGGAGCCAGGCCGCTTCTCAGGATTGAGCGGACGCAGCGTGCCCGCGGCCACCATCTGGTCGCACAACCGCCGGTATTCCTCGTCCGACCCATCACACCAGACAATCCGCTCGGGCTGGGCAAGCGCGGCAATGGAAGCCACCCATTCAATCACGCCACGATGACAGACATGGGCGGGGGCACCCAAGTTGGCCGCATTCCAGACCGGCGTAGGGCTAACAACAGAGGCGGCGCTTTGCGCATTCATCAGATGGATCTCCTCGCGACCCGTGCGAACCGCCGGACTTCCCGGCAGAATTCGACTCATGAAAGCTTTCGATCTTACACTCGGGCCCCTTCCCAGGCCGCCAATTCCGGACTCCGTCATGAAACCTCTCACTGCCGAGCTGCTGCTCGCCGCCATGGATGCGGGCCACACCGTGCTGCGTGACCAAACCCTGCCGATCACCGGCTGGGCCGACGGCGAACGGGTCGCACAGGCGATCGTGGCGCTGCGCCAGGCGCGCGGTGACCGGCCCATCGGCTGGAAGGTGGGCCTCACCAATGTCTCGGCGTGGCCTCGGCTCGGTATCGACCGGCCGATCTGGGGCCGGATCTATGACCGTACCGTCACGCTGCTAGACAGCACCCACGCCGAGTGGTTCCTCGATGGGCTCTCCACGCCCCGGATCGAGCCCGAAATCGTGGTGGGGCTCGCCCGCACCCCAGCCGCCGATACGCCGCTCGCACTCCTTGAGGCCTGCGCCTGGATCGCACACGGCTTCGAAATCGTCCACACACCCTACCCTGACTGGCGATCAGCCCCCATGGAAAGCCACGCCGCTCAGGCCATGCATGCCGCGCTGATCGTGGGCCCGCGCCTGCGACCCGATCAACTGGCGGACAGCCCCGCGGCGCTGGCCCGTGCCCTCGAGACCTTCACGCTCACCATGACCCGCGAGGGCGGCGAACGCTGGTCCGGTACCGGGGCTGTGGTGATGGGAAGCCCGCTCGCCTCGCTCGGCCGGCTCGTACGCGAACTCGCCGCGCGCGGCGAACAGCTCGGAACGGGCGATGTCATCACCACCGGTACGCTCACCGACGCGCAGCCGCTTGGCGAACCCGGCCTCTGGCACACCGAGCTTCAGGGCATCGCGCTGCCCGGTCTGACACTACGCAGCCAATGGCGCAGCTGATCGCCGCAAGCGTTGGCCGTGCCGCCCCGCTCCTTGCCCAGGACGGGAGCGCGCGGTTCACCACCGAAAGCGCGATCAACAAGCGCCCGGTCAGCACGCTCATCGATCCAGCCCCCTGGTCGGTGAGCGACGCCGGACTGGCGGGAGACGAGTCGGTGGAGCGTCGCATCCACGGTCCGCCGCTGCAGGCAGTTTATCTTTACCCGGTCGAGCACTACGTGTTCTGGCAGTCGCTCGCCCGCCAGCACAACCGACCGCCGCTCCCGGAGGCAGGCGCGCTCGGCGAAAACCTGACGGTGGCCGGCCTCACCGAATCGCGGGTATGGATTGGCGATCTGCTCGCAATCGGGAGCGTGAGGCTGCGGGTCACCCGTCCGCGCGACCCCTGCTTCAAACTCAATGCCCGCCTCGGCCTGCCGATGGCTGCGAAAATGATGGTGCAGTCCGGCTACACGGGCTTCTACTGTGCGGTGGTGCAGCCAGGGACGCTCGCGGCCGGTGACCCGGTCGAACTCCTCGCCGGTGACCGGGCGATATCGGTGCTCGACCGCCACCGGCTTGATCATCGAAGCCCGCGTCAGCTCCCGTTCTGAGCGAACGTCGCTAGCTGACAACCCCTGGGTTTTCAGCCGGCCGATGTTCGGGTAGATTTCGTCTGATGATCATGGCCCAACGTCATCCCAGTCCCGCCCAACGTACCGCCGGCACAGCGCGCGTGCTGCTTCTTGCCGGCCTTGCCTTCGCCCTCGAGGCGCTCTGGCGTGACTCGGTCGGTCGCGTGCTGGTCTCCGGCGCCATCCTGTTTGCGGGCGTGAGCCTGCTCGTGTTTGCCAAGCGCACGAGTTGAAACACGCCACCGCACTGTTCATCGACCAGCATCCGGTCGATGAGCCGTTGCGCGACGCAAGCCACAGCGGACCCGAACTCGCACACCTTGCCGCCACGTACTCGGCAAGCCCGCGCGCGCTGATCTTCCCGTCTCCCTCTTCCGACTGGCGGCTCCTCATGCTGTTGCTGCCCCTGGGCTCACGGCTGTCGCTCATGACGCACCCGGTGTTCGCACAGCTCACGCGCACCTGGGGCATGGGCATCCGCTTCATCGGCGTTGACCGCGACCGCCTGGTCTATGACTTCCGGGCATTGCTCAGCAACCGCACGCTCGAGCTGGTGGTGGACCTGCTCGCCCGTCACGAGCGCGCGATCAGCGCATCGGCACCGAACCCTCTCACACCCACTGCAGCCCGTGCGGCGAGCGAGCCCGCGCAAGCGGATGCGTCGGCACCGCTACTCGATCTGCTCTTAGAAGCGCTGGCGGGCGAGATGCTCACCACGCTCGAGCGCCGGCGCGCAGACTGGGTGCGGCATCTTGACCGTGAGCACCGGCTCGATGTCACACCCCCTGCGCGGTTGTTCGGCCATGATGACCGCTATCCGGACTTTCTCGCACGACTGCGCGAAGCGCTGCGTAACGGGACCATCGACCCGGCCTTCTACGGCCGCGTCCTGCGCTCGGTCGATCAGCGGGAGGCGCTCGTCGACGCCCGAATCGCTGCCCTCATTGAAGACGCACTCGACCCGGCAGTGCTTGCACTCCTCGCGCGCACGGCCGTGGGTCGGCATCTCGGCTGCTACAACTGGCTGGTCCTTGCGCCGCGCCACGCGGCCGCGCGCGCTCATCTGCTGTCTCGTCTGCCCACCCTTGCCAGCTTTCTGTCCGAAACGCTGATGCCGATCGACGCTCGCGCCCGGGTCGCCCAGGGCTCGCTCGCGGCCGACGCCGAAGACCGGGCCGCTGCGTCAACGCCCGCTGGGTACGACCTTCGCCCGCTCATCGAGCGGCAGGCATGCCTTACCGGCAGCGAATTCACCGGCTGGCTGCGTCGCGCCATCGACGCGGGCCAGGATCGCCAGATCATCGACGCCCTCGCCGCACGGCTGGGCGTCACCGCCAATCTGGTGCGCCGGCTATGGCGGGAACCGCCGCGCGCGCTGGGACAGCCGCCTGCCTGGCTCGCCGCCACCGTGGTCCGCCACCTCGACCAGTTGCCCGAGCGCGCATGGCCGCAAGACGATGACAGCTGGCAGCAGCTGATCGAGCGCGCGAGCGCCGCTCAGACGGGTTGACCAGCCGCCTGGCCTGCCGCCCACGCCGTGGCCTAGCCGCGCCTTGATCCATCAGCGCCCCCGTCAGCCTGACACCACCACCATGCCTCTTCGACTGCTCACCACCGGCGGCACCTTCGACAAGCACTACGATCCGCTCGCCGGCCAGCTGGTATTCGCCGATCCTCATATGCCGCAATGCCTCGCGCAGGCGCGCTTCGATTCGCCGCCCATTGTTCAGGCGCTGATGGCCATCGACAGCCTTGATATGACCGATCTCCATCGACAGCAGATTCTCGCCGCCTGTCGCGAAAGCCCCGAGCGTCAGATCGTCATCATTCACGGCACCGACACTCTGGTTGAAACGGCTGCAGTGCTCGGCAGCGCCCAGCTCAAGGCCACCATCGTGCTCACCGGCGCCATGGTGCCCGCCGAGGTCAGTGGGTCAGACGCGCTGTTCAACCTGGGCTTTGCGGCGGCCTGCGCGTCCACCCTCGCCCAAGGCGTTTGGGTTGCCATGAACGCACGCGTCTTTAACTGGCGCGACGTGCGCAAGAACCGTGCGCTCGGACGGTTTGAACCCCTCACCCCGTCCGTGCCCTGACCCCCAGGCCGCGCAATCTCTCACCTCTCGGACCCATCTATCCCATGAACTTCGATCTCTTGGCCCTGGACACGGGCCTGCGCTACAAGCTCCTCTCCAGCCTGGTGCTGCCGCGGCCGATCGCGCTGCTCTCCACTGTCGGTCCCGCCGGCGTGGTGAACGCCGCACCCTACAGCTTCTTCAACCTGATGGGAGATGACCCGCCGATCCTGATCGTGAGCCTGGAGCGGCGCGCAGACGGCACACTGAAGGACAGCACCCGGAACATCCTCGATACCGGCGAGTTCGTGGTGAATCTGGTCGATGAGGCGCTCGCCGACCGAATGCACGCCTGCAGCACCGCCTATCCCCCCGAAGTGAGTGAGCCGGAGGTACTGGGGCTTGACCTCGTGCCGAGCACCGCCGTGAAGCCCCCCCGGCTCGCCGATGCACCGGCGGCGCTGGAATGCACGCTCTATCAGCAAATCGAGATCGGCACCCGCAGGCTTCTCGCCATCGGCCAGATCCACTGGCTCCATGTACGAGACGGCGTGATCGATCCCGACACCCTGCGCGTGAACATGGCGAATTACTTTCCGATCGGCAGAATGTTCGCTGACCGCTACATCCGAACCCGCGATCAGTTCACGGTCGACACGAGCCCCGACTTCATCGAACGAATCAAGGCCGAAGGTCGGGCGTAGCCGATCATGCGCATCAACTGCAACAGCGATCGCGCATCAGCCCCGCCGCCTGCACCTCAGCCTGCCAGGCGCGCTCACGAAGGCCAAGCGTGCGCCGGGCCTTGAGCGACACCACCCGCGAACCGGCTGGCAGCTCGGCCCGGGACGTAAGCGGTTGATCTTTAGGCAATCCCATCGCCCGCATCTGCGCACGTATCGCCGCAGTGGCCGCCGCATCAGCCTTCATCGACACCGGATCGATCACCACCCCGTACTGCTCGCGCGCAGCTTCAACCGACACATAGCCCTGGCGCACGTCATCTTCCACCCGCTCGCGCCGTCGGTCGGTGGGCTTGCCAAAGCCACCGCCTCCGCCTGAGCGAAGCACGTAGGCATCGCCAGGTTTCAGGAGCTGCGAGAACACCTTGCCGGTGGCATAGACCGTTTCCGGTTGTCCGCCCCGATGGATAGCGACCTGATTGCCGTGCGCCGATAGCCCGCCAAACAAGCCCCAGGGTCGGTTCTCCACCCGCTCGATCTGCGAATTGAACATGGTGTCTGAGAGCACCCGCACCACCTGCTCGGCGCCCAGCCCGCCTCGGTGCTTGCCCGCGCCGCCCGAGTCCTCGCGCAACCCATAGCGCTCGATGATGAACGGGTACTTTGCCTCCACCTGCTCGGACGGGCCGTTGTGTGTATCGCCATCATTGATGGCGATCGTCGCGCACATGCCGTCCTCGTTGTGCTTGGCCCCCCAGCCGCCGCCAATGAGGCCGCCCAGATAAAGAAAAAGCTTCCGATTGACCGGATGCCGGCCGTTGATATTGGCCACCACCAGGTCCGCGTGGTGCGCAGCCGCCACGCGAGTCGGGATCGCCGGGGCCAGCGCCTTGAAGATGGTGTCGATCACCGTCATGGGGTAGGTCATCCACATCCGCATGGGCGCGGGGCGCGTCGCATTCACGAATTTCCCCTCAGGGAGAATGACGGTCAGCGGCGCAAAACAACCGTCGTTGATCGGCATCTCGAGCGGCGCCACAATACATTTGAGCGCGACTTGGGCGGCCGACAGCCCCGCCGGCCGGCCGGAATTAAAGAAACCCCGCACCTGCTCACCCACGTTCGAGAGATCGACAGTCATCTCGTCACCCTTTACGGTGACGGTGACGCGAACCGGTATCGGCTTGCCCAGCTCCACCCCGTCATCATCCATGAACGACTCGGCGCTATAGACGCCATCGGGAATCTCGCGGATCTGCTCTCGACTCACCGCCTCGCTCTGCCGATAAATCGCCTCGATCGCACCCTCGAACTCCGCGCGGCCGTACTTGTCGAGCATCTCGATCACCCGGCGCTCACCGGTGCGCACCGCCGCAATCTGCGCGCGCAGGTCACCCATCGCACGCTCCGGCACGCGTACGTTCAGCCGGATGATGTCGAACACATCGCGGTTTTCCTCGCCCTTTCGCCACGCCTTGACCATGGGCATCTGCAAGCCCTCGGAGTAGATGTCGAGCGTCATGCCGTCGAGCGGGCCACCCACATCGATCCAGTGAGCCATACAGGCCGAAAACGCCACAATCTCACCCTGCCAGAACACCGGCACGACAAAGGTCATGTGGTTGAGGTGACTGCCGGTGGTGTACGCATCGTTGGTGAGGAGCACATCACCCTCATCCATGTCCTCGCGGCCGAAGTGCGCGATCATGCCCTTGACCGTATTCGACATGCCGCGAATGAAGGTTGGGAGTCCGATCCCTACCGAGACGGTGTTGCCTTCGCGATCGAACAGCCCGACCGTGAAGTCAAGCGCTTCGTAGATGATCATGTTGTAGGCCGTGCGCATCAGGTTGGCCTTCATTTCCTCGGTGGTCGCCACCAGGCCGTTTCGCAGGATCTCGGTGGTGACCGGGTCGGCCCGGTGCGTGCGGGGGTCAGTCATGGTCGATCTCGATCACAAGGTTGCCGAAACGGTCGACCGTCATGCGGTCGCCCGATGCGAGCACGGTGGTGGAGGCATATTCTTCGATCAGCGCAGGTCCGATCACGCGATTGCCCGAAAGCAGGCGGTCACGCCGCCACGTGGGCGCATCAACCCAGCCGCCGCGCGAGGAAAAATACACCGGCCGGGCGCCTGAAGACGCTTCGGGCGCCGGAACCTCTGCCCCCGCGGCAAGCAGCGGAAGCTCGGGCTTTGCAAGCGCACCCGTCACCGAGGCACGCACGCTCACGATTTCGGCCTGCTCGGTCTCCGAGCAGTAGCCGTAGCGCTGGGTGTGGACGCGATCAAAAGCCGCCTTGATCACGCTGGCATCGCGACTCGCGAAGGCCGAAAGCGGCACCTCAACGGTCACCGCATGCTCCTGGCCCACATAGCGCATGTCGAGCGCCCGGCTTGCAACCGGTTGCCCATGCTCGCCCGCCACGCCCGCCACGTCGCGCTCCCCCTCGGACTCCATCTCGCGGAACACTCGCTCGAGTGCTTCGAAGTTGATACTTGCCAGCGGCACGAACAGTGTCCGGACGAAATCGCGCCGGAGATCGGCCACCAACATGCCGAACGCCGAGAAGTGGCCTGGCGCAAGCGGAATGATCACCTTGCCAATGTGGAGTTCGCGCGCCACGAGCGTGGCGTGGAGCGGGCCCGCGCCGCCAAAGGCCACCATGGGGAAATCGCGCGCATCGAGCCCGCGCTCGGTGGTCACCCGCTTGACAACCGACGACATGGTCGCCGCCGCAATCCGCACGATGCCCTCGGCCGCCTGTTCGATCGAGATCGACAGCGGCTGCGCGATCGCGCTGTCAATTACCGCGCGCGCAGCCGCCGGGTCAAGCCGCATGTCGCCGCCCAGGAAGCGCTCGGCAGACAGGCGGCCCAGCACCAGATTGGCATCGGTCACCGTGGGTTCGGCACCACCCCGCGCATAACACGCCGGCCCCGGTACCGACCCCGCACTCTGCGGCCCCACGCGCAGCGACCCCGCCGGTCCGAGCCGCGCGATGCTGCCGCCGCCGGTACCCACCTCCTGAATATCAATCATCGGAATTTGCACCGGTAGCCCCTCGGTGTAGCCGCCGATCATCGAGTTGGAGGTCATCAGCACCTCGCCGTCGAGTATCACACCCGACTTGGCGGTGGTGCCACCCATGTCGAAGGCAATGGCACGATCAATGCCCACGGCAGCGCACAGCATGCGCGTGCCGATCACGCCAGCCGCCGGACCGGACTCGAGCATCCGGATGCACTCCTGCTGTGCCTGGGACACGTCATACAGGCCGCCGGTGGACTGCACCACCAGGAAGGTGCCGGGGAAACGCTCGCCTGCCAGATGCGTCTCGATGCCCTTCAGATATTGGCTGACACGCGGACCGATGTAGGCGTTGGCTGCGACGGTGGATGTGCGCTCGAACTCGCGGTACTCCTGGGATAGCTCGTGCGAGGCGCTCACATAGCAACCGGGCAGACGCGACTCGAAAAAACGCCTGGCTGTGAGCTCATGGGCGGGGTTACGGTAGCTGTGGAGGAAAAGTATCGCCACCGCCTCGATCGACTCCGCCGCGAGCGCCTTGGCAATCCGCTCAAGCTGCTCCTCGGCGAGCGGGACCAGCACCTCACCCGACGCGTTGATCCGCTCATCCACCTCGAACCGCAGCGCCCGCTCAACCAGCGGCACATGCTTTCGGAAAAACAGGTTGTACGCCTCCGGGCGGTTCACGCGGCCAATTTCATAGATGTCTCGAAAGCCGCGCGTGGTCACGAGCGCTGTTCGCGCACCGCTTCGCTCAAGAAGCGTGTTGATGGCAATCGTCGCGCCATGCAGGAACAGGTTCGCCTGATCAAAACGCGCACCCGCCCTGGTCAGGCCCGTGCCAATGCCCTCGATGATGTGAGAAGGCGTGGTCAGCGCCTTGCCAAGCAGCAGTCGACGACCCGATTCGTCAAACACAGCAACATCGGTGAAGGTGCCGCCTACATCGGCGGCAATCCGTAGCGCCCGCGCGGCGCCGGTACGATCTGTCATGAGCGTCGTCCGGGAGAGGGAATCAATATGGAACCGAATCAGGGCAGGCGCAAATCAGCGCAGAGTGTCCCGACCCGCGCAGACCAACCCGACCAACGCGAAGAAGTGTAGCGCAGCCCCCTTGCGCCGCTGGGGCCACAGTTTTACTGCGCGCAGCCCCCTCAGTCACGCCACTCGAGCGGCGTGATGCTGCTGAAATGGTCGGTCCAGCGCCCCACGCCTGGAATGTCATCGTTGCGCATGCCGATCACGCGGCCCTGGGCATCGAGCAATGGACGGCCCACCGACGGATAAGCGCGCAGATACGGGTCGTCACGCGTGAGGATCATGTAATGGTTCTCGCGAATGAACCGGTCGGGGTCCTTGTCCTGGAAACGACTTCGCACTTGCATGCCAAGCGCTTCGGCCTGACGCATCACGACCGGGTACAGGTTCAGGTAGGCGTTGGTGATGTGCACCACCAGAAACCCGTCTGGCCTCAGATGCCGGGCATAGACCGCGAACGCCTCGCGGGTGAGCAGATGCACCGGCACCGAGCCGCCGCTGAAGGCATCGAGTACGATCATGTCGTAGCGCCGCTCGGGGGGAAGCTGTTCCATCTTGAGCCGCGCGTCGCCCGTGATCACCCGCAACTCGGCCGCCGGCGCCTGTGGAAGATAGGTGAACCACGCACGCGCCACCCGCTCAACTTCGGGGTTGATCTCGAAAAAGTCATAGCGGTCAGACGCTCGCGCGTAACTCGCAAGCGCGCCCGCCCCCAGCCCTACGATCGCCACATCGATCGCGGGGCTGCGCTCCAACAGGTAGCGATAGGTTTCGCCCACACCGCTATCCGGTCCGTAGTAGCTCACCGGCGCGCGCAGCCGCTCCGGCGCGAGAAATTGCAGCCCGTGGGTAATCTGACCGCTGTAAAACACGCGATGATCGCGCGCGGAGTCAGCGGGAAAGCGCCGCTCGCGGACCACCACCACACCGTAAAAATTACGCGTCTGATCGAGCGTGGTCTCCACCGCGCCGTCCATGTGGGACAACAGTCGGCCCCGGAGCGGGTTATCCCACCAGAACGCAAGCGCGGTGCAAACAGCGAGCACGACCCACGTGAGCGCCGGCCGGCGGGGCAGGACGGCCGGAACCGCGCGACCGCCCGCGCCACCGCCCGCGCCACCGCCCGCAACATCAACCGCCACGCCGCCCGGCAACTGACCCCGGATCTCGCGGTCGATCACCAGAACACAGAGCGCCGCCGCCGCTGCGAGCCCGATCGACCACTCGTAGAAATCATTGAACAGGTGAGTCGCGACGAGTGCCACAAACAGTCCTCCGCAGGCGCCTCCAAACGACATCCACAGGTAGTAACCCGTCAGCTGCGCAGTATTCGCTGGCCGCCTCCGGTAGAGCTCGCCGTGGCAGACGAAACACACGAGAAACAGCATCACGCCATGGATCCAGCGCAGTTCCGACAACCCGTACCCCCAGTAGCCGCCGAACAGTTCCGGAATCGCATGTCGCCCCGCGATGAACAGCACGGACACGAGCGCCGCCGCCGCCACCCAGCCTGCGCGATACCAGCGCGGATGATCAAAGCTCACGATGAACGACAGCAGATACAGCGACAGCGTGAGAATCCACAGCCGCGGCTCGGGCGCAATGTCATGACTCGCATGATCCGTCGTTGCGATGAAGAGCATCGAGGCGAGCGCGGGCAGCAGCACCCAGCCGGCCCGCTCGCCCCAGCCCACTTGCCTCACCGACTCCCGCCCAACAAGGCTCGATGCAGGGGTCACGCTTTCCCCGCTAACGCCGGCCGAAGTGGGTATCGCCTTCACCTGCATCACCGCAATCAGCGCGCAGGCTGCAGCGAACAGCCAGAACCCCCAGGTCCAGAGCGCGCCGATCGTGAGCAGATCAAACCAGGGCTCGAAAAGATACGGAAACGACAAGAGCGCAAGCAGCGACCCCACATTCGACAGCGCATACAGCCGGTATACCGAGCCACCAGCCCCGCCACGGGCAAACCAGTGCTGAAGAAGCGGTCCGGTGCTGGCAAGACAGAAATACGGCAGCCCCACCGTGGCCGCCAGAATCCAGACGATTTTCCCGACCGGCGCCTCGTCACCGCTCGGGCGCAGCGACACATCGGGCACCACCCATCGGGCAAGCACGGCCGCCACTGCGAGAAGTACCAGGTGGAGGATCGCCTGGCGCTTGGGCGAGGAAACCGCACCCAGCGCATGCGCATAGAGATAACCGCCAAACAGCACGCACTGGAAAAACAGCATCGCCGCTGTCCAAACCGCAGGCCCACCGCCAAACCAGGGCAGGATCGCCTTGCTCACCATCGGCTGGACCTGAAACAGCAGAAACGCGCTGACAAAGATGGTGAGGCCAAAGAGCACCACGATCGACAGGCGGGACAGCGGTCGGGAATCCGGTTTCATGAGCGGCCTTCGTTCGAAACGGCAGGCACTCTACGCCTCGGGACGGGCGCTGTCACAATCAGGTGCCAGCGGAAAAGCCGGGCGGCCCGCAAGCGATGCCATCATTCGGTCACCCGTGAGGCCGATTCTTGCAGCGCCGCCCCACTCGCCCGCGACCGAGGCCGGGCTCACACCGCTTGAGGCAACCGGTTTGCGCCATGCACGCGAACGCTGCAACAAGACCGCCGCCGGCGCCTGGGCCGATTCGCGGCACACTGCGCATCTGAGCACAGCGACGCCGCCACCTCTCGCGTGATCGTTGTGCGCGCCGGCATGGTCTACTGACCGCCACACCCGAGGCGCTCGCCCATGAGCGGTTGTCCCTTCGCTCACGGCGCCAAGCCCTCGCCACCGGCCGAGCAGGCCGCCTGCACCGCGCCGGTTTCCGTGCGACGCATGCGCAGCTTACGTACCCATCACACCGCCATCGCGCCTGCGGATCACCACTGTGGCCGAGCGGGGCCGGCCATCAGGCGCAAAATCCGGCCAGTTTGAAAACCGCCGGGGCGTGGCCGGATCACTGCGCTCACCGGGCGATTCGCCAGGATGCTGAATGTTTACAAACAAGGTGCGGCCGTCGGGCGTGAATGCCGCGCCTGTCACCTCGCAATTGACCGGCCCGGTAAGAAAACGCAGAAACCGGCCGGTCTGCACATCAAAGGCCAGCATCTGATTGGCGCCGATCCGCGCAAACTCTCCCTTGTGCATTTGGGTGGCTGAAACATCGGTCTGCACCCAGAGAATGCCCATCGGACCAAAAGCAATCCCGTCAGGACATGCGAACAGATCACCAGCGATGTTGCCGCGCGAGGCTGGCCGCTCGTTCGCCGGATCCCCTGCAAGCACCAGGTGCTCCCAATCGAACTGCTCGCCATCAAAATCATGCCGCTCACGCCAGCGGATGATCTGGCCCATGACGTTTCGCTCCCGCGGGTTGGCGGCATCCACCCCGGGCTGTCCCGCCGCGCCGCGGGCGCTGTTGTTGGTCAGCGTGCAGCACACCCAGCGATCGATCGGATCGATCGCCACCCATTCGGGTCGATCCATGCGGGTGGCGCCGACCGCATCCGAGGCCTGCCGCGCTTTGATCAGCACCTCGGCCTGGTCGGCAAAACCGTTTGCGGCCACCAGTGGACCCACGCCGTGCACGAGCGCAATCCACCGCCCGGTGCCATCGGCATCAAACTGTGCAACATAGAGCGTGCCGTGATCGAGCAGGTCGCGATTGGCAAGCGCCGCCGACACCCCCGGCGAGGCTGGACGAATCGCATCGCGGCTCACGAACCGATAGAGGTACTCGAAGCGGGCATCCTCACCCGTGTACACCACCGCCCGGCCCGCCCGCGTCACCGCCACCCAAGCGCCCTCGTGCGCCGCACGCCCGAGCGCCGTGCGCTTGACCGGCGCTGAGGTGGGATCGAGCGGATCAAGCTCCACCACCCAGCCAAAACGGTTGGGCTCATTGGGGTGCTTCTGCGCGTTGAACCGCTCATCGAACTCTGCCCAGCGGTAGCCGCTTTTCTCGCGCAGACCCCAGCGCTGGTGATGCGGCGACAGCGCGCGGCCTGCGTCGAAATACACTGCAAAATTCTCCTCGCCCGACAGGTAAGTGCCCCATGGCGTCATCCCGGCAGCGCAGTTGTTGAGCGTGCCGAGCACTCGCATGCCCGCTGGATCGGCAGCCGTGCGCATCATGGGGTGGCCCGCGGCCGGCCCGCCGACGGCATGCGCGGTGGTCATCGTGACGCGTCGGGCATACCGTGACGGCCGCACCATCCGCCAGCTGCCATCGGCCATGCGCTCAACCTCAATCACCGAGAGCCCGTGCGCGGCCTGGCTCTTTCGAACCTTCTCGGCCGACCAGTGGGCAAGCCCATCCGTGTGCAGCAGGCCATCGTCCGTGTACTCATGGTTCATCGCAATGAGCCCGCGGTCGCTGCGGCCCTCGAGCGGGAAAAAATGCAGCCCGTCGTGATGCATGCCGAGCTGCACCGCCTGATCGCCCGCTGGATTGGATGCATCCGACCGAAACGCCGGCATCTGGCCGGCAATACCGACCGGCTCTCCCCAAGCCGCGAGCACCTGGGCCACATACCCCTCGGGCACCACCAGTCGGTCTCCCGCGCCCGGTGCGATCGGTGCGAAACCGGGTCGTCCGCGCGCAGCCGAAGCGCGCTCGCCCGCCGCCGGAACGCTCGCGCATCCGCCCGCAAGCTGTGCAAACAGCACGCTCGCCCCGCCGACGCCGAGCAAACGCCGTCGCGCCGGGTCAGACACCTGGTGAAGGTCGGGGTTGCCCGACCGGTTACTGTCTTCGAGCTCAGTGAAATCCTTGGCCATGATGGGCAGTGCTCCATGAAGAGGGGAGGCTCCGTTGGGTACGGGGCTTGGACGTTCCGGGGCTCGGTGCTCTGAGGGTGCGCTAGGCGTTGCTCGGCTCAACCATCAGCTCGCCGCTACGGCCGGGCACCTCGCCCCAGGCAAACGCTTTCACCGGCAAGCGGGCTATTTCGAGCGTGCGCGCGAGCGCCGCCACCGGCACCAGTGTATGGCCCTGGACGAGCCAGCCATCGATCAGCCGCTCAAAAGCGGGCGCGAGGAGCGCGCCCTCGAGCTCGGCATGAAGCGTGAACACCTGATCGGTGTCGCCCGCAGTGCGCGCCAGTAGCGGCAGGTCAACGCTCTCCTCGCTCACGCCGTCGATTCCGATCAGCTCATCGAAGGTGGGAAGCGTGGTGGGGATTTGCACATGCGCGCAAGCCTCGCCGTTACTCGACACCCGATAGGGCGCAAGGCCCCGACCATCCGACGCATAGGTCATGCCCCAATCATCGATCTGCGAAAACGCATGAGCATTCACCTGCCAGCCGGCCGCCCCATGCGTGGCGGGCGGCACACCGAACACCTCGCAGAACCGGTGGAAGCCGCGGGTCATCTGCGCTCGCGTCCATGCCGCATCCTGCGACCGGACATTGTCCTGCCAGTAGACATGATCCCAGGCATGGAGGCCGCATTCATGGCCTTCGGCCTGGCACTGCTGCATCGGCGCCACACCTTGCCGCCCGATATCCGGGCCGGGCATCAGCACGCCGTACGCTAGTGTACGCAGCCCATAGTGACGGACCACCGAGGTGCGCGAGACCTTGGAGAGAAAGCCACGCCTGAACACGCGCCGCAGCGCCCAACCCGTGTGATCGGGGCCAACGCTAAAGAGAAAGGTCGCCTGAACACCGCGCCTGGCGAACATGGCAAGAAGCCGCGGCACGCCTTCCAGTGTCCCGCGCAGCGTATCGACATCAACCTTGAGTGCAATCCGAGCCATGATGGCGAGCCCCGTGCGCGCGTCTCAGCCTGCCTGGTCGAGCAGTGCTCGCGCTTCGACCACCTTGCTCCGGTAGTACTCGAAGATGCGGCGAAGCGAAGCCTCCATCGCCACCTTGGGCGCCCAGCCGAGCGCTGCCATGGTGTCATCGAGTCGCGGCCGGCGGGTCTGCACATCTTGGTAACCTGCGCCGTAAAAGCTTCCCGAGGAAGTATCCACCAGCGTGGTGCGCCGGGCCCGTTCGGCGTACTCGGGATAGTCGGCTGCAATGTTCAACATCATCTCGGCGAGCTCGCGCACCGAATAGTCGTTGTCGGGATTGCCCACGTTGAAGATGCGGCCGCTGGCAGCGCCGGCTTCGTTGGCGATGATCCGCATGAGCGCATCTACCCCGTCTGACACATCAGCGAACGCGCGCCGTTGCGCGCCGCCGTCGACCAGCTGGATCGGCTCGCCCCGCACGATCTGTCCCAGGAACTGGGTGACCACGCGCGAACTCCCCTCCTTGCTCTCAAAGAGCGAATCCAACCCGGGACCGATCCAGTTGAAGGGCCGGAAAAGCGTGTAGGTGAGGCCCTGCTCCTGACCGTAGGCATGAATAACCCGGTCCATGAGCTGCTTGCTGCAGGCATAAATCCAGCGTGGCTTGTTGATCGGGCCATAGACCAGGTTTGAGCGCTCGGCATCAAAGTCGGTATCGGTGCTCATGCCATACACCTCGGAGGTGGACGGAAACACCAGATGCTTTCGATACTTCACCGCAGCGCGCACGATCGGCAGGTTGGCCTCGAAATCGAGCTCGAACACGCGAAGCGGCTCACGCACATAGGTGGCCGGTGTGGCAATCGCCACCAGCGGTAGGACCACATCACATTTCCGCACGTGATATTCGATCCACTCCCGGTTGATCGTGATGTCGCCCTCAAAGAAATGCATGCGGGGATGGCTCAACAGATCACCCAGACGGTGGTCCGACATGTCCATGCCGTACACATGCCAGTCGGTGCCGGACAGAATGCGCTCGGTCAGGTGATGGCCGATGAAGCCGTTGACGCCAAAGATCAGAACTTTTTTCATGGGGAAGGTCCGGAAAGGTTGAGCCAGGCGGCAAGCGTGGCAGCGTCCACGCTGCGCCCGCCCTCGAACAACGCGCGAATGTCGATCAGGCCACCGTCGCCGCACACGCCCACCATGCGACCCCGGTCGACCGCAAGGCCTGGTGCGGCCGCAGGCCGGGATAGCGGCGCCATGCGACGCCGTGCCTCAGCCACGACCAGACGGCGGCCCGCGCAATCGGTGAACGCACCCGGATAGGGCGGCGCCACCGCGCGAATCAGGTTGTAGACATCGGCGGCGGACTGCGTCCAGTCGATGCGGCCGTCTTCGGGCTTGCGCCCACCGAAATAACTGCCCTGCGACAGATCGTTGGGTTGCTCGGGTGCGCACCCGGCAGCGATCGCGGGCAGGCTTCGCCACAGCACCAGTTCGGCCACCACGCAGACCTTGTCAAACACCTGGCGCGCCGTGTCATCGGGCAGGATCGGTACCGCGCACTGATCCACGATAGTGCCCGCATCAGGCTTGGCCACCATGCGGTGGAGCGTCGCGCCGGTTTCGGTCGCCCCCTTAAGCACCGCCCAGTTGGTGGGCGCACGGCCACGAAACCGAGGCAATAGCGACCCATGCATATTGAAGGCACCGAGCCGCGCAGAATCGAGCATCGACGCTGGCAGCATCGAGCGAAAATAAAAGGAGAAGATCACCTCGGGTGCGGCAGCCGCCACCTGCGCGGCAAGCGCCTGCGCATCCAGATCTTCGGCATACACCGCCGGCAACCCCAGCTCGACCGCCGTATCGGCCACGCGCGAAAACCAGAGCGTCTCGCCCCGGTGATCGCGATGCGTCACCACCAGCGCCACCTCGGCCCCGGCCGCATGCAGCACGCGCAGACACCGGTCACCGACATTCGAATAGCCAAACACGACCGCTCTCAACCGCGCGCCCCTTGCTCGGGCCTTGCCGCGGCGGCCCCGGCGCGCGGCGCCTCAAGCACCGCGCTCACGCGATAGCGCGGCCGCCTTCTCACCTCCTGCTGAATGCGGCCCACGTATTCGCCCATCAGGCCGATTCCGAACAGCACGATTCCGATGAAGAAGAACTGGAGCGCAAACAGCGTGAACACCCCCTCCACCTCGGCGCCCAGCATGAAGCGACGCACCAGAAGGAGCGCAAAGAGCCCGCCCGCACCCAGGGACAACACGATCCCCGCGAGCGAAAACCACTGAAGCGGCACGATCGAAAAACCCGTCATCAGATCAAAGTTGAGCCGCACCAGCTTGTAGAGCGAATATTTCGACTCGCCCGCAAACCGCTCCTCATGGCTCACCACGATTTCGGTGGGCCGCGCGGCAAAGGTGTAGGCGAGCGCTGGCACGAAGGTGTTGACCTCCTGACAGGCATTCAGGGTGTCGACCAGGGCGCGGTCATAGGCGCGCAGCATGCACCCCTGATCGGTCATCTCGATACGGGTGATGCGCTCGCGCAGACCGTTCATCGCACGTGAGGCAAATCGCCGGAAGGCGCTGTCCTCGCGCTGGCGCCGGATGGTGCCCACGTAATCATGACCGGCGCGAATCTCTGCCACCAGCCGCGGAATCTCCTCGGGCGGATTCTGCAGGTCGGCATCGAGCGTGATTGCGATCTGCCCGCGCACATGCTCAAACCCCGCCATGATCGCCATGTGCTGGCCGAAGTTGCCGTTAAAGAGCACCACACGGGTGGCCTCAGGCCGGGCACGAAACTGCGCGGCCAGGAGCTGCGCCGAAGCATCGCGGCTGCCATCGTTGACGAACACCACCTCATAGGCCTCGCCAGTGGCATCGAGCGCAGCATAGAGCCGCTCAAAAAGCCGCGGCAGCACCCGCTCTTCGTTATAGACAGGAACGATGACCGAGATTTCAGGCGTGTGGCTCATGAGAGCTCGCCCATCACCGCCACCAGCGCGGACACCACGCGCGCTGGGTCCGTGTCAGTCATCGCCGGAAAGAGCGGCAGCGTAAGAAGCGAGCGCCCCAGCCTCTCGGTGTGCGGCAGCATCCCCTCACGCCAGCCCTGAGCGCGGTAGAACTTGAAGAGATGGAGCGCCGGATAGTGGACCCCTGAGCCGATGCCGCGCGCGCGCAGCGCCTGCATGGTGGCTGCGCGTGCCCCGAGCATCCGGTCGACCGGCAGCTCAACCTGAAACATGTGCCAGTTGGTGAGCGCCCCAGCCGGGTCGGCGCGGGGCGGCAGGCCGACGCCGAGTTCTGCGAGCCTCGCATCGGCCACCGCATCGGCGTAGCACTCCGCGAGCGCCGCCCGTCGGCGGGTGATCGACTCGAGCCGCGCGAGCTGCCCGATACCGACTGCCGCATGAACATCGGAGAGATTGAACTTGCCGCCCGGCTCCTCGACCTCCATGCCGTCGGGGCCGGTGCGAATCACGCCCTGCAGCCTCAGTCGCTCGGCGCGCAGCGCCTCGGCCTCCGAGTTCATCACCAGGCAGCCGCCTTCGACCGAGTTGATGTTCTTGTTCGCATGAAAGCTGAAACTCACCAGATCACCGATCGCGCCGATGCGCTCGCCCCGCCAGCGCGAGTCGATCGCCTGGGCCGCATCTTCGATCACGCGCAGGCCGTGTTTGCGCGCGATCGAATACAACCGATCCATGTCCACGGGCAGCCCGGCCAGATAGACCGGGATGATGGCGCGCGTGCGCGCAGTGATCGCGGCCTCGACCGCGTCCAGGCTGATATTGCGCGTGACCGGATCGACATCGACAAACACCGGCCGCGCACCGACCGCAACGATCACATTGGCGGTCGCCACCCAGGTGAGCGCGGTGGTGATCACTTCGTCGCCCGCGCCCAGGTTGGCCATCCGTAGTGCCACCTCCATGGTCGAGGTGCCGTTTGCGAAAGCCCGTACCGGCCGGCCCGCAAAGAGCGCCGACAGCTGCGCCTCGAAGGCCTGCATCTTGGGCCCTGAGGTGATCCAGCCACTGGTCAGCACCTCGCCGACCGCGGCGATGGTGGCCGCATCAATATCCGGGCGCGTAAACGGAAGAAAAGTTGAATCAGTCATGAGATCAGCTTCGGGAAATGAGCCAGACGCCCGCCAGGATCAGGACGATACCGCCCCAGCGCGTCGCGTTCAGCACCTCGCCAAACAGCCACCACGCGAGCACCGCGTTCACGACATAACCGAGCGACAGGAGAGGATAGGCCACCGACACATCCACCCGCGACAGGCCGATGATCCAAACCCCCACGCTCACCACATAGCAGGTGAGCCCAGCGAGGATGGGCCACTGCGAGATCACGCGCCAGAACACGGCGGGCAGTTCGGCGAGACCCGGACTCAACGCCCCGAGCGGCGCCACGCCCGCCTTGAGGAGCAGTTGCGCACCGGCGTTCAACATGACGCCGGTCAGGATCAGCAAAAACGTGTTCAGGGTCATGGTGCGGTGCGTGCAGCAAAGTTGGCGACGACCACGCGTCGCGTGTCGCGCGCCACCTCGGTCATGGGCAGACCCTGCGCGCGCAATTCGTTGAAGGTGACAGGCGCCATGACGGCGAGCGCCTGGGGCCCATGCTGCCAGCGATCGATGAACTGCGCCAGCGACGGCAGCCACCGCTCGGGTTCCTGCCGCGCACCGAAGGCAAGCTCATCGGCATATTCAACCATCGTGAGCCGATGACCGAGGTAAAACGGCAGCGTGTGATCGAGCCGGCGTACGCCGTAAAGTGGCATGCCGGGCGCAAGCACCGCGCGCACCGCAGGCACCAGCGCCACCCCCGAGGCGCTCCGCCCCACTGCATCGTGTCCCACGATGCCCATTGTCGTGGCAACGAGCCAGCCCATCGCATACACGCCCACGGCGAACGGGCGCCGCCCGCGCCGCGCAAGCCCAAG
Organism: Burkholderiales bacterium; assembly: GCA_005798775.1. Lineage (GTDB taxonomy): Bacteria > Pseudomonadota > Gammaproteobacteria > Burkholderiales > Burkholderiaceae_E > SYIM01. Next base: position 24,956 of record SYIM01000059.1, read on the forward strand.
CGACGCGGCCGTGGCGCCCAGCACTACAGCCGCAGCCATTGCAAGCCAGCCCGCGTACTGGACAAAAAGCGGCTGGGGCGTGATCTCCGAGCCCAGGCGACCGACCAGCGGCGTGGCCGCAGCGAGCACGGCCGCCACCGCGAGCATTCCCCAGAGGTGACGTACCAGGCTGCGTTCGGTCAGTCGTTCGAGCGCGAGCGCCCCCAGCACAGCGAGTGCCGGCATCACCGGTAGGATATAACCGGGAAGCTTGGAGCCCGAGGCACTGAAGAAAACAAAGATTGCAACGACCCAGGCGGCAAGCAGCCGCTCGGGCTGGAACACCGAGGTCGCGCGCGGCGCCTCGCGCACGCGCCTCACAAGACCCCGCCAGAGGCCAGACCACGGGAGAAATCCCGCCACCATGAGCGGAATGAAGAACCACCAGGGCTCATGGCGCTGATGCACCGTAGAGGTGTAGCGCTGGAAGTGTTCATGAACGAAGAAGAAGTGCGCAAACTCGGGATTGCGCATCGCCACCAGCGCAAACCACGGTACCGTCACTGTGGCAAACACCGCGAGCCCCAAGCCGATATGCATGCGCGCCCAGAGCGCCCAATCCCGGCTCCAGAGCGTGTAGACGACCAGCACCAGGCCAGGCAGCACAAGGCCTATCAAGCCCTTGGTGAGAACGGCAATGCCCATGGCCGCCCACACCGCAAGCATCCAGCGGCGGCGCGATACGGCACCCGCCTGCGGGTGTTGAGCCAACAGAAAACAGCCCAGCGCCACGGTGAGCGCCGCTGACACGCCAGTATCAAGCGAATTGAAGTGCGCGCCGAGATTCCAGAGCGGCATGGCAACCAGCACCCAGCCGGCCGACACACCCACCCCGCGCCCCCACCAGCGCGCAGCCGCCGCCATCATGATTGCGATCGTGAAAAGTCCGCCCAATGCCCCCCAGAGCCGCGCCTGCCAGGCTCCAACGCCGAAAACCTCAAAGGCGAGCGCACTCATCCAGAGATGGAAGGGCGGTTTTTCGAAGTACTTGAGCCCGTTGTAACGGATCGTGACCCAGTCACCGGTGGCTGCCATTTCGCGGGCGATCTGCGCATAGCGACCCTCATCAGAAGGCATGAGCTCGCGCAGGTCCAGGGTTCCCAGCCAAATCGCGAGCACGAGAAAGACCGACACCGTCGCGAACAAACTGACACGCGGTTGCGAGGAAGCGCCCTCGGCGGTGACACCTGCGCGGGTTGCAATGGGGCGAAGCGGACTCACCGGCCGCCCGCCGCGTAAAGCATCTCGAACACTGGATTCATAAAAATCTCGGGCCACCCTGGTTGCCGTTTGTCACACGTCGGTCACGTGCGAGCCGCGAGGATACCAATGCCGAACGCGCCTGCGGCCTTGCGATCCTTGCGGCGCGCGCGATAATATCCGGATGAACACGCGCCTCGACCACCTGGTGGTGCTGGCAGCCTCGCTTGAAGACGGGGACCGCTGGTGTGAGCGCGTGCTGGGACTTCGCCCCGGCACGGGCGGCCGCCATGCGCTTATGGGCACGCACAACCGGCTGCTGCGGATCCTCTCGCCCGCTTATCCCGATGCCTATCTGGAAATCATCGCGATCGAACCGGGTGTGGTTCCGATGCGAGCCTCCGGTAAGCGGCGCTGGTTCGACATGGACGATCCTCTGCTCGCACAACAGATTGCCGAGACGGGGCCCAGACTGATTCACTGGGTGGCGCGTACCGACGACATCGACAACGCCTGCCGGGGCTGGCTCGCGCTGGGCCTGGATCGAGGGCCACCCCTGGCCACCCAGCGAATGTCGTCCCAGGGACTGCTCTCCTGGCGAATTACCGTTCGCGACGACGGCGCCCGGCTTCTTGAGGGCTGCCTGCCCACGCTGATCGAGTGGGTCTCGCCTCATCCCGGTGCCGCCCTGCCTGAGGCGGGGGTCGCACTGATCGACCTCCGCATCCAGCACCCCGAGCCGCAGTTGCTGCGAGCTGCCTGGCGGGCCGCCGGGCTCACGGTTGTACCGATCGAACCGGGCCCCGCTCAGCTTATCGCCACGCTTCAGACGCCGAGCGGAAGGGTGGTGGTCTCAAGCCTCGTACCGGCCCCGCCGGCCGCCCACTAGGCCGCTACATTGGCTCGCCGCGCGGTCGCTGGGCGCGGTTTCAAAAGCCTGCAACCGCGCCATCCGACCGCGGATCGTAGCCCCCCTCGAGCACGCCATTCGGATGCCGGATCAGCATGCCCGCATGTCCTACCGACTCATCCCAGGCGCCGATCGTCTCGACTTCGTGGCCCCAGGCGCGCAGCTGCTCCACCACCGACGGATCAAACCGCGACTCGAGCTTGAGCGAGTCACTCGCCTTGCCCCAGGTACGCCCGAGCAACCAGCGCGGCCTCGAAATCGCCCGCTGTGGTGTGTCGCCGAAATGGCGAATACGGGAAAAAATCGTGGCCTGTGTCTGCGGCTGACCGTCGCCCCCCATCGTGCCGTAGGCAACGAGCCTGCCATCCTCGAGCCGGGCCAGTGCCGGGTTGAGCGTGTGAAACGGCTTCTTGCCGGGTTCGAGCGTATTGATATGGGACGGGTCGAGCGAAAAGCTCGCCCCACGGTTCTGCCAATTGACACCCGATTCGGACAGCACCACGCCACTTCCGAACTCGTG
>SYIM01000060.1 GCA_005798775.1 Burkholderiales bacterium
GCAGCCCGATACCTATGTTGAGGTGACGGTCACCGCTTCGGGAGAAATGAAAGTCAGGGCGCGCAACCGCGGCGACTCACCCGAATCCACGGTAGGGCGCCGCGAGCTTGCAGACGCCATCCGGGCCGTCGGGGGCGGTGACCTGCCTGTGGTCATCAGCGGCGACCGCCAGGTGCGTTACGAAGTGATCGTTGAAGTGATGGGTGAACTCCAGAAGATGAACATCAACCGGATCGCGCTGATGGTGCGTCCGCCGGGCAGTAGCCGATGAACGCGCAGAGCCCGGGGTCCGACGAGGCGGGTCCGGTCCGCCCGCCCAGGCAGCCGCCCGCGCCGAAGGGGCGGACCAAGGCGTTTGTCCTGGCAGTGCTGATGCACGGCCTGCTGGTTGCGCTGCTTTTCGTCGGTATTCGCTGGAAGTCTCAGGAGCCACAGAGCGTGAGCGCCGAGCTCTGGACGCCGCCCCCCACCCCACAGGTCGAGCCGCCTCGCCCCGAGCCCCCGAAGCCGAAGCCTGAACCACCGCCGCCCCCACCCAAGGACGAGGCGCCCAAACCCGACATTGCGCTCGAACAGGAACGCAAACGCCAGGAAGACGAAAAGCGCGAGCGCGAGCGCAAGGCACAGGAAGAAAAAGCCCGCAAGGAAGCCGAGCAGAAGAAACTCGCCGAGGAAAAAGCGCGCCGAGAGGCCGACGCCAAGAAGGCGGCAGAGGAGAAGTCCCGTAAGGAGGCTGAAGAGAAGAAGCTCGCCGAGGAAAAAGAAAAAGCGCGCAAGGAAGCCGAGGCGAAGAAATTGGCTGACGAAAAAAAGGCGGCGGATGAGAAAAAGGCAGCCGAAGCGCGCCAGCGAGCCGAAGACGAAAAGCGCCGACAGCAGCTGGTCGAGGCCGACAGAGCGCGCGCCACGCAGCTCCTGTCGCAGGGAGCCGGTGCGGGATCGAGCGGCAGTGCTGCAGCGGGCGGCGGGGCCGGCATGGCGACCTGGGTCGGACAGGTGAAGGGGCGGATCAGCGATGCCACCACCTACTCCACCGCCAGCAACGCCAACCCAGAGGCCCGGTTCCGCATCCGTCTGAGCGGTCCTCCAGGGACAGCGCCGACCGACACCCGCGACTGCCGCGTGATTGAGGTGCAACTGGTTCGCACGAGCGGCGAGCAGGCCTGGGATCGGGCAGCCGAGCAGGCGATCCGCAAATCCTCACCCTGGCCAAGGATGCCCAACGGCAGCTGTCCGGGTGAGTCGATCGAGATCACCCACCGGCTGCGCGACTGATTCCCTCGAGGATTCAGGATTGAACCCTTCCGAGGCGTTCAATCGCCTATAATTCGGGGCTTGTCGTCATTCGGATTCCTCCGAACGAGGCCCCCATGCGAGAACTGTTTCGCCCGCTGCTTGTTGCGTTTTGCGCGGCGTTGTTGGCCCTGCCAGTTGGCGTGTCCGCGCAGATGCGAATCGACGTCTCTGGCGTCGGCGCAACCCGTTTCCCCATTGCGGTCGCCAATTTCGTCACCGACGGCAGGGTCCCCCGGCAAATCGCCGACGTGATCCGCAACGATCTGGTGCAAAGCGGCGCTTTCCGTCTGGTCGAACAAACCGGAACGCTTTCCGAGTCGGCCAATATTGATTTCCCGGCGCTTCGTTCGCGCGGCGCCGACGCCGTGGTGGGTGGTTCGGTATCAAGGTTGGCTGATGGGCGTCTCGACATCCGGTTTCAGCTGAGCGATCCGATTCGTGAGTCCGCCATGGGCCGTAGCACGCTGGTGGTATCTGAAGGCGATCTGCGCCTGGCTGGTCATCAGATCGCCGACTACATCTACGAAAAAATTACCGGTCAGAAGGGTATTTTCGCGACCCGAATCGCCTTCATCACCAAACAGAACAATGTTTTTCGACTGACGATCGCCGACTGGGACGGCGAAAACCCCTCAGTCGCCCTGCGCTCGTCCGAGCCCATCATCTCGCCGTCATGGTCGCCCGATGGCAGGCGCCTTGCCTATGTCTCGTTCGAGAGCCAGAAGCCGGTGGTCTACGTGCACTCGCTCTCCGATGCCCAACGCATCGCGGTCGCCAATTTCCGGGGCAGCAACAGCGCGCCGGCCTGGTCGCCTGATGGCCGCTCGCTTGCTGTGGCCCTCACTCGCGATGGTTTGTCGCAGATCTATCTGATCTCTTCCACCGGCGAGGGCGCGCCCGTGCGCCTCACCACCTCGCCGGGCATCGATACCGAGCCGGTGTTCACGCCCGACGGCCGCTTCATCTATTTCACCTCCGACCGTGGCGGCGCGCCCCAGATTTATCGAATGCCCGCCGCAGGGGGCGACGTCTCGCGCATCACCTTCGGTTCCCCCTACAACGTCAGCCCGCGCGTGAGCCCTGACGGCCGCACGCTTGCTTTCATTTCGCGGCGTGATATCGGACTCGTGCTGGTCGTTCGTGACTTGGCCAGCAGCGCCGAGCGGGTGCTCTCTGACGGCGGGCGGGAAGAGTCGCCCAGCTTTGCGCCCAACAGCCGCTGGATCATGTACGCCACGCGCTCTGCCGGACGTGACTCGCTCATGGCAGTTTCCATTGACGGCCGCACCAAGCAGCGGCTGAGCTCCGACGCAGCCGATATCCGCGAACCCACCTGGGGTCCGTTCAGCCGCTAGGTATCCCCTATCCACCGCTCACCACCGTTCCCTTATCTCCGGAGGCATGATGAAACGATCCCTGACCGCAGCAGTTGCCCTGTCGCTTGCTGCCCTGCTGGCTGCCTGCAGCACACCGACGCCGCTCGAGGACAAGGGCGCGCCGATCGAGTCGCGCGGAGACTCGGCAGGTGCAGGCTCTGGCGCGGCATCGGCCGGGATCGGTGACCGATCGGTCCGGCAACTCGACGTCGCCAACGACCCCAGCAAAGATCCGTTTAACGATCCGAACAACCCGCTCTCCCGTCGCAGCATCTTCTTTGACTTCGACAGCTTCGTCGTCAAAGATGATTTTCGTCCGGTCCTCGAGGCGCACGCACGCTTCCTGGTCGCCAATCCCACGCGCAAGGTCGTGCTGCAAGGCAACACCGACGACCGCGGCAGCCGCGAGTACAACCTCGCGCTCGGTCAAAAGCGGGCCGTTGCGGTTCGCCGGGCCATGGTTGCCCTTGGCGTGGCCGAGAACCAGATGGAAGCGGTGAGCTTCGGTGAAGAGCGTCCGCGCAATAGTGGCGCTGACGAATCGGCCTTGGCCGAAAATCGTCGCGTCGATCTCGCCTATTAATAATGGATCGGGTTTGATCAGCTGGCGGGTGAACGCTCGCCAGCCCCATTTCCACCCACCGCGGAGGTCTTCATGAAGCCAGCCAGTCTGATCGCCGCGGTCGTGTGCGCGGCTGCTCTCGTTATGCCAGGCACCAGCCAGGCAATTTTCGAAGATGATCAGGCGAGGAAAGCGATCCTCGCCGAGCGCGCCCGGATCGACAAACTCACCGCTGATTTCGGCGCCCGGCTGAGTGACCTCACCACCCGCCTCGAGCGACTCGAGGCCACCGCCCGCGGCCAACTTGCCCTGCAAACCCAGATCCAGACCCTGCAGCAGGAAATCGCCAAGCTGCGTGGCGTGTTGGAAGAGCAGACCAATGAGCTCTCCAACACGCAGCGTGCGCTGCGCGACAAGAGCGATGAGTTCGAAACACGCATGCGGCGCTTCGAGCCCGTGGCGGTCGAGATCGACGGCCGCAGCCAGCGGGTCGATCCGGCAGAGCGTCGCAGTTTCGAAGCAGCCCTTGCCGCCTTTGGTGCCAAAGATTTTCGGGCTGCGCAAACCGCCTTTCAGGTGTTTCTGCTCAACCACCCCACCAGCCCTTATGTGCCGTCGGCGCTCTACTGGCTGGGCAGCAGCCAGTTCGCGATGAAAGACTATAAAGGCGCAGCTGACACACTGAACACGGTGGCGCAGCGTCACGCCGACAGCCCACGCGCGCCCGAGGCCATGTTGAATCTCGCCTACACGCAGATCGAACTCAATGACAGACGCGCCGCGCGCCGTACGCTCGAGACGCTCATCGAAAAGTATCCTGAGGCGCGGGTGGCCGCCACGGCGCGCGAGCGGATGCAAACCCTTCTAGCAGCGCCCGCTCCCGCTCGGTGAACCAGCCTAGTCGTTAGGCCTGCGCCACTTACCCGTGGGTTTGACCTGGCTGCGTGAGTAACGCTATCATCTTTGGCTTCCCACGGGTCGTTAGCTCAGCCGGTAGAGCAGCGGACTTTTAATCCGTTGGTCGCCAGTTCGAATCTGGCACGACCTACCAACTTTCTCCTACGCAGCTGTTTTCGCAACAGTAGCGGGCTTCGTCCAAACACTAAGTTACAGCGTGCAAGCGTGACAAACGTTTGTTCCTTGTTGTGTCTGCACCATGCAGATTTTTCGGTTGGTCCGGTCCGTTACAGCAACCCGCAACAGAAAATGCCGGCTCCTCAGTAATCGATGATGTCGAGAGCATGCGGCTGGTTGGGGCGATTGATCTCCAGGCCGCGCAGAGGCCACGGGTAGTCCTTGTGCCCGAGATGAGGCTGTAGTAACTTTCCCGCCGGATTGCTTACTCCTAACCGACGAACTGGGTACGACCCCTGTGTTTCTCATGCAGAGCCCTCACCATCAGCCCATCCAGCAATACTGGGAACTTGCTCGCGCAGGCAGAGGGGCGGAGGCCGCTCGGCTCTTCTATGAATTTCAACCGCTTCGCGCCATCTGGACCGAGATCTATCAGGTTCTGTGGAACAAGGACGGTGCGCTCCATCCGCTGCCATTCATCAAACACTGGATGGACCAGATGGGAATGCGGGCAGGTCCAGTCCGTCCTCCGATGACGAATCTAACCAGCGCCGAGAAAGCACGGTTCAACGAACGGCTGGATGCAAGCGGCTGGATGAATCGCCTGGTTCCTGGCTGGCGTGCATCGACGTGACACCGCGCCCCCAGCATCCTTCCCTTGCGAGCCTGCTGGGTAACGTCGACACCGGCCGCTTCCTCCGCGAGGTCTACGGCCAGAACCCTCTCCATATCCCAGCTTTAGACCCTCATCGCTTCGATTCGCTCATGACTTGGGGCGAACTCGAACGCGTGCTCAACATGACGGGTTACTGGGACGATTCGCGATTGCGTCTGATGGTCGACGGAAGGAGGCTCCCACCCGAGCAGTACTGCGTCCCGCGCTCAGGCGCCGATAGCGAGCCGCGAACCTGGCGCCCGCAGCCCGAGCGTGTCATGCATGCCATTCGTCATGGCGCCGCGCTCGTGCTGAACGCCGTTGACGGGCTGGTACCCGCCATCAGTGAAGTGGCGCAAGCACTGGAGGCGCAACTCGCGGTTCGAATTCAGGGCAATCTATATCTTTCGCAACGAGGCCATCGGGGTCTTCCGCTTCACTACGACATTCATGATGTCCTTGCGCTACAGGTTTTGGGGCGTAAGCAGTGGCGACTGTATGCGAACCGGGCGCATCCGGCCGTCAAGCCCGCCCCTGAGCGTGAATTGCGAACGTTGGCCGGTCAGCTCGCGCAGCAGATCACGCTCGGGCCAGGCGATTCTCTCTATCTGCCTGCCGGGGTTATCCACGAGGCATTTGCCGAGACCGAGCACTCCATGCATCTCACATTCGCGATGAAGCAGGTCACGCCGATCGATCTGGCGAGTCTGATCATGAAGCGGCTTGCCGCCCGCGACGACCTCAGCCGCCCAAGCTACGACTTGCACGAGGGCACCGACGCGCTGGCGCGCCATGTTGCGCGGCTGGCCGAGCGCTTCTCGAAAGTCGCTGGCAGCCCAGCTGAACTGGCGTCGCTGTTGTCCGAGATCGAAGTCCATCGCCAGCCGCGGGGCCGCTACGCGCTCGGTCCCGCGCACCGGCAGTCCGACGCAGAGCCGGATTGATGGATCACAGCGATGAGTGATGTCCCGGTCCTGCCGATCGGACAGGCGGTGCCGTTATGCGAACTCGGCTATATCGTTAACCCCTGCCATACTGAGCGGGTGGTGTCGCCCTGGCGGCAGGCCGGCAATCTGCTGAGCGCGTTGTGCCAGACCTCGCTGGGAGCCTCGCTCCACAGCCTCTATCTGCGAGGCTCGGTCCCGCGCGGAACCGCGGTCGAATACCGGTCCGATCTCGACGCGGTGTGTGTAACCCGATCCCCACCACCAATCCTGCCGCCTTCATTCCAGGCGGCCGTTCAAGCGCGCGTGCTACAGGCACATCCGTTTTGTACGGGCTTGGATCTGCGGATCGTCCCCCACGACAAACTGCTCAATCCGAATCGATCAGCCGCGCTTCAGTTTTTTATGAAGACACAAAGTCTCTGCATTGCAGGCGAAGATATCACTGCAAACTGGACATGATTTACGCTCCGGCAAGCCCAGTTCACCCTTCAGGGGCTTACGACCTCGCTCGCCGGCACGCGTGTATCGCTCGCGAGTGAGCCTGGCCTGGGGGCAGACGAACGCCAGCGACTCTGCCGATAGATCACCAAGAAAATTGTCCGCGCAGGTTTTGAGCTGGTCGCCGAGCGAGAGCGGGCTTACACGCGCGACCTCTACCCTTGCTGGACTGGCTTCGCCCGCCACTATCCGGAAATGGCTGGGCCGATGCGGGAGGTGCTGACCCTGGCCATCAACCCTCGTTCGGACCCATTGCAGATCGAGACTGCGCTGAAAGTGGGCGATTGGTTGAGAGCCCAATCACAGCCTGCGAACGGCGTACCCGATCAGCTTTGACCAAGGCGATACAACCGCTCAGCGTTACCGCGTAGTAGCTTCTCAAGTGCCACAGGCCGAAGATTCAGCGCATCGATCTCGCGCAGCGTGCGCTCGAAATCAAGCACCGGGTAGTCGGTGCCAAAAATCACCTTGTCCTGCCCGAAGGTGTTGATGAAGTGCACGAATGACTGCGGCCAGTAGCGGGGGCTGTGGGCATCGCAGCCGATGTAGATATTGGGGTGTTTCCAGGCCATCGCGATCATCTCCTCGGTCCAGGGGATGCCCACATGAATGCCCACCAACTTCAGCTCTGGAAAATCACAGGCCACCGCATCAAGGGTGATCGGCCGCCCCACACTCTTCAGCGGCCGCGCAGGGTCATACACCAGCGACTGTCCCACCTGAAGCTGAACCGGGACATCCAGCTCCACACATTTGGCATAAAACGGATACCACCGCGCGTGGTCGGGCGCGAGCTCAAACCAGTGCGGATAAAAATGCCCGCCCACGAATCCGTATTCCCGTACCGAGTGCTCGAAAGCACGAACGCCGGCCATGCCCTCGGTTGGATCAAGCCCCGCCAGACCACTGAAGCGGTCGGGCCATCGCTGAACCGCATCGGCCACCATTTCGTAGGGCAGATGCCAGCTACCGGGAATGCCCATCTGCCCGGTCTTGGTGGCAATCAGCAGTGATCGCTCGATGCCGTTGCGGTCCATGAGTTCAAGCATCTGTTCGTGGGTGACCCCTTCAGCCACCGAGGACTCCCTGCCGATCTTGCCCGTCCAGAATGTCTTGGACCACGCCGGGCGCAGCCTCATGACTTCGGGCGTGATCGGGTTGACCACACAGTCAATGACCTTAAGCGAGCGATTCATGGAAACGATTCCCTGTGTGTAAACGAACTGTCAGCGGCGCAACGTCCGCACCGCTAGCACTACCGCCACCACCACCGCGATCATCACGATCGCACGCATCTGCGGGGATGCGCCCTGAAGCTGATCCGCGAGCGCCACGCCGATTGAGGCCGGCGCCAGCATCGCCGGCACCCACAACACCGCCGATAACCAGTTGGCGATCTGAAACGACACGCGTCGCCCGCCCATCGCGCCCGCCATCAGCGGAATGATCGCCCGTCCGAGCGGAATGAACCGGCTCACGATCACGGCAATGGAACCCCAGCGCTCGAAAAATCGGTGGCCGCGCGCGATCCAGTCTGGGCGGCGCGCGAAAAACCCCAGCGATTCGATCCGCCTGCCGTAGCGCCGGCCGACTTCGAAACTCACCCAGTAGCCCAGCCCGGCGCCCGCCATGCCCCATAGCGACAACTCAACGAGGCTGATCAGCCCGGCAGCGGCCAGCGAGCCGATCGCGAGCAGCAGCAGCGTGGCAGGTACCAGGGCACTGATGAGCGCGAGCGACTCAATCAGGCACAACCCGAACACGAGCGGCGCAGCCCAATCGCGATGCGCGCGAATGAGATCAAGTATGGGTGCGAACAGTTGCTCAAAAAATCCATCTGGCGACATGGGCGTTGTACTCCGTGGAAATATCGGCGGCGCGAACTCACCGTTAAGGCGGCAAGCGTAGCCGCCCACACAGAACGCGCAAGTCGATGCGCACACCAACACCAGGGCTGAATCGGCGTTATGAAGACGGCAGCCCGGAATCACGATAGCGCGCGGGGGCTGCCCCCAGCGCTCCCGCTTATCATCGAACCTTTACGAGGGAGGCCCCGTCTTGAGAATCACCATGCTTGGCACCGGCGCAGCATTCGTTGACCCGGATCGCGCTCAATCCGGCATCCTCGTCACACTCGATAACGGCCGGCACTACCTGTTCGACTGCGGGGCGGGCATCACCCGCAACATGGTGCGGGCCAACGTGAGCCCGGCCGATGTCACCGCAGTATTCCTCACTCACATGCATCACGATCACATCTGCGATTTCCCGCTGTTCGTGATTACCGGCTGGATGTGGGACCGGCCCGACGCACCCGTGGTGATCGGTCCGCGCGGCACCCAGCACTTCGTGAGTCATCTGTTTGAGGGCGGCGCCTTCAAGTCCGATTTTGAAGCGCGCAGCAGTTATCCCCGGCGGCAGAAAAATCTGCAGGCCGTGAGGCCCAAGGTCATTGAAGCCAGCCCGGGCGTGGCCTACGAAGACGAGCATGTGCGCATCGTCTGCGACTGGGTGGAGCACATTCCGCGCGATATCAGCGAGTGCTTCGGCGTGCGACTGGAAGCAGAGGGCAAGGCCGTAGCCTTCTCGGGCGATACGGCCGCCTGTGACTCCATGGTAAAACTCGCCAAAGACGCAGACCTGCTCATTCACGAATGTACCTTTCCGGAATCGTTCATCGAGCATCGCCGGAAAACCGGCGTGGGCACGTTCGCGCACACCAGCCCGACCGAACTCGGGCAAATTGCCGCCCGGGCGGGCGTGAAACGCCTGGTGCCCACCCATTTCGGCCACTTCGAGTCCACCCATGCCTTGATCCGCAAGGTCGCCACGCATCATTTCCCAGTGGAGCAGATGGGGCCGCACCTCATGGACGAGGTGGTGCGCGACATCCGTCGCCACTATCAGGGACCGATGCAGATCGCTTCTGACCTGCTACGAATCGACGTCTGAGGCCCCCGCCCCACCCGCTGCGGCGCCGCGCACCGAACGCCCCGAGGAGAGATCAACATGTCATCGACACCCCCCCAACGGTCAAGTCGCCACGAAATCGTGTCGCGGCTGACGGGCGCTCTGCTCGCTGTCGCCACAGCGGCCACCTCTTTCGCTGCACTCGCGCAAGCGACCGATCCCTGGCCCATCCGCCCGGTACGAATCGTGGTGCCCTATGTGGCGGGCGCAATGGGCGACATGATCGCCCGTCGGCTCACCGAAGGTCTGAGACAGGAACTCGGGCAGCCGGTGCTGGTGGAAAACCGTCCAGGCGCGGCCGGCAACATCGGTACGCGGGCGGTCGAGCAGGCCAGCCCCGATGGCTACACCCTGCTGGTTGCAGCCACCAATAACTTCACCATCAACCAGTTCCTGTACAAGGACCTGGGGTTTGATCCGTTGCAGCGCCTGGAGCCGGTCACCGTACTGGTGGATGTGCCCTCAGTGATCTTTGTTCCGACGGGGCTACCGGTCAATGCGTTTACCGATTTCGTAGCCTGGGCACGTGCGAACCCCGGTAAGGTGAATTACGGCTCGCCCGGTAGCGGCACCACTCCCCACCTGTCGGCGGAGGCGATCAACCAGGCGTTTTCGCTTGGCATGACGCATGTACCCTACAAGGGTGCCTCGCAGGCGGTGACCGCACTGATGGCGGGTGAGGTGCAGTTCTACCTGGTCGGCGCAGGCGTGGGGCTACCGCATGTCCGAAGCGGGAAGCTCCGCGCACTGGCAGTCGCCTCGCGCGTACCTCTGTCGGTTCTACCCGACACCCCCAGCTTCGAGAAGGCGGGAATCACGGGCATCGACGCGAGCAACTGGTGGGGGCTTGCTGCGCCGTCAGGCACGCCGGCAGCGCTGATCGACCGGCTTCAGCGCGTGTTTTGCAAGGTGCTCGCCGAGCCTGGCAATGAGCAGGCCCTCGTCCAGCTAGGGGTGATGCCGGTCTGCAACGCACCCGCACAGATGCGCGCCCAGGTGGCCCGGGAGGCCGACAGCTGGCGCCGCGCGCTTCTAGCGCTGAAGATCCAGATTGACTGAGCAGTTTGTCCGAAATATGTCGTGAATCTCAACAATTGATGCGAGAAAGACTTGTTGGCGAGGGCTGACCTGAGAGAAAATATGAGCGCTGGTTGCCGCGAACCGTACAACCTGGGGGCTATTCCGATGAAAAAGTGGCTGGTCGTAATGAGTCTCGTATCGCTCGGCTCCCTGGCCCACGCTGAAAGCGGCGTTTTTCTCGGCCTCTCCATGCAACTCGGCGGCAACATCAGCGCCCGTGACATCGGTGTCACGGCCAAGGTGGTTTCCAGTAACCGCGAAGACCGCGCCGTGCTCGGCGGCGGCATCAACGTCTACCCCTTTGGGTCAGGTCCAACTCGCGTCGGCATCGACGTGGGCGCGGGCTATCAGGGCTCACGGTTTGGCGCCATGGTGGGCTACGACCTGCTCCTTGGCCGGCCCACGCTCAACGCGGGCTACGTGAACACCACCAACCGCTAATACCCCGCCGCGTCAGAAGTCAAACTCCCTGACCAACACGGGAGTGGCTTGCTTCAAGTAGCGCCACGCGGGGGCGTCTGCTTTCGCGTGAATCCTCAGCTGGCCTCGGCAACTGTAAGGCAAGAGGCGGGCAAGCGCCTCGGGTTCTTCCACTGACAGGCTCACGCGGTACACCGCTTGCTCTCGCACCAGCTGCCCCGCTTTTTCTCGAACCAGCACATGACCGCCGGCGGGAACTGACAGCTCCGCACGCGGAAGGGCCTGCGACGCATCACGATCGATCGAACCCGCAGCCCAACGACCGGGCCGGTGGCGCCATCAATGACGAACCTCGCTTGATCACCCACCCGCACCCGTCCGATCGCCGATGCGCACCCGCTGGCCTTCAGCGGCCCGAGCACCAGTTGGTGCGTGGCTTTGCGGCGGCGCGTAGCGCCCGCCCGAAACGAACTGTAAAACTTACGGGCGCAATTTCGCTGGCCACCTGCGAAACGCTGACAACTGCCTGTCCGGTTTCATTATTTTCGGACTTTGCCGAGGGGGTGTCTTGCTGCAACCGGATAGTTCCGACAGGCTGTGGGGTATGCACAGACGGATGTCCTGATGGGTGAACTTCCTGACACTGACCGGATATCCGGATTTTCCCCCGCCGCCTACACGGACCACGATGCTGTCTTGCGCCGATAACGAACTGCTCACACGAACCAGTCCCGATACCCCGATGGGTCGCTACTTCCGGCGCTACTGGCAACCGGTGGCGCTCTCACGCGAACTACCGGAGCCTGACTGCGCGCCGCTTCGCGTAGTGGTGATGGGCGAGCCGCTGCTCGCTTTTCGTGACAGCACAGGCGCCGTGGGGCTCATCGACCCGCGCTGCCCACACCGCGGCGCCGATCTCTACTACGGCCGAAACGAAAACGCCTCGATCCGCTGCGTGTATCACGGCTGGCGCTTTGACCGCCTGGGCCGCGCGCTCGAACTCCCGAATGTTCCGCCGGAGTCTCACTACCACCAGACGATTCGCATCGCAGCCTGGCCGGTCAGGGAAGCCGGCGACATCGTCTGGGCGTATCTCGGGCCGCCCGAACATGAACCTCCGCAGCTGCCGCAGCTCGATTTCATCTGCCTGCCGCCCGAGCACCGCTTCGTCACCAAGAAGCTCCAGCAATGCAACTGGGCTCAGTCGGTCGAGGGTGCAATCGACACCTCACACTTCTCTTTCCTTCACATGCCAGCGCCAGGCGTTCCATCCAATCGCAACGACGACGCGCCCGCCGATGAAAAGCGTCTGCGCTGGATTCGTGAGGATCCGCTGCCCCATTTCTCGTTCGTCGATCATCCGGTGGGATTCGTCGTGGGCGGCTCGCGACAGGCCGATCAGGGTGAGCGCTATTGGCGGATCGCCCAGTTCGCCCTGCCCGCGCACAGCACCACGCCATCAACGCTGCCCGGCGAAACCGCCTTCGGCTACACCTGGGTGCCGATCGACGATCATCAGTGCTGGATCTACACCTATGCCTGGAACCCCGATCGACCGATCACGACCGAGGAGCACGCGAAATTCGCCCGTGGGCACGGCGTGATTGCAGAAGTCGATGAGCGGTTCGTGCCGCTTCGCCGCCGCGAAAATGAGTACCTCATCGATCGCCGCGCACAGCGCGAATCCACTTTCACCGGAGTGCGCGGGGTGGCTGAACAGGACGCGATGGTGCACGACAGCCAGGGACGGATCGCAGACCGCAGCCGCGACCACCTGTCACCCACCGACGCAGCGATCGCACGCTTTCGGCGGCTGCTGCTAAGCGAAGCCCGCGCGCTCAACGAGGCCGGCCGTGAACCTGATGCGCCCCGGCTTGCCCACGCCTATCGGCTGCGGTCCGGAAGCGGGTTCGCCGCGCCCACCGTGCCCTTCGATCAGGTCATGATCGATCGCTTCGGTCACCGAGCCGGTCTGGTTACCGGCGCCGACCACCCCGACCCCACCCAGGGAGATGCATGATGACGGCCCACGCCTTGACCCCAACCGCCTCGGCCCAACCCCTGGCACACCCTTCCCATCGCCCGGACCGCCGCCGGTGGTGCAGCGTCCTCGCAGCGAGCCTGGGGACCATCGGTCTGATGAGCGCGCTCGCTCCGTCCGCCGAGGCGCAAACCTACCCCGCCCGCGCTGTCCGCGTGGTCGTGCCCTACGCAGCGGCGGGTTCCACCGACAGCACCGCCCGGCTCATTGCGCAGGCCCTGTCCGCGCGACTGGGTCAACAATTTGTGGTCGAGAACCGCCCGGGTGCAGGGGGCACCATCGGCCATGAAGCGGTCGCCAAGGCTGCCCCAGACGGCTACACGCTGCTCTTTAGCGCCGCGGGCCCGCTCGCCGTCACGCCCCACACCTATCCCAAGCTGGGCTACGAGCCGATACGCGGCTTTGCGCCGGTCAAGCTCGTTGCCACCGCGCCGCTGCTTCTGGTGGTGAATCCGAAGCTGAACCTCTCAAGCGTCACCGACGTGATTCGCGAAGCAAAGGCTCGACCCAACGCACTCAGCTACGGCTCATTCGGTAACGGCAGCGCCGCTCATCTGGCTGGTGAATACTTCAAGACGCTGGCTGGCATCGAGATGGTGCATGTTCCCTACAAGGGAAGCGCACCCGCGCTCACCGACCTGATCGCAGGCCAGATCGACATGATGTTCGACGTGCTGGTCACGGCACTTCCCCACGCGAGGGGCGGACGCCTACGGCCGCTTGCGATCACCTCGGCCGAGCGCTCGGCCTTGCTGCCCGAGGTGCCGACCATGCAGCAGGCCGGCGTTGCGGGCTTTGACGCCGGCACCTGGTTCGGGCTCCTTGCGCCCGCCGGGACCGATCCGGTCGTGATCGCGCGGCTCTCGGACACCCTGGATCAGGTGCTGGCACAGACCGACATTCGCAATGCCATCGCGCAGGGCGGCGCGGTCGTCGCATCAGGCACCCCAGCGCAATTCGTGGCATTTTTTGCCGTGGAATTCGATAAGTGGGGAAAGATCGTCCGCCAGGCCGGGATCAGGGCTGACTGACCGCAGGCAGTTTTCCGAACCAGTCGAGCGTTTCGGCGCGCGACACCACGTCGCCGTACTTCGCGTTGATGTCAAAGAGCGCCGCCTGATGCGGTGCATCGTGCCGATCGCCGACACACTCGCGCGGCACGATCACGCGGAATCCGTGCTGAATACCATCCACCGCCGCCGCCCTCACGCAGCCGCTGGTTGAGCATCCGAGCAGCACGATGGAATCGACCCCCATGGTGTGCAGCGTTGAAGCAAGCGAGGTTCCGAAGAAGGGGCTGGGATACTGCTTGGCGATCACCAGATCCTCGAGCTTGGGGGCGATTTTCGGATCGATCGCACCGAGCGGCTCGCCGCGCACGAAGAGTTTCAACGAGGGCACTTTCCTGAAAAAGAGTCCGCCATCAGCACCCGAGGGATGGTATTCGACCACGGTGTACATCACGGGCAGCTTGAGCTCACGGGCCTTTGCAATCAGCGGCACCGACGCATCCACCGCATCGACCACGCCCTGACCGAAGAACGGCGCACCGGGTGTGGTGTAGGCAATCACAAAATCAATCACCAGCAGCGCCGGCCGCGCGCCAAAGCCCAGCCGGGTGTCGAAGACGCCGCGATAGTTGTCGGACAGCGAGTTGGCGGTCATGAGGTGATCCGGTTACAAAAAGGTAAGTGACATCGAGCTTAACTGAAGCGGTACTCGGAAGGGTCGAGCGAGCGAGTGAAATTCCAGTAATCAAGCATTCGCCACGGCGAGGTGGCAAACACGCGGCCGCGGCGGTTTTTATACCAGCTGCCCACACCGGGATGCGCCCACACCATCTTCGCGTGCTGCGCATCGACGCGGCGGTTGAATTCATCATGCACGTCTTCACGGACCTCAAGCGCACGTTGCCCCCGCTCGAGGACCTCGCGCAGCGCAAGCAGCGTATAGCGCGTCTGGCATTCGCTGTGAAAGATCGCGCTTCCACCGTGCGCCAGGTTCGTGTTGGGGCCATACATGAGGAAGAAATTCGGAAACCCGGGTACGGTGATGCCCAGGTAGGCGCGCGGATCATCGTCGCCCCAGCGATCGCGCAGCGTCACGCCCCCTCGGCCGGAAATCTTCATGGGCCAGGTCAGCCGATCAGCCCGGAATCCGGTGGCAAGCACCAGTATGTCGGCAGGGGTGTGCTTGCTCCCGCGCGTACGCACGCCATCGGGCTCGATTGCTTCGATGGGGTCGGTAATAAGTTGAACATGCTCTCGCCGAAGCATGCGAAACCAGCCATTGTCTCTAAGCATGCGCTTGCCATAGGGAGGATAGTTGGGCACCGCCTTCGCGAGTAGCGTCGGATCATCCCCCACCTCAGCGCGAATGTGTTCAATCAGCCGCTCGCGCATTGCGTGGTTTTCAGCGTTCAATGACAGGTTCGGGGTGGACCAGCCGGGATCAACCTGCAGCGACGGGTACAGGCTATCAGCCGAGGCCCAGAACAATTGGAACCGATACCAGCTGGCGTAATGCGGGAGGTTGGCGAGCGCCCATTTTTTTCCGGGCTCGACCCTCGCGTGATAGAGCGGGTTGTGCACGGCCCAGTGCGGGCTACGCTGAAAGATCGAGAGCTGCGCCACCCGATCTGCGATCGAAGGACCCACCTGCATGCCACTCGCACCGGTGCCGATCATGGCGACCCGACGCCCGTCGAGTGCAACCGAGGGATCCCACTGCGCGGTGTGCATGGCGGGCCCCGCGAAGCGATCTAGACCCTCGATGTCGGGAAACCGGGGCCGGTTGAGCTGCCCGACCGCACACACCAGCGCATGGGCGCTGAAGTGTCGAAGCGTGCCGTCGGCCTCGCGGACAACAATCTCCCAGCAGGCTCGCTCATCGCTCCACGCGGCCTCAGTCACCTCGGTGTTGAATCGGATATGCGGCCGCACCGCGTAGCGGTCAGCCACCCGCTCGAGGTACTGCCAGAGCTCGTCACGAGGAGAAAAATAACGGCTCCAGTTGTGGTTCGGTTCGAATGAGTACTGATAAAAATGATTGGGCGTATCCACCCCGCAGCTCGGATACTGATTCTCGAACCAGATTCCGCCAACCGTCGGGTTCTTCTCGAAAATCGTGTAGCGAAGGCCAAGCCTAGCGAGCTTGATGCTCATGCCAAGGCCTGACTCGCCAGCACCGATCACCGCCACATGAAAATCGTTGATCGCCTGCGGGGCGGGGCGGGCCCGCCAATCAACGTCGAGAAGCGGCGTGCCGGCAAGGCCCATCTCGTGGGCAATCAGCGGCAGGTACTCATCGGGCACCGTCTGACCCACGCAGGTGCTCACCATCTCGGCAAGCAGATCCGGAAGCGGCGGCGGCGCAGCCTGCTCGCGACCGCTCTGGATCGCCTCGAGGAGCGCTGCGCACCGCTCATGCAGGCGCGCCCTGAGCGCAGGCGGCGCATCTTCCATCCAGCTCCACGGCCCGCGGATGTGCGGCCGGTAGCGGTCAAGCTCAGCCCGGTCGCCAGAGAGCTGCACATACATCATGAGGAGGGGTGCCAGATCGGCGCCTTCGATCAGCGTGCGAAGCGACGGCGTGGTCATCTCAAACCGGGTCCGGCACTCTCAGCCGGTTCGAAGTACACGGTGAGAAAACCTGTACGGCTGCGCGACGCGCCCGCCGACACATGGCCCAGGAGCCCCGGCCCTGCAATGGCGAGGAGCCGTTCAAGATCGGCGGGTGCAATCCTGAATCGGGAGGCAAGCATTGAAAGCGGCCAGGCGATATCGGCGACTTGAAGACCCGCCTCGTAGAGATTGAGGTCGAAGGCGCGAATCGGTTGCTCCGCCTCGCCCAATTCGAGCCACTGCGGCCGAAAGCCGGGACGGGCCGCAAGCGAGCGTTCAAGCACTGCGTTGACCGCAACACTCACTGGTTCAAGCGTCGGGGTGGCAAGCAGTTGAGCCCCCCGCGTTCGAATTTCTCCAGCGGATAACCCGGGAAGGCATCCATAACGCGTTTCGACCCAGGCATCCTTTTGATCAGGGTGCCACTTGAAACCACGGAAGAGTTTAATCGGAGCGTCGCCGGGCGAACGGTCCGCCAGACGATCCCGGTACTCTGCATAGACCTTAAAGACAGGCGCCTCGGCGCTTGACCGGGGCAGCTCGATCCCCTCGAATCCGAACAGCACCGTACTCGCCGTGCCAAGCGACTGCGCGAACGCATCAAGCGCGGTTTCGGGCATGCCCACCGCCCGCGCGGCGGCGATGAGCGCCGCTTCGGAGGCCGAGTCGGTGCGCACACCAAGCATGTAGCGCTGTGTGATCAGACGCCCTGGCTCGAGCTTGAACGAGCGCTCGTACTGCGCGGCAAGCCCCTGCGCCTCGAGCGCCTGAAAGGGCCTGAGCGCCGCCTGAAGCAGGGGATCGGGTTCGCCCGGCTGATTCATGGACTCAGGTATTTCCCAGATCGCGCTTCGGAACCGCCTCGTCGGGAAACATCACGGCAACAATCGGGCCGTCGGCTCGCCAGCTATGACAGCCGTCGATGAATCGGGGCTGCACTGCGATGCGGTCTGCAATGGTCTCAAACCCTTCAGCGGTGCGCAGCGACCAGTTACCGAGCGACTGATACGCGACCGTCGGCATCTGATAAAGCATTTCACGTACGTGCGTGCAACCGAGCGTGCCGCCTACCCGCTCATCGACCGCCCGACGCCAGCCTCGCGCGAGACCCAGCCCGAGCAGGGTCCGAAACCGTGCCTGCGCTTCCGGGCAGGTGGGATAGGGCGCGCCGGGAATCGATACATGGATGTCGCGAACCGTCATCTCGCCATCAATGGTGAGGCGTACCCACATTTCATGCACCACATCACCGGGCTCGCGTACGCCTCGTACCGGCTCTTCATAGCGATACGCCTTGGTGTCGATGATCCGGCCTTCAAGATCGAACAGGCCATCGTCGCGGGCGAAACTGTCGTAGACGATACGGCGCGTATGAAGCGCGCGGCGGGGAGCCGCGGCAGGCATCGCGGCCACGGGTGCCGGGGGCGGAAACAGCTCGGCGCGATAGCGCCGCGAGGCGGGGAGTTTCATGGCGGACAGATACGAAGGAAGAAGCGTGGGACAAGCAGAGAACGATCAAGGGGCGAAGCTCACGGCAGCGGGACCGCGACCCGTCACGGTCTGGAACCCACTTTCCCTGACGCAAACAGGGCCGGCTCGATCAACGTAGACTGTAGCAGCCGCTTCCTCAAACCCGAAGCCGCCGATCCGTTTACCCTCCCGCGTCAATGCCCGCCTCCGCCCTCCCCCGTCTGACCCAGGCGTCACTGCCCCTTACCCACAGCGTGATGGCCACCAATGAACGGGGCGAACCGGTCGCCGTCAAGGTGCCCGTCGAGCGGGCGCTCACCCTCTACCTCGATCGCGCTGAAGTCGTCACGCTCATGACGCTGGGCGCGCATCCCGAATGGCTGGTGCTGGGGTACCTCCTCAACCAGCGGTTGGTCGACACGGTCGCCGAGGTCGAATCGATCACAGTCGATTGGGAGACTGGTGCAGCGGCGGTGAAGACACACCGCATGACGCGCGCCAGCACCCCGCGCGATGCTTCCCGCGTGGTGACCACCGGCTGCGGACAGGGCAGCCTGTTCTCCGATCTGATCGATACCCTCGCCCCCGTGCCCGACACGCCGTCCGGTGTGTCGCAAGACACGCTCCTCGCGATCACCGACACCATCCGGCGACACGACACGATCTATAAACAGGCGGGCTCGGTACACGCCTGCGCACTCTTCGAAAATGACCGGCTCTGCCTGTTGGTCGAGGATGTCGGTCGACACAATGCGCTCGACAGCATCGCGGGCTGGCGCGCCCTGCAGCCGCCCGCGTCCGACCCGGTAGAACGCTGCCCCGTGCTCTACACGACCGGACGCCTCACCAGCGAAATGATCATCAAGTCGGCGCAGATGCAGGTGCCGGTGGTGATATCGCGAAGCGGTACCACCGAGATGGCGATCGAAGTGGCGCAAAAACACAGGGTTTGCGCCATCGGGCGCGCGCTCAATCAGCGGTTCACCTGTTACACGCATCCGTGGCGGATCCGCTTTTCAAGCCTGCCCGAGCCGGCCCGTGACCTCATTCCGGTGTTCCCGTAATGACTGTACAAGCTCACCCGGCGCGCGTGCGGCGGGGACAGTTGCCCTCCACCGATGCAGACACCCGCGTCGCAATCGTGGGGGCGGGCGCCTGTGGACTCACCGCTGCACTCGCCCTCTCACGCGCCGGTATTGACTGCGTGGTGATCGAGCGCGATGCCGTCCCAGCCGGATCGACTGCCCTTTCCTCGGGATTCGTGCCCGCAGCCGGCACCCTCGCGCAGACCCGTCAGTCGATTCACGACACCCCGGCGCTCCTCGCGCGCGACCTCGCCGGCAAAACCCACGGCACTGCCGACCCGGTACTCGCTCACGCCTACAGCGAAGCAGCTGGCCCGGCCGTCAACGCCCTGGAAACCGCGCACGGCATCACCTGGCAGGTGCTCGACAACTTTCTCTACCCTGGCCATTCGGTGCATCGCATGCACGCAGTGGCCGAGCGAACCGGCGCGGCCCTGATGGGCCGGCTTGCAGCGGCTGCAGAGGAGGCAGGGGTGATCGTACTCACCGAAGCCCGGGTCACCGAGCTGTGGGCAGATAGCGCAGACGCCCTGCAGGCAGTTGGTTATGTTCGCCCCGACGGCACGACCGAGCGCCTTGCCTGTCGCGCGGTGCTTCTCGCCTGTAACGGCTATGGCGGCAATTCAGCGCTCCTCGCGGAACTGCTGCCCGAGATGGCGAGCGCCACCTACGCAGGGCATGTCGGCAACGACGGCTCAGCCATTCTCTGGGGCCGGCAGCTGAGCGCGGGGCTCGCCGATCTGGGTGCTTATCAGGGCCACGGCTCGTGGGCCATCCCGCAGGGCGCGCTCATCTCCTGGGGGCTCATGATGGAAGGCGGCGTTCAGGTGAATCGGCTGGGCGAACGGTTTCATGACGAGACCCAGGGCTACTCGGAGGCGGCGGTGCATGTACTCGCCCAGCCCGACGGTATTGCATGGAATGTGTTCGACGATGCAATCCTGCAGTTCGCTCAGGATTTCCCCGATTTTTGCGAAGCCCAGGCGGCCGGCGCAGTGCGACACGCGGCCGATGCCGGCGAACTCGCTGCCACGATCGGCTGCGCGCCCGATACACTGGCACGCACGCTTGGCACCGTGCGCGAAGGCACCGATCCGGTTACCGGCCGAACCTTCCGCCGGACGCTCGCCGGAACACTTCATGCGGTCAAGGTGACCGGCGCGTTGTTTCATACCCAGGGCGGGCTTGCGGTGGACGCGCACTGCCGGGTCCTCGATACGCGAGGGCGCCCATTTCCCAATCTGCTCGCTGCGGGCGGCGCAGCGCGCGGGGTATCAGGTAATGCCGTGTGGGGTTACCTGTCAGGTAACGGGTTGCTGAGCGCCATCGCAGGCGGTCATATCGCTGCGGCGAGCGCAGCCCGAATCGCTTGAGCCCAGGCGCGGATGCCGCTCAGCTGAGCGGCAGCGCGACATGCTGCCGGAAGGCGGGTCGCATCATCATTTGGCGGTAGTACGCATCCAGCGCAGGTAGCGTCGGGTGCTCGATCGGAAGCGCAAGCCACCGATGCACAAAAGGTGCGACCGCCATATCAGCCACCGTGAGCGCATCGCCACACAGATGACTGCGTCGCGACAACTCGCGATCGAGCAGCCCGAAGTAGCGGGCGGTCTCGGCCTGCGAGCGTCCAATAGCCACCGCGTCGCGCCGGTCGGCAGGCGTTCGAACCAGCTGCCAGAAGATCGTGGTCATGGGCGCGGCCAGCGTGCTGGTTGCCCAGTCCATCCAGCGCTCGGCGTCGGCGCGACCTCGGGGGTCATCCGGCAGCAGGTCATGGCGACGTTTACGCGCGGCCAGATAGCGAACGATGGTGTTGGACTCCCACAAAACAAAGTCGCCGTCACGCACGGTGGGCACGCGCCGGTTCGGATTCATTTCGCCGTAGGCGTCGGTATCGACCACACCGTGATGCATACCGGCATCAATGCGCTGATAGGCGAGATTGAGCTCGGCACAGGCCCAGAGCACTTTCATCACATTGATGGAATTGGTGCGTCCCCAAACGGTGAGCATCAGCGCGCTCCTTCGCTTGACCGGCGAATGGCATCGGCACGCATCTCGAGCCCCGGAAGCAGCTCAAGCCCGTGACCGGGTTTTGAAAAATCAACCGTGACCTCACCGCGACTCACCGTGGGAAGCGCGGTGACCAGTTCGGTGTACCAACCGGTGTAGAAGGCACGCACGCACTCCTGAATGAGCGTGTTTCTTGCATGGAGCGAGAAATGACACGAGGCCGCCCAGACCACCGGGCCCGTGCAGTCGTGCGGCGCCACCGGCACGTGATGCGATTCAGCCAGCGCCGCGATCTTCCGGGCCTCGGTTACGCCCCCACACCAGGAGAGATCGAGCATGGCAACACCCGCCACGCCGGTTTCAAGGTATTCCCTGAAGGCATGCGTATACGAGAGCGTTTCGCTGGCGCAGACCCAGGCCTGCGAGTGGCGGCGGTATTCGCGCAGGTCGGCAAGGTTATCGAGCCGAAACGGGTCTTCGTGCCAATAGGTGTTGAAAGGCTCGAGCTCGCGCGCAAGCCGGCAGGCCATGGGCAGGCTCCAGAGCGAATGGAACTCGACCATGATGTCCATGCGATCGCCCACCGCTGCGCGGATCTTCCGGAAGGGCTCAAGTGCCGTGTCGAGTTCGCGGGGCGAGATATCCCAGCCCCGGGTGCGTTCGGCGGCAATATCAAACGGCCAGATCTTCATGCCCGTGATGCCGTCTTCGAGCAGCGACAGCGCAAGCTCGTCCGCGCGATGCAGAAAAGCCTCCAGGTCTTCGTAAGGCCCCGCGGTTTCACCCACATGCCAGTTGGCCACCGCCTGGGCCCGCGCATCACGGATATATTTGTAGCCAGCACAGGTGTTGTACACCCGGACCGACTCGCGCGAGCGTCCGCCCAGCGCATCGGCGAGCGGCATGCCGACCGCTTTACCGAATAGATCCCAGAGCGCGATATCGACCGCCGAGTTACCCCGGGTTTCAACCCCGGCGGAGCGCCAGCCAAGGTAGTTGGCCAGATCACGGCCGATCGCCTCGATGTGCAGCGGATTGCGCCCGACCAGCTTGGGCGCAACCGTTTCATGCAGATAGGCCTCGACAGCAGCGGCGCCCATGAAGGTTTCGCCGAGTCCGACCAGGCCTTCGTCAGTGTGCAGGCGCACCCAGATCAGGTTGGGGAACTGCCCTAGCCTGATGGTTTCAAGACCGGTGATCTTCACGCGGATCGCCTCCTGTTCGCAGCCCCGGGCCCACTCGCGCGGGCCCGGCATGGCGGCTTACTTCCGGATCTGCGCGAGCGTATCTTTCAGCCGGGTGATGGTTTCCTGGCCGATGGTGCCCTGATGCTTGTCGTAGACGGCCTGGACTTTATCGAACATGCGCCGGTACTCGGCCTGCGAGACTTCATTGATCTGCATGCCGCGTGATTTAAGCGCCGCAAGCGACTTCTCGGAGAGCGAACGCGAGATCTTCCTCTGCTCATCGCGCCCCTCGATCGCGCAGGCCGAGAGCGCGCCGCGCTCATCGTTGGAGAGCTTGTCCCAGAGTGGTTTTGAGTAGAGCACCATGAAGGGTGTGTAGGCGTGGCGGGTGACCGACAGGAACTTCTGCACCTCATATAACTTGGAGGTGTCGATGGTGACGAACGGGTTCTCCTGGCCATCAATCGCGCGGGTTTCCAGCGCGGTAAACACCTCGCCAAAGGCCATGGGCACGGCATTGGCGCCCAGTGTTCTGAAGGTGTCGAGGAAGATGTTGTTCTGCATGACGCGAACCTTCACGCCCTGCAGGTCTTCCCACTTGCCCACCGGCCGGCGCGAGTTGGTGAGGTTACGAAAGCCGTTTTCCCACCAGGCGAGGTTCACCAGATTGGCCGCTGGCATTTTGTCGGAGATGAATTTGCCGAAGGCGCCATCGAGCACCTTATCGGCTTCGGCCTCGTTCTGGAACAGGAAGGGCAGATCGAAGACGCCCAGCTCGGGCACAATGCCAACGAGCGGCGACGAAGACGTAATCACCATTTCCTGGGTGCCCGAGCGCAAGGCCTGGGTCGCCTGCAGGTCGCCTCCCAGGGCCCCGCCCCAGAACGACTGCAGCTTCATCTTGCCACCCGATTTCTGCGCCACGCAGGCGGTCATCTTGGCCATCCCATTACCCACCGGGTGATCCTGGTTGACGCCGTTTGAGACTCGGATGGTGCGTTCGGCGAACTGCGCCTGCACAGGCGCTGCGAACGCTGCGCCCAGTGCCACGGTCAGCGCGGCAAGCGTCGGGCGAAGCAGGGAACGGTTGGAACGGGGAATCATCGTCTGTCTCCTGTTTTGACTAATGTGAACTAAAAATCGGTAAACGAACTTTAACCGGTTGAAGCGTCAGCGGCCACGCAGCCATTTCAGCGGGACGGTCACCAGTTCGGGGAAAGCCACCAGCAACAGCAATACCGCAATCTGGGCGATCAGAAAAGGGGCGACGCCGCGAATCACAGCGCCCATTGGCATCCTGGCAACGCCCGCCACTACATTGAGCACGATACCCACCGGGGGCGTCAGGAGCCCGATGGCGTTATTCATGATGAAGAGCACGCCGAAGTACACCGGGTCAATGCCAGCAGACTTCACCACCGGCATCAGCACCGGGGTCAGAATCAGCACCGTGGGGGCGAAATCGAGGGCGGTACCCACCACCAGCACGAGCAGCATCATGATGAGAAGTAGCAGCTTCGGGTGCTCGCGAAACGGCTCGAGCACCCCGGCCAGTTCCGCCGGGATATTGGCTTGCGTGATGAGCCACGCCGAAACCAGGGCCGAGGCCACCAGAAACATCACCACCGCCGTTGTCTTGGCGGCAATCAGCATCACGCGGTAAAGATGGGAAATCTTGAGTTCCCGATAGACGAAGAGCCCCACAAAGAGCGCGTAGACGGCTGCGAGCACTGCGGCTTCCGTAGGTGTCACCACGCCAAACTTGATACCTCCAAGGATGATGACGGGCATCGCGAGCGCCCAGATGCCATCAAGCGCCGCTCGCAGCCGTTCTCCCCAGGAAGCCTTTGGAAACGCCGCCAGCTGTTCGCGCCGCACGACCCAGGCCCAGGCGATCACCAGCGAGAGCCCCATCAACAGACCGGGAAAGATCCCGCCCAGGAAGAGCTGCGTGATCGAAACATTGGCCGCGACACCAAAAATGATGAAGCCGATGGAGGGCGGAATGACCGGTGCAATCACCCCCCCGGCTGCGATCAGCCCCGCCGAGCGTGGCAGGTTATAGCCGGCTTCCCGCATCATGGGGATGAGGATGGAGGCGAGCGCTGCGGTATCGGCTGCTGCCGAGCCCGAGAGCGATGCCATGACCACCGCAGCAAAAATCGCTACATAGCCGAGCCCGCCGTGCACATGGCCAACCATGGTGACCGCCACCCGAACGATGCGCCGCGACAGCCCGCCCGCATTCATTAGTTCGCCCGCCAGCAGGAAAAAAGGGACGGCAAGCAACTGGAAGTTATCAGCGCCGATGATCAGGTTTTGCGCCACGATCTGGCTGTCGAATCGATCCAGATGCAGCATGAGGGCAAGCGCACAGACGATGAGCGCAAACGCAACCGGCATGCCGATCGCCATGGCACCCAGAAGCGATACGAGAAACACGGCAACGGTCATTCGAGACGCCTCTTGAGCGAGGCAGCCTCGCCCGAGTCGAGTTCGCCCGCGAATTCAGCCAGCTCGCGCTCGCCCAGCCGCCCGGTGAGCACACGCCACAACCGTGCGAGCGTGAGGAGCGCAATACCAACGCTGGTAAAGAAACCGATGCCGTAAATCCAGAGCATCGAGATGCCGGTGATGGGGGCGATGTTGGAGGCGTTCAGCGGCGCCTGCCGCCAGGTGCCCCAGAAAAACACCGCGCAACACACCAGCACCAGCACATCGGACACGATCATGCAAAGTCTGCGGCCGGCGGGGCCAAATCGGACGACCAGCGTCTCCACCCCCATGTGCGCGTTTTCGCGGGCCACCACCACAGCCCCCACGAAGGTGAGCCAGACAAACAGAAACCGCGAAAGCTCCTCGGATAGCGCGATTCCCGAGTCGAAAGCGTAGCGCAGCACGACATTGCCGAACACCATCACCACCATGGCGGCAAGGCAGGCCACAATGAAGGCTTCACACAATCGAAACAGCGAATCAATCAGCCGTAAGCGCACACTCATCGCCTGAAACCGCGGAGCCGGGATGCTACACCGCCCATCAGGTGGCAGTCGACCGGGCCTCGCGGCGGGCGATCCAGGCCGTTGCCCCCACAATGATGGCGCCGCCCGCGAGCGCGTGCACACCGGGCCACTCGCCAAAGAGCAGCAGGCCATAGACGCCCGCCCAGACCATATCGAGAAAGCGCACAGGTTGCATCGCCGACACATTGGCGAGCACGAAGGCGCGCGTCATGCAGTAGTGGCCAATCGAGCCCAGCAGGCCGCAGGCGACAAGCAGCAACCAGTGGCGAAGCGTGGGGGCCTGCCAGACGACCAGCGCAAAAGGCATCGACAGCACCGACACCGTGAGCCCCTGCCAGACCACGATGGTGGCTGGTCGCTCAAAGCGGGTAAGCGACTTGGTGATCAGCGCCGAGGCCGCAAAGAGCGGCGAAGAACAGAGCATCACCAGCGACCAGAAGAGACTTCCTGAACCCGTCGTCCAGTGCGGTGCGATCACCACCAGCATGCCGGCAAAACCGACCAGCGCTGCCGCCCAGCGTTCGATACTCACGCGTTCGCGGAGCAGAAGCGCCGCGCCTAGCATCACCCAGATCGGCGTGGTGAAACCCAGCGCCGTCGCGTCCGAGAGCGGCAGGTGCGGCAAGGCAATGAAAAAAAGCGATAGCGCGCCGGTGTGCGCGATACCGCGCCAGACCTGCCCGGCAAGCGACTGCGGCCGCCAGACCGCGAGACCGCCCGCCACCACCGCCGGCGCGATGACCGGCAGCATCGCCGCGAGCCCAAAGATCGAACGCAGGAATTGCGCCTGCATGGGATCCAGGTCGACCGACACCGACTTCATCAGCGAATTGAGCCCACAGATCGCGGCGCCGCTCGCCACCATCCAGAGGAAGGCCTGAAGCGTTGGGCGGGGAACCGACGGAAGTTGAGCGGGCCCGGGGCTCGGCACATGAGGTTTCATCTCACTCATGATGCCAGTCCGGCGCAAACGGCCGCTATCATCGAAGGCAAAATCAGTTCCTACCCCGACAAGAGACCCATGATGCAGCAGTCGATTCAACTCGGCCCGGTCACCGTCTGGCCCGGCCAATCGGCCGGCAAGTATCCGGACGGTAATCAGGTGATTGTGCACGGCAGCGATTCGATCGCGGTGTTCGACACGCCGCTCGTCGCCCACACACTTCCTGAGGCGTCCGGCTTCGCCAGCGCCGACCTCGTGATCCTGGGGCATGTGCATGAGGATCACATGGCAGGGCTGGGGATGCTGCAGCAGGTGCCGCTCCATGTTCATCACGGCGATCTCGAGGCCGCGCGCAGCTGGGCTGGGCTCGCAGCCCACTATGGCTACACGCCCGCCGTGCTCGATCCGCTCCATGACAAGATCGTGCGCGAGTTCCGCTACACACCGCGGCCGGATGCGCTGGGTTATGACGACGGGGCAGTCTGGGATCTGGGGGGCATACGGGTGCGTGCAGTCCACATGCCCGGCCATACCTCGGGCCACTGCGTGCTCCTGGTCGAGCCGCATGGCATCGCCTTCATCGGCGATATCGATCTCTCGAGTTTTGGTCCCTACTACGGCGACGCCACCTCGAGCCTCGCAGCCTTTCGAGTCACCCTCGAGCGCATCGCTCACCTGCCCGCTTCATGCTGGATCACCTCGCATCACAAGGGCGTGATCCGCGAGCGCGCCGAATTCCTGCAACTCCTCGAAACGTTTTCCGACCGGCTGCGCGCCCGCGAGGCGCGCTTGCTGTCCCTGCTTGGAAACGGGCCTCAGACACTGGCCCAGCTTGCGCAGTCGCGTGTGGTGTATCGGCCGGAGGCCTCAGCGCTCTGGATCAATGCGGCCGAGGAACGCAGCATCGCTCAGCACCTTGATGAGTTGCTGCAGTCCGGTCAGGTTCGCCAGGAAGGATATTCCTTCATGCTGAGCGCATAGCATGGCGTAATCAATGCAATGTTCGCCGTTATTTTTCGGCCTGCGCCGTGCGGATCGAGCCGGTCGGGGAAGATCGGCTGAACCCCCCGGCGCAAAGGCAGGCTGGAACCCTTTGTCACGTGAGCTGCGCAGCCTTGCATAGAGAGGAGCTCTCGCGGTCAGCGCTCGGTCACGCCCGGAAGAGCCGGATCAAAGGCACCACCGAAACCTGTCCGTGGGGTGCAGGATTCCCTGTCACCAGAGCGCCCTTCCTGCTACCCGAGTTGCTCAAGCAACTGGAGGTTGCCTCGTCGGCGATGACCTGTTCAAAAACTAGCGGGCGACTGGCAACCGCAGTACTGTGCGCCAGGATCCAGCGCGACGATCCGGACGGTCTGACGATCGCAAGCGACCCCCAGCTCTTTACCGTCGGTAGCCGACCCGTCACCGACGAGATCTGGCCTCCCGGTGTTGCCTCTCCAACCCAATCCCAAAAAAAAAGCCTGTGGCGACTGCTCGCCACAGGCTGAACCACCATTTTGGAGGTGGAGGAGACAGCGGTACGGGCGGGACGCCTCAGCGAACGTCGTCTGACGTCATGCGCTGGGCGGCCGCCTGAATTTCTGCGCGTACGCGGGGATCCTGGAGGGCGATCGCTTCGACCCGGGCGAGAGCCCAGGCTTCATACGCTCTCGCGAAGCGCGACCAGCCCTGCCAGCCGCGAACGGCGGCAGCCGTGCTGGCGGCAATGTAAACGGCAGCATCATAAGAGCGCCCAAGCCGATCAAGTCCAGGGTGGGTCAGGGAATATTGCACAGCCATGATGAAGTTCCTTTTAGATTCGCGGCAGAAGGTTTTTTTTCGTTAAACGGATTGTGGGGTGGTTTAAAACATATTTCCAATTGATGTTTATGATGATTATCATCACATTAAATGATATTTAAAATGGCCAACTTCAGAACACTGGACCTGAACCTGCTTCGCCTTTTCGATGAGCTCATGGCTGAGCGCAATCTCACCCGCGCCGCCGACAACCTCTCGATGACTCAACCTGCGGCCAGCAACGCGCTGAAGCGCCTGCGCGACGCGTTGGGTGACCCGCTGGCGAACCGCTCAGGCTACGGCGTAGAGCCCACTCCTTACGCGACTGCGCTCTGGCCCGCCATCCGCGCGGCGCTCGATCAATTGCGCTCCGCCGTTGCACCCGATGCCTTCGACCCCACCGCCGCGCAAAGCAGTTTTCTGCTCACCATGGCCGATTCAACCGCCACCATGCTGATTCCGCCGCTACTCAAGGTGATCGAACGCGAGGCACCACGCATCAACCTGCGCGTCCTGCCCCTCACCACCCGCGACCCCCGGGACTGGCTGGAAGCCAAGCGGATTGACGTCGCGATCGGCTATTTCCCGGCCGTCATCGCCGCGCTCGCGCTGCAGCAGATGGAGGGTAGTTCACAAGAGTTTGGACACAGCCGCCTCTACACGGGCGAGTATGTGTGCGTGATGCGTCGCGGACACCCCCTTGCCGCAGGCGAACTCACGCTTGATAGCTACTGCGCAGCCAACCATCTGCTGGTGAGCTTTTCGGGCCGCCCGATCGGGTTCGTCGATGAGGCACTGTCAGACCTCAAACGAAATCGCCGGGTGATGCTGACCGTCAATCAATACGTCACTGCCGGACAGGTTGTAGCCCGTTCGGATCTGCTTACCGTGGTTCCGAGGCACTTCGTCGCGGCCACCGGCTTTCAGCGCGCACTGGCCGTTCGACGACTACCCTTTGAATTGCCACCCGTGCACGTGGACATCCTGTGGCAACGCCGGCAGGCGCAACGCCCCGGCCATCGGTGGCTGCGCGAACGGATCGAGGAGGCGGCTGCCCGGGTTTTCAGCGAGAAGGCGGCCGGGCCAGCCTGAGCGCCTCGCTCAGCGTGTCGCGATCGCCCACATGGTTCGCAAGCAGAAGCACCAGGCGCGCATTCATGAGCGCAGCCGACGGCTCATCCAGGTCGCGCTGACTATCGATCAACTCCTGATAGAAGCCGTCCGGATCGGCGATATTCGGGGCGAGGTTGAGCGGCATCGTGACTCCGGTCGCAACAGGTTCAGTGCAACGCCAGACTGCGGGCAAGCGCTGCATGGATCTGGTCTGCAGACGGCAAACGCCAGCGCGCAGCGATGAACTGGTCGGGCCGAATGAGATAAACCGCCTGCTCGTGCGCATCAAGGCGCGCAGCCAGAACGCCTTGACGGTCATGAACATCATGACCCACCCGCACGCACGAAATCGGCACCGGCCACGCGGGCCGGTCATGAAGCGGTGGAACCTCGCCCACACTCAGCAGCGTAAAGCCCGTGCCCAGGTGTTCGAGTAGCCAGCCAGGTCGGCCATCGGGTCGCTCAACCGGCGCGTCCGGACATGGCGCACCGGGCGCAGCCGACACCGCCTCGAAATGGTCGACGTCCGGGGTGATCACGGGCGAGTCGGTGTACCGCGTGGGCAGCGACAGCCGCCCGCTGTTGACCAGCGGCCGGGCAAACGCATGGTCGCGCGCCAGTCCCAGCACGGCATCGCGAAATAAACAGCTCGAGGCATTCTTGGGCGTGATGAAGTCGGTCGAACGCGTGGAATTGCGGATGTTGTCGTCAGCAGCCAGCGCCCGCTCGTCATGATAGGAATCGAGCAGTTTCTCGGGCGCTACGCCCGCCAGGACGTGTTGCAGTTTCCAGGCGAGATTATCAATATCCTGCACACCGGAATTGGCCCCCCGGGCCCCAAACGGCGAGACC
>SYIM01000061.1 GCA_005798775.1 Burkholderiales bacterium
ATGACCACCATCGATGTGAACACCGGCAGCTTCGTGGGCGGCCGCAATTTTGAGGATACGGTGTTTCGCACCAATCTCGAGGCTGCCCATGCGATAGCGCGTCAGCTCCGGCTAAGAAACCTCGGCGGCATCGTTGTGGTTGACCTGATCGACATGCGAGACAGCGCGCATCGCGACGCAGTGCTTGCCGAACTTCGCAAAGCGGCGCAGCGCGACCGCACCCGAATCGGGATCAACGGCTTCACTTCACTCGGCCTGGTGGAAATCACCCGCAAGCGCACGCGTGAGTCGCTGGCGCGTGTGCTGTGCGAGCCCTGCCCCATATGCTCGGGCACAGGGCAGATCAAGACAGCGCGAACCTTGTGCTATGAAATTCTGCGCGAAATTCAGCGCGAGGCTGGACAATTCAATCCGCGTGAATTCCGGCTGGTCGCCGCACAGTCGATCGTTGATCTGTTCCTTGAGGAAGAGGCTCAGTTACTCGCCGCCCTCTGCGATGCAATTGGTCGTCAGATATCGCTGATGGTGGAAACCACCTATGCGCAGGAACACTACGACATTGTGCTGCTCTAGGCTCACGATCCGCGTGGTACCTGGACCCTGCCGAAGGGCCCACCTGCCCTGCTGCACCAGCTACTTTTTCTCGCGCGGCAGTCGCCCGAGCAAATAGAACTCCGGGTTCGGCATCATCGAGGCGAGATTTGCCATGCGGTTTGATAAGGCGAAAAACGCAGCAATCGCGCCAATGTCCCAGGCGTCCTCATCCGAAAACCCCTGCGCGTGAAGCGCCTGAAAATCAGCCTCGCCAATCTCTGCCGAGCGGGTGGCCACCTTGAGTGCGAAGTCGAGCATCACGCGCTGGCGCGGGGTGATGACTGCCTTGCGATAGTTGGTCGAGAGTTGGTCGGCGATCAGCGGATTTTTTTCGTAGATGCGCAGAATGGCGCCGTGCGCCACCACGCAATAGAGGCAATCGTTGGCAGCGCTGGTGGCCACCACAACCATTTCCTTCTCGCCCTTTGATAAGCCGTTCTCGCGCAACATCAGTGCATCGTGATAGGCAAAAAACGCCCTGAATTCATCAGGTCGCCGCGCAAGCTTCAGGAAAACGTTGGGAACGAATCCACTTTTTTCCTGCACCGCAGTGATTTTGTCGCGAATATCGGCAGGCAGCTGATCGAGTTCAGCAACCGGAAAGCGGTCGGTGGCAGCGGGCAAGTTCATTGTGAAGGCTCCTGCGCATCGGGTGCGCGTTGCTGGATCTGGTGGAGGCGCGCATAGAGTCCGCCGGCGCGAAGCAGTTCGGCATGCGAACCGAGCTCGACCAGCCGCCCGGCTTCGAGCACGGCGATACGACTAGCGCGTTCGATAGTTGAAAGCCGATGCGCCACCACCAGCGTGGTGCGCCCCGCCATCACGCGCTCAAGCGCACCCTGAACCGCTCGCTCGGTCTCGGAGTCAAGCGCGGATGTGGCCTCATCGCGCAGCAGAATCGGCGCGTCTGTCAGCACAGCGCGCGCGATTGCGAGACGCTGGCGCTGACCACCCGACAGCTGCGTGCCGCGCTCGCCGATCTCGGCATCGAGCCCCGCAGGCAGCGCACGAACAAAATCATCGAGTGCCGCCACCTCGAGCGCATGCCAGAGCCGGGCATCATCTGGACTGTGCGGCACTGCGATAGCAAGATTGGCGCGAATGCTACCGTTAAACAGTACGGTCTCCTGCGACACCAGCGCAAGCTGAGCGCGCAAACTGGCGAGCGTGAGCGAGTCAATCGGCACGCCATCAATCAGCACCTCGCCGGCCTCGGACTCAACGAAGCGTGGCAGCAGGTTCAGAAGCGTGGTTTTCCCACCGCCCGAGGGCCCGACAAGCGCGAGCATTTCGCCAGGCCGAATATCGAGCTGCAATTCCCGTAGCGCCGGCTGACTGGCGCCAGGGTGTCGCACCGTCACGGTCCTGAAGCAGACGGCCCCGCTGGCACGCCCCAGCACCTGCGATCCGCTGTCCGCTTCCGCAGGCCGATCGAGAAGCTCGAACACCTTCTCGGCCGATGCAAGCCCCCGTTGGATCACCGCATTGATGTCGGCGAGGTGCTTGAGCGGTGCGAGCAGCATCAGCATGGCGGTGATGAACGATACGAAACCGCCCACAGTCGCGCTGTCTGTTTCCGCCTGAAGGAGCGCAATGCTCACCACCACGGCCACCGCGACCGCCGCGCACAGTTGTATGACCGGCGTGGTTGCTGCGGTTGAACTGATGATCCGGATTGCCACCCGCCGCAACCGCGCCACCGTGTCGGCAAACCGCACCGCCTCGCGTTCATGCGCATCGAATACCTTGATGACCTTGTAGCCTTGCACAGCGCTTTCGACAGTACGCGTGAGCTCGCCGATCTGCTCGAGATTACGCCAGCTGAGTCCACGCATCCGGTGGCTGAACTGCGTGAGGATCAGGGCAAGCGGCGGCACCATGCCAATCGCCACCAGGGTGAGTTGCCAGTTGAGATAAAAGAGCCACCCGAGCAGCCCGATGATCACCAGCGTATCGCGCACCAGCACCGTGACTGCGTGGGTCGCCGCATCGGTGAAACTGTTGACTTCAAACACAATGCGCGAGATCAGGAGCCCCGAGGCCTCGCGTTCAAAGTCCCGCGCCGGCAGGCGCAGTGTGTGCGCGAACATCTGGCGGCGCACCTCGGCGAGCACACCCGCCGAGACCCAGGCCATAGCGTACTGCGCACAAAAGGTGGCGCACCCGCGCACCACAAAAATTCCGATGATGGCAGCCGGCACCCACCAGAAGGGGAAATCGCTGCGCTCGACAAAGCCCCGATCCAGTAACGGCTTCATCAGTGCTGGAAACAGCGGCTCGGTGGCAGCTGCCACTACCATGGCGACAAGCGCTACGGAAAAGCCGCGCCAGAATGGACGCACCCAGCCGAGAAGGCGCAGCCAAATGCGGAGGGAATCGCTCAAGTCAGAGGTCCGCCGCTCAATACTCGATATCAACCGCAATCGGCTTCATACGCTCGCTGATCGCTGCAAGCAGACTTTCCTCGGGGCGCACTCGCCAGGGTGCGCCAAGCTCAATCGCACACTTCGCCACCTCGCTGGTGTAGTCGATGACCACCGGCAGCGCAGGCGCCTGGTCGGACGCAGACGGATCGCCCGCAGCAAACGGAGTGATCACGCTACGCAGCACAGCGCCATCGGCATTGCCGTTGAGGCGGATCCGTAGTCGTTTGCCAAACTCGCGGCGCGCGCTCGCCAGATCGAGCAGCCGCTCGGCCACTAAGCGCTGCCCGCCGGTAAAGTCATCGCGGCTCACCTTGCCGAGCACCACCAGCAGTTCATCTTCGCGAACGATCCGGCGATTCGCATCATAAAGTTCATTGAAGACCGACACATCAACCCGAGCCGAACCGTCATCCAGTGTGACGAACAGCATCTTGCCGCGCCGGGTCATCTGCGTGCGCTGCGCCGCCACCACGCCCGCCATCCAGATTGGCTGAGGTGCGGGTTGAAGATCGGCGAGCCGCATTTGTACAAAACGCCGGATCTCATGCTCATGTGCAGTAAACGGGTGCCCGGTAAGAAAGAATCCCAGCGCAAGTTTCTCTTCCTGAAGCCGCTGACGCTCCGACCATGGGGCGACCGGCAACCAATCGGTGACAAGCGCGCTGGAGCCGGTGGATTCACTAAACAGGCTCGCCTGATCGGCTGCAGCCCCTGCAGCGTCGGCCGCGTCGATGGCACGCGGTGTATTGGCCAGCAACTTGGCCCGGTCAGGGTCCAGGCTGTCAAAAGCGCCAGCCCGTACCAACGCTTCGACTGTGCGACGGTTGACCAGTCGTCGATCAACCCGGCCACAGAAATCAAACAGGTCGCGAAACGGCCCGTCTGCGCGGGCCGCTACGATCAGCTCAACAGCGCTCTGACCCGTGCCCTTGACCGCGCCCAGGCCATAGCGAATCTCGTGATCGCTGACTGGTTCAAACCGGCAGGCCGACAGATTGATATCCGGCGGGAGCACCTGCACACCAATACGCTGCGCATCGGCCACAAAGAATTGCACCTTATCCGTGTCATCCATGTCGGACGATAGCGTGGCCGCCATAAACTCGGCTGGATAGTGCGCTTTGAGCCACGCGGTCTGGTAAGTAAGGACCGCATAGGCGGCGGAATGCGATTTGTTGAATCCGTATTCGGCGAACATCGCCATCAGGTCAAAGAGCTTGTTGGCCAAATCAGCCGAATAGGCTTTTTTCTCTGCACCTTCCACGAAGAGGCCACGGTGCTGAGCCATTTCTTCGGGCTTTTTCTGGCCCATGGCGCGCCTCAGCAGATCGGCGCCACCCAGGGTGTAGCCACCGATGATCTGCGAGATCTGCATCACCTGCTCCTGGTACAC
>SYIM01000062.1 GCA_005798775.1 Burkholderiales bacterium
GCTCTGGATAAACGATACGGCAATACCCTGCGCATCGATCACGCCCATCCAGATGGTGTCGCCAGGGTCGGTTCGCCGGCCCCAGGGTGCAGCACGCGCTGGATCAAATTGACCGGCAAGTGCATCGAGCCGCGCTGCGCCCAGAAGCTCGCGGGCATCGACCTTCATGAAGGCGGGGTCCGTCACCTGCGCATCACGCACCCGGAAGGCCAACTTGGTGGCCTCAACCTGCGCATGGATGAAGGCCGCCCCTTCCGGACCGGTGAGGGTATCGCGCCCAGGTGTCATCCAGCCACTTCGCGCACCCATCCGCTCCATGAGGCCCAGAATCATGAGCGAGACCACGCCCTGCGAGGGCGGCACCATGTTGATGAGCGCCGCCTGGTGCGCTGAAAGCGCCAACGGATCGACCAGCCGGGCGTGATGCACCTGCAGGTCGGCGAGCGCTAGGGGGCTACCGACCGCTTTGAGCTCGGCCGCGAGCTGTCGGGCGAGCGCCCCCCGATAAAATATCTCGGTGCCCTCACGGGCAATCCGGGAAAGCGTGTGAGCGAGCCGGGGCTGACGAAAGAGCGTACCGCAAACAGGGGCCGCGCCATTCACCAGAAACGTCTCGGCAAAACCAGGGGTGCCTGCTATTTCTGCCTGTTTCGCGTCAGTGAGCGCCTGCTGACTCAACGTAACCGGGGCACCCTCCCGGGCCAGAAACACCGCATCCTCCAGCAACCGGGAAAGCGGCAAACGACCGCACAGCGCCTGTTGGGACAGTTTCTGGGCGGCGCCCCAGCCCGACACGGTGCCGGCCACCGTGAGCGCGGCAAGGCCGCCACGAAACGGGATGGCGGCACTGCGCACGCCCTCGGCGCCCGCGTCCGACCCCACCCAACCCTGCGGCCCGATACCCTGCCGGGCATACCCGTCGCGGGTCGCCGCGCGGGCGCTCGCACCGCTCGCATCGATACCGCCTGGCGCGCCACCCGGCCCGCTAATGATCCAGAAGCCATCGCCCCCGATGGCATTCATGTGCGGGTAGACGACCGCGATCGTGGCCGCAGCGGCAATCATCGCCTCGAGCGCATTGCCGCCTTCTCGCAGAACCGCCAGCGCCGACTGGGCAGCGAGGCTATGGGGGGCGACCGCGATCCCGCGGCGGGCAAAGGTCGGTTGCATGCGATGCGTCCTTTTTGCGGGTCAAAACCGTGCGAGGCGGGCAACGCAAGCGCCCAACCCCCTTCACTCAAGCCACGATGATAGTTCTCGTGCGCCCCTCGCCTGCGGTTTACTGCGCCCTGCTTCGGGCTTCCCAGCCCGCCCGCAATTTCTCCACTGCGCAGCCGGGCGTATCCCACACCGGAATCGGGCAGGCGGCGCGTGCCGCCTCCAACACGCGCGCCATCGAAAACTGTCCCAACGCAAGCGCCTGATAGTGGCCCGCGAGTGCTTTGCACTGATCGACCACCTTCTGATCATGATCGGGTGCGCCAAACGCATCCGGCACCCAGACAAAGTCGACCTGCGGGACAAATGCCGCCTGCTTTGCCTGCGCCGCGAGCTCGGCGCGCAAGGCCTGGAGCGAGGCGGAAAACGTAACCAGCACTGCAGTTCGCCCGCGGGTTGCAAGCAGGCGGTCAAACAACGCTTCATTGGGGGTCAGCACCGGAAAGCGCTGTTCACGCCGGACCCGTCCGATCGCCAGGGCAAACGCCGAGCAGGTAAAGAGCAGCGCGTCGGCGCTCAGGAGCGCGGCATACCGGCCCAGGTGCTCGAACCGCGCCACGATGTCGGGGTGCGCGGGCCCGAGGCGCACGCCATCGGAGGAGAGCGATTCATCGAGCACATGAATGGGTTCCACCTGCGGCCACACTGTCCGGAACGCCCGATCGGCAGGTGGCATCGACACCTGTCCGGCGCTCACCAGCACAACGCGGGGCTGACCGCCCGCCGCAGGTGCTGCGCTCATTCGGGCCGGATACCGGCGTCTTTGACCACCTTTACCGCTCGGGTCATCTCGGCTCGTAGCAGCGCAGCCAGCGCCTCGGGGCCGCCAACCATCGGGTCAAAGCCATTGGCTTGTATTCGCCTTGCCGTGTCGGGCTGCACGAGCACCGCTTGAATCTCACGATCGAGACGGACAATGACTTCGCGCGACACACCCGACGGCGCAAAAACCGCCACCCAGGCGGAGTATTCGAAGCCTGCAAGCCCAGATTCGGCAACCGTGGCGAGTTCGGGTGCATCCGCAAGCCGCGCCGGGCTCGTGACGCCAAGCGAGCGCAACCGCCCGCTCCGGATATGGGCAAGCGACGTTCCCACCGGCTCGCACACAAACTGGATCTGCCCGGCGATCAGATCAGCCAGCGCCTGGGGCGAACTCTTGTAGTTGACCATCGCCAGGTTCACGCCCGCCTGGCTCTTGAATATCTCAGCGCAGATTTTGGAGCCGCTCGTCGCTGTGCCGTAGAAGAGCTGCCCGGGGCGCGCGCGCGCATGGGCGATAAACTCGACGAGCGTCTGAGCAGCAACCGATGGATGGATCACCAGAGCGTTGAAGGCGTTTTTGAAAGCCATGGACACGGGCGAAAAATCGGCCACTGGGTCAAACGGCAGTTTGGCCCGCAAGCTGTAGTTGGCAGCCAGCGTGGTGCTAGAGCCCAGCACCAGTGTGTAGCCATCGGCGGCCGATTTCGCGGCTGCATCGACACCAATGATGCCTTCGGCTCCGGGTCGGTTCTCCACCACCACGGGCTGGCCGAGACGCTCCGAGAGCCTCTCGGCTAACACCCGCGCGTTCAGATCTGAGGCGCCACCCGCACCGAGCGGCACGATCAGTTTTACGGGACGCGACGGATAGCTCTGGGCATTCGCGGGCGCAGCCACCACCGCGGCGAGCACAAGAATCGACTCCCCGATCAGTCGTTGCAGACTCAAAGTCGTTAATCGCATCAAACCCTCCCATAGTGTGTGCCCACCGCACGGTGCCATGTCTGCGACGCTACGCTGGGTTGCGACGGCTCGCGCCGATTCATGCGCGTTGGTGGAATGCCGGTTTCAACCCGCCGCCGAATGGCCGGTCTTGTCACGAACCGGCCATTCGCAATGATAGCCCGGCGCCACAGCGTGGGTGTCGCGCCCCCTCTCGCCTTATTTCCCGATACAAAAGTGGGAGAAGATCTCGCCCAGTAGCGCATCGGCCGACACTTCGCCAGTGATCTCTCCGAGCGCCTGCTGCG
Source organism: Burkholderiales bacterium (assembly GCA_005798775.1). Taxonomy (GTDB): domain Bacteria; phylum Pseudomonadota; class Gammaproteobacteria; order Burkholderiales; family Burkholderiaceae_E; genus SYIM01. Next base: position 3,231 of record SYIM01000062.1, read on the forward strand.
CGAGCCGCAACTCTTCGGCCAGCAACTCAAGCGCGGCGTTGCCTTGCGCAAGCCGGGCCTGCGCGGCTGCCAGCGCCGAATCGCCGCGTCCCAGCGCCTGCAGGTGCCGCTCACGGGCGATAAAGGTGGATTCCGCGCTTGGCGACCACCCGGCAACCACAAGAAGCCGTGCGCGCAAACGATCTATACCTTCTCCGGTCGTGGCCGACAGCCAAAGCGTATCGGCGGTGTCATCGGGCACGCCCGCGGAGAGCAGGTCGCACTTGTTGCATACAAGGAGCCGTGGCACGCCCGCACCAAGCTGCGCTGCGATTGCAAGCGAGAGGCCGGACGGGTAGGCGCCACCGCTGCCTGGCGCCGGAACGCCGGTCTGCGTCGCCCGCGCGTCGACCAGCTGGAGCACGCAGTCGGCCTCCCGAACCGCTTCCCAGGTACGTGCGATTCCCAGCCGCTCCACCGGGTCCTCGGTGTCGCGAAGTCCCGCGGTGTCGACCACCCGGACCGCCACGCCCTCGATCTGAATCGCCTGCGCGATCCGGTCTCGCGTGGTGCCCGCGATTGGCGTGACGATCGCAAGCTCTGCCCCGGCCAGCGCGTTGAGGAGCGAACTCTTTCCTACATTGGGCTCGCCAGCGAGCACCACGGTGAGCCCGTCCCGAAGAAGCGCACCCTGTCGCGCCGAAGCGAGTATGCCGGCAAGCTTTGAACGGCACTGATCCAGGCGCCCCGCCGCATCCGCGGACTCGAGAAAATCGAGCTCCTCTTCAGGAAAGTCGAGCGTTGCCTCGACCAACATCCTGAGCTCGATGAGCTCTGCCAGCAATGTTTCGATTCGCCGCGAGAACTCACCCGACAGCGAGCGCGCGGCCGATTTCGCTGCCCGTTCGGTGCTCGCATCGATCAGGTCGGCAACGGCTTCGGCCTGCGCGAGATCGAGCTTGTCGTTTTCAAAGGCGCGCGCGGTGAATTCGCCTGGCGCGGCAAGCCGAACCCCCAGCGCAGCGCCCGCTTCGAGCACGCGCCGGAGAAGCAGCTGTATCACCACAGGCCCCCCGTGGCCCTGCAGCTCCAGC
>SYIM01000063.1 GCA_005798775.1 Burkholderiales bacterium
GAGAAAAAAACGGGAGTTTAGCGAGCAAGGGCGAATATCGCTTCAATCAGCCGCCTGCGACGCCCTGGGTATTGACGTAGAGGCAATAAAGCGACTGGCTTGCTGTCATGAACAGCCGATTGCGCGCCGGGCCGCCAAAGCAGATATTGGCGCAACGCTCGGGCAGGCGGACCCGGCCAATCAGCTTGCCGTCGGGGGAGAACACGTGCACACCATCGAGGTCGTCGCGGCCCATGCCCCAGCCACACCAGAGGTTGCCGTGAACATCCACGCGAAAACCGTCGGGGGTGCCCGGGCCTGCGTCGATGAAGGTGCGCTTGCCCGACAGGGTGCGACCGTCCGCGCTGACATCGAACGCGAGAATCAGCCGATTGGGGCGAGCCCGCGACTCCACCAGATAAAGGATTCGCTCGCCGGGCGAGAAGGCGAGCCCGTTCGGCCCGCGAATATCCTCTGCAACTGCCTCGAGCAGTCCACTCAAAGGATCAATCCGGTAGACATTCTGTGGCAGCTCCGGCTCGGCGCGATGCCCTTCATAGTTTCCCAGGATGCCAAAAGGCGGGTCGGTGAACCAGATCGACCCGTCGGACTTGACCACCACGTCATTGGGCGAATTCAGACGCTTACCCTGATGGCGATCAGCGAGCACCGTGATCGAACCGTCGTATTCAGTGCGGATCACCCGACGTCCACCGTGCTCGCAGGTCACAAGCCGTCCCTGCCGGTCACGCGTATTGCCATTTGCAAAATTCGAGGGGCCTCGAAATACCGACACTGCGCCGGACGACTCCTCCCACTTCATCATGCGGTTGTTCGGCAGGTCGCTCCAGAGCAGGTACCGTCCATCGCCAAACCACACCGGGCCCTCGGCCCATCGGAAGCCGGTCGCGATACGCTCGACCGCAGCACTGTAAAGCCGAAACGGCTCAAACAAAGGATCAACGACTTCAATGGCCGGATCCGGGTAGCGCGGGCTGGGTTGCCACATCTTGGTAGGCTCCTCGTAAGGGGGCGGGCGAGCGGACGATACACCAGCCACTGTACGATGCTCAAACCGCGACTCACACCCAATTCAGGGAGACTGGGCGATGAAAAAAGTGATGATCACCGGCGCCGCCGGGCTGATTGGACGCATGCTTCGCGCGCGCTGGCAGGGCCAGTGGGCACTGGTCCTGGTCGATCGTGCCGAGATGGACCCAGCCGGACCCCATGAAACCGTGGTGCGCTGCGACCTCTCCGACCACGCAGCCATCCAGCGCGCGATGCAGGGGGTGGATGCGGCGGTGCATCTGGGGGGCATTTCCACCGAGGCGCCCTGGGCGGACATTCGCGATTCAAATATCGAGGGCTGTTACCAGACCTTCGAGGCGGCGAGGCTCGCGGGCGTGCGCCGGATCGTGTTTGCGTCGTCCAACCACGCCAGCGGCTTTTATCCGAGGAGCACCCCGCTCACCGGCGCCGAGCCGGTTCGACCCGATACCCGCTATGGCGTCTCCAAGGCGTTTGGCGAAGCGCTCGCGAGCTACTACGCCGACAAATTCGGGCTGACCGCGGTGTGCCTGCGAATCGGCACCGCCCGTTCGCCTGACGAGCCAGGAGAGTTGCGGCATCTATCCACCTGGATCAGCCACCGCGACCTGGCGCAGCTGATCGAACGTTCGATCGAGGCCGACGTGCACTTCGAAATCGTGTTCGGCGCCTCGAACAACCGGGAGGGCTGGTGGCCCGACGAGGCCCAGCGCCGGATCGGCTATGCGCCGCAGGACAGCGCCGACGACTGGCGCGGACGCGTCACCGAACACGCGAACGACCGCGACCCCATCGCGCGTGACCTGCAGGGCGGCATTTACTGCTCATGGGAAAACACCCAGGGGGCGCCCCCGCGCTGAGACCCCGGCGAGCGGTCTGCGCGCGCGCCGACCCTGGGTCAGCGTTTCTCGACCACTCTGTTCGGCCTCGACCGCAGCGCCCCAAGCGGCTACACTCGTGGCGAGCCGTCGGGCGAACCCGCCCCGGACACTTAAAAGAACACCACAGGAGACCAGCATGCAACGTAGAGCCTTTGTCGGGGCGGCGGGCGCCGCCGCCGTCTCAAGCTTCGGAATCATCGGCCGCGCCCAGGCACAGGCCATTACGCTGAACGGCGCCTCGCAGTTCAACGACGAGCACCCCTACACAATGGCGATGCAGCGCTTCGCCGACCTGATCAAAAAGTACTACCCCCAGCCGGTCAATTTCACCATTCACAAGAACAGCTCGCTGGGCCTGGAGAAGCAGTACGTCGAATACATGGCAGCCGGCAAGGCAGTGGACTTCGCGGTGGCTTCGCCCGCCCATATGTCCACCTTCTCGAAGGCAGCGCCCTTCATCGATGCACCGTTCCTGTTCCGCGATCTGACTCACTGGAAGAAAGTGATTGATCAGGATCTGTTCCAGCCAATCGCCGACGACATCGCCAAGCGCGCGGGCGTCATGCTGATTGGCTACGGCGGCGGTGGCGTGCGCAATATTTTCGCCAACAAGGTAGTGAGCAATCTCGCAGAAATGAAAGGGCTCAAGGTCCGTGTGCAGGGGGCCCCGATCTGGAGCAAGACCTTTGCCGCGGCTGGCATGGCTCCAACGGTCATTGCATACAACGAGGTCTATAACGCCATCCAGAAC
>SYIM01000007.1 GCA_005798775.1 Burkholderiales bacterium
GAGCAGGAACGCGATCAGAAGCGGCGCCACGGCGAGCAATGTGGCCGCGCAGATCAGCGACCAGTCGATGCACTGGTCGGTGCCGGTGAATACCTGCAATCCAACGGTGATGGGGCGCGACTCCACCGAGTTGCTGACCACCAGCGGCCAGAGAAAATTATTCCAGTGGTGGCTCACTGACACCAGACCATAGGCAAGGTACGTGGGACGGGCGAGCGGCACATACACTTTCAAGAGTACCTGGAGCGCGCTTGCGCCCTCGACCCGCGCCGCTTCATCAAGCTCAGCAGGAATGGTCTTGAAGGTCTGGCGGAGCAAAAAGATGCCGAATGCGGATGCCATGTAGGGCAGGCCGATGCCGGTGATGGTGTCGATCAGCCCCATCTGACTGAGCGTGCGGTGGTTTTCAACGATCAGCACGTCGGGCATTACCATGAGCTGAATCAGCACCAGAAAGAACGCCAGATCGCGCCCCCGGAAGGCAAACCGCGCAAACGCATAGGCCGCGAGCGTACCGAGGATCATCTGCGCAACCAGGATCATGGTGACCAACATGACGGTGTTCAGAAAATAGCGCGCAAACGGTGCGGCGCTCCAGGCCGCCGAAAAATTGTCGAGCGTGAGCGGTGCGCCAAGCTCGAAGCGCGTTGAGTATTCACCCGGATGAAAAGCGGTCCATATCGCATAGATCAACGGCAAGGCCCACAGGATTGCGAGCAGCCAGGCGGCCAGTGATTCAAGCGCGCCTCCCCCGGAAAAGGGCGGGGCTGCGGGCGTCTGTCGACCGGAGAGCGAGGGGGCGTGGGGAGTCATGGCAGACAGGGCGGCTTCAGCGATAGTGAATACGGCGTTCGAGAAGTCCGAACTGAATCACCGCGAGAAGTGCGAGCACCGCGAGCAGCACCGCAGTGATGGCGGCGGCGTAACCCATGTCCCAGAACTTGAAGCCCACCTCATAAAGGTGGAAAAGCAGCAACGTGGTGGCGTTGTCGGGCCCGCCTCGCGTCATGACCACGATATGGTCCACCAGCCGGAAGGAGTTGATGACTGCGTTGATGAGCACAAAGAGTGTCGTGGGCATCAGGAGCGGGAACACGATGCGGCGGAGGTAGGCCAGGCGGCTTGCGCCCTCGATGGCCGCCGCTTCGGCATAAACCGGTGGAATCTGCTGAAGTGCAGCCAGATAGAAAATCATGAAGAAGCCCGACTCCTTCCAGATGGTGACCAGAATGACGCAGGCGAGTGCAGTTGAAGGGGTTCCGAGCCAATTGTGGCTGGGCAGGCCGAAGAGCGAGGTGAACTGCTCGAGCAGTCCGTACTGAGGCGTGTAAAAAAACAGCCAGATGTTGGCCACCGCCACCATCGGCAGCACGGTGGGCGTGAAATAGGCGAGCCGCAGCCAGCCGCGGCCAGCGATTTTGCCGTTGACCCATAGCGCCATGACCAGCGCGAGCGCGATCGAAACCGGGATCGTGCCCAGGCAGTACCAGAGGTTGTTCTCAACCGCGCGCCAGAACACCGCGTCTTCAATCAGGGTCTGATAGTTATCAAGTCCCACGAACACCGACGGCCGATTGGCCTTTGGCGTCGACATGAGGCTGTGACCCAGCGTGGCGATCGCCGGATAGTGGGTGAAGAGCGCGAGCAGGCACGCGGCGGGCAAAAGCAGCAGCCAGCCGTTTACATGCACAGATACGCGCTTCACTCGGGCAGAGCTTGAAGTGATGGGTAATGCCTGTGGCAGGCGTCTCGCCCGCCACAGGCCGCGGGATCAGCGGCGATAGGGACGCAGAATCCGCTCGGCTTCACGCTGCGCATCGCGCATCGCGACCTCGGGGGTTTTCGCCCCGGTGAGGGCCGCCTGCAAGCCAGCATTGAGCGCCTAGGTGACGCGCTGATTCTCGTGGGTGGACAGTTCGGCAACCGAATGCTGCAGCTGGTCGCGCGCCACCGCCGCGGGCGGGAACGTGACCACATACTGCTTCATCGCCGGGGTTTCGAACGCATCGGGCCGCACCGCCACATAGCCGGTGTCAATGCCCCACTGGGCCGCGCGCTCTGGCGACGTGATCCAGCGCATGAACTTGAGCGCAGCCTGCTGCTGGGCCGGGGTGCTTTTCTTGAAGATGTAGAAGTTGCCGCCACCGGTGGGTGAGCCCAGTCGCTTGTTGGCTGGCAGCATGGCCACACCGAAATCAAACTTGGCGTTATTGCGGACGTTGGTGAGATTTCCGGTGGTGGTCCACATCATGGCGGTCTTGCGCTCGAAAAAATCGCGCGGCGTGGTGCCCCACTCGATCACACCGGGTGCCATCACGCGGTGCTTGCGGGACAAATCGACCCAGTACTGCAGCGCCTCGATGACGGCGGGCTTGTCGAAGTAGGTTTCGGTGCCGGCTTCGTTCATGAGCTCGATACCGTTCTGGGTGGTGAATCCCTGGAAAAGCCAGTAAGGGAATCCGGAAGAAGGCACCTGCACGCCCCATTGCGTGGCGTTACCCTGAGCGTCGCGCTTGGTGAGCTTTTGCGCGAAGTCGGTCATCTCCGCCCAGTTGCGCGGTGCGCGCTCGGGGTCGAGTCCGGCCTCCTTGAAGAGCGACTTGTTCCAGTACAGAACGATCGTTGAGCGCTGGAACGGTACGCCCCAGACCTTGCCGCCGGTCTGGCTGTTGTACATGAACGCCGGATAGAAGCTCTTTAGCCAGGCCTGATCTTCAGGCGTACGGGCCAGATCGCTGACCGGAAGAATCGCGTCCTCATCAATCAGGGTGAACATGTCGGTAGAGAGCAGGACCGACGCGACCGGCGGCTGGCCGCTCTTGTGTGCGGTCAGCGCCTTCACGATCGATTCCTGATAGGTGCCCGAGTAGATCGGGGTCACTTTGATCCCAGGATTTTCCTTCATGAAGTCGGCTGCGTAGCCGTCGATCAGCTTGGTGATCGGGCCGCCAACCGCAACCGGGTAATAGAACGAAATTTCTGTGGTCTGGGCCCATGCACTGCCTACACAGAGCGCCGCGGCTGCAGCGACCGCAGCACGTTTCAGGGGATGGGTGAGGGTCATCTTCTGTCTCCAGTTTGTGGAAGGGTCAAGCGGTGAGGGCGCGCGCAGCGATATCGTTGCAGCGCGCGCCGGTGATCGCGTTAAAGCAGTGCTGCGCCTCGGGTGCCCAGGTGAGACGCAATGCTTCGCCGGGCCGCGGTGTGAGCCGTCCCGGCTGCCGGATAACGATCGCACCCTTGCCGGCGCGACAGGCAATCACGGTATCGGCGCCCAGGTATTCCACGGCTTCGACCTGCGCACTCACCTCGCCCGAGTCGGTAATTCGAATATGTTCGGGGCGAATGCCGGCGAGCAGGTCAGCGGCGGGTTGATGGGTGATCAGTGGTCCGGCCGTGCCTGCGATGCGGCAGCCATCGACCGCGATGTCGAGTGGCAGCAGGTTCATGGGCGGCGTGCCGATGAAACTCGCGGCGAATGCGGTGGCCGGATGCTCGTAAAGTTCGGCAGGTGTGGCGTTCTGCTCGATGTAACCGGCTCGCATCAGGATGACCTGGTCGGCCATACTCATGGCCTCTACTTGGTCGTGTGTGACGTAGAGCATGGTGATACCGAGCGACTGCTGTAGGGCTCGAAGCTCGCGGCGCATCTCGTGGCGCAGACGGGCATCGAGATTGGATAGCGGCTCATCCATCAGGCACACCGGCGCTTCAGCGATGATGGCGCGGCCGAGGGCAACCCGCTGCTGCTGTCCACCCGAGAGCTGCGCTGGTTTACGGGCGAGCAGTTCGCCCAGCCCCAGAAGCTTCGCCACCCGATCGAGGCGGCGGGAGCGTTCGTCGGCCGCCACCTTTCGGACCTTGAGTCCGAACAGGATGTTTTCGGCAACGTTCAGGTGAGGGAACAGCGCGTAGGACTGAAACACCATGGCGAGCCTGCGCGCGGCGGGAGGTTCGTGGGTCACATCGCGTCCGCCAATTCTGATTCGACCCTCACTGACCTGCTCCAGCCCCGCCACGAGGCGCAGGGTCGTTGACTTGCCACACCCGGAGGGGCCGAGCAGTACGGCAAAGCTTCCCGCCGCCACCTCAAATGAAACCCCGCTGACGGCGACGGTATCGTCCCATCGTTTGCTCACAAGGTCGAGTTCAATCGTGCTCATCAGGCCGGGAGAGGTGAAATCCGAAGTCGCGGAGCATAGCGCGGGATCGCGGGCGGGTAAACGATCTTGGTGGCGCCTGGACGAACGGCCGTTTTCGCCGAATGCGCCTGCGGTGTTGGTTTAAACCTTCTAGAATGTGGAACGACCGTGACAGAGGGATGACATTTTCGGCGCAAGCGTCCCGCCCCGGTCAGAGCGGGCGCTCGCGTCGGGCGAGCGCCGATCTTCTGGAGACTAACCCCATGCTTCTGCTTGGAACCCGCGAATTTGCCCAGTCAGCGCGCAAACAGGGCCAACTTCATAACGGCATGCGGTACTGGCGCAACGACTTCTTCAAGTCATCCGACGATGATGTCTGCACGCCGCAGTGCTACCTGGTTGAACAGTTCCCCGATTCGGTCAATCCCACGCACTTTCATGTTCAGAATCAGTTTCAACTGTTCACGCGCGGCGAAGGTACGATCGGCCGCAGCCCCAAACCGCTGCAGGCGTTTACTGTCCACTATGCGGGGGCTTACACCGGTTATGGCCCCATCGTGGCGGGCCCCGAGGGTGTTGATTACATCACCATGCGTGCGTTTCGCGATCCTGGCGCCAAATTTGTTCCGCAGCAGCGCGAATTGATGCGGGTGGGGCCCAAGCGGCACTGGGCGTCCGAGGCGCTGCTGCCCATGGAGGCGGGCGAACTCGCAGCGCTTCAGGCGCCCCGGGTGGATGGGGTGCATGGCCCGGACCCAGATGGGCTGGCCGTTGACCAGATCCGGCTTCCGGCAGGGGCGGCCTCCGAGGTCCGGATTGCTCCGGCTGCGGTCGCGATGTTCATTGTCGTGATTCAGGGCGTGGTTGAGCGCAACGGCCAGCGGCTGGGGCGTCTCGAAAACCTGTTCGTGTCGGCGAGCGACGCGCCGTGCCTCATCACCACAACGGAAGCGCCGGCAGAGGTTCTGGTGCTACACATGCCGGCGCCCGACCCCGCTTATGCTTGAGCCGGGTGATGCCTGAACCCGGTCAGGTCTGACCCGATCCTTACCCGACCCAAACCCGGAACCGCTCAAGCGGCCGCTGGCCGCCCCGCCAGGGCTGCCTTGAGCCGCTCTGGCGTGAACGGCACGGTTCTCAGTCTCGCCCCCGTCGCATCGAAAACCGCATTGGCGAGCGCTGCGAAAATCGGCGAGGCCGCGGGTTCGCCGGCACCCACTGCTCGCGCCGTCGGGCGATCAATCAGGCGAATGGCGATCTCGTCAGGCAGGTCGGTGAACCGCAGGATCGGATAGCTTGCCCAGTCGATGCTCTCGAGCCCCGTGGCGTTTGAGCGCACCTCCTCATACAGTGCGCGCGACAGCGTCTGAATGACATTGCCTTCAATCTGATTGCGCACTCCATCGGGGTTGATAATGAGGCCGCAGTCATGCGCGACGCATACACGCTGCACGTAGATCGCGCCGGTTGCCGTATCGACCTTCACATCCATCGACACCGCTGCGTAGGCTGACACGTTGTCGTAATGCACGAAGCCCACACCACGTCCGGCGCCGCTTCGCCGCGTGCCGCTCGCCCGCGTCTCCCATTTTCCGAGATCGCGGACCGCGCGCAGCACTTCGATGGCGCGCTCATCTTTCAGGTGGCGGATGCGGTAGTCGATGGCGTCGGCGCCCGCGAGCGCCGCGAGTTCATCGATGAAGGATTCATTGGCAAACGTGTTCTGCGGCGAGCCCAGGCCGCGCAGCGATGACGAGCGGACCGGTGAACGCTCAACCAGGTGAAGCGTGGTCTTGTTGGCTGGAAATACGTAGGTGGCCTTTGCGTTCCGGTCGGCACCCGCCTGCAGATACTTCGCGGGCATGCCGATTTCATCGCCCGCGAGCATATTACCTGCCATGCCATAAAAGGGCCGCAGCGCATGGTTGGGGCTCCAGACCTCGTAGTTCCATCCGGCCACGTTGCCCGCGGCATCGAGCCCCGCGCGCACCCGCATGGTCATGGCCGTGCCTTTGGGCTCCCACAGATGCTCGTCGCGACGGCTCCAGAGTACCCGAACCGGTTTGCCTGCAAGTTGCGACAGGAGCGCCGCGTCGGCCGAGACATCGTCAGAACCGTTTTGGCCATAGCAGCCCGAGCCCTCGGTCCAGATCAGGCGGACCTGCTCAGGCTTCATGCCGAGCAGTGTTGCGAGACTTAAGCGCGTGTTGTGCGAGCTCTGCGTGGCGGACCAGACGGTTGCACCTTCGGGACCCACGTCGGCCACGGAACAGGAGGGGCCGATCGATGCATGCAGCTGGTAGGGCACGTAGTAGTCGGCCTCATGCTGGCGAGGCGCGGTTACGATCGCCTGGTCGGCGTCACCGGTCTTGATGAGCTCGCGATCGGTGGCGGGCAGTGTTCTGAGCAGGGCCCGCACCTTGCCATGATCGGCCATGGCGGGCGCCGGCCCCCATTCCACTCGCAATTCGCGCGCCGCGCGGATGACGTCGACCTCGCGCTCGGCCACCACGGCGATGAATCGGCCTTTACGCAGCACGCGGGCGCCGCGAATGGTGGCGATTGATCCGAGCTCGACCCGCACGGGCTCAGCACCCGGCAGCGCGGGACGGATCACCCGGCCGTGCAGCATACCGGGCACGCGCACATGATGGATGTATCGGTGCGAGCCGAACACCTTCGCGGGCAATTCCACCCGCGGGATGGACTTCCCGATCACCTTGAACTGATCGGGGGTCCTGAGCGGCAGCTTACCGTTTAGCGGACGGCTGAGTGTGCCGCCTGCCACCAGGTCGCCATAGGATGCGCGTACGCCTCCAGGGCCAGTGGCTGCCCCGTCAACCGTACGGATCTGATCGGCTGGGGCGTTGAAGCGCTTTGATGCCAGCTCAACGAGCGCGAGCCGGGCTTCGGCCGCCGCCTGACGGACCTGCGGTCCCGCGAGCATGATGGTGAGGCTGCCGAAGGTACCGATCTGGTCGGGGCAGAGCTCGGTGTCACCCATCACAAGGTCGATCGCCCAGACGTTGGTGTCGAGCTCCTCGGCGATCATCTGCGCAAGCGCCGTCTGAATGCCGGTTCCCAGCTCAACCTTGCCGGTGTGGAAGGTGATGCGGCCATCGGGGTGCACTTTGAGCCAGGCGCTGATGTTCTGGAAGCGCGGCGGCAGCGCGGGCTGGGCGCTGGCATCGAGGGGGATGGTGAAACTGATGGCGAGCGCACCGCCCGCCTGGAGAAAGGCGCGGCGCTTCATGCTGCCACCTCCGCTGCCTTCCGAACCGCGGCCACAATTCGCAGATGGGCGCTGCAGCGGCAAAGATTGCCATTAAGTGCCTCGCGGATCTGTGCGTCGGTGGGCTTGGGATTGTTTGCGAGGAGCGCAGCGCTTGCCATCACCATGCCATTGGTGCAATAGCCGCATTGAACGGCCTGCGCCTCGATGAAGGCCTTCTGCACCGAATGCGGTTGCTCCGGAGTTCCAAGGCCTTCGACGGTGACCACATTCTGGGTGACGGACGACACTGGGATCGAGCAGGAGCGAACGGCCTGTCCACCCACATGCACGGTGCATGCACCGCACTGCGCGAGACCGCAGCCATACTTGGGGCCGGTGAGGCCGAGTTCACTGATCAGCACCCAAAGAAGGGGCGTATCCGGGGGCGATTCAACCGAATGCTTTCGGCCGTTGACGGTGATGGTAGTCATGGTCTCCTCCTGATGGGTGGCGCCGTGGACGGCGCTTGCGTGAACGTCAGTGTGACGATAACGGCGTTTCAGCTCCTTGGCCAGCCTGCGCGCAGTTCGCGGCGCAGGACCTTGCCCATGGAATTGCGGGGTAGCGCGGCCACCAGCCGGATCTCCTTCGGTACCTTGTACGCGGACAGCCGTTCGCGGCAGAGTCGTACGAGGTCGTCAGCCTCGGCATTCATGGTTGGCCGCAGCACCACCCAGGCGGTCACCTGTTCGCCCCAGTAGGGATGGGAGAGGCCCGCGGCTGCGCACTCGGCAATCGCGGGGTGTGAGAGCAGAACCTCCTCGACCTCTCGGGGATAGACGTTTTCGCCCCCGCTGATGATCATGTCATTCTTACGGTCTACCAGATACACATAGCCTTCTTCATCGATGCGGGCCAGATCGCCGGTCACGAACCAGTCGCCCCGCATCGATTTCTCGGTGGCCTCCGGGAGGTTGAGATATCCCGAAAACAGATAAGGCGAGGCCACCGCCAGTTCGCCGATCTCACCGGCTGCCACATCCTGTCCGTCGTCGTCGAATACCCGCAGATGGGTGGCGGGAAGCGGCTGGCCGACGCAGGCGATCTTGCGCAATTGATCGGCGGGTCGCAGCGCGCAGGCGATATTGGTCTCAGTGGTGCCGTAGCGTTCGTACAGTCGGTCCTCGCCGAAATGCGAAATGATCTCGGCTTTCATTGATTGCGCAAGCGGGGCGGTGCCGGAGATCACGGCCTTGAGCGAGCTCACGTCGTAGCGACGCGCGCGTTCGCCCGCGGCAAAGAGTGCAGCAAAATGCGTGGGCACCATGTAGGCGCTGGTGGCGCGGGTGTGTTCGATGGCCGCAAGCAAGGCCTCGATATCGAACTTCGGCATGATCACCACCGAGCCGCCGAAGAACACCGGTGCGAGTGACATCAGAAAGCCCGCACCGTGGTACATGGGCGTGGTGGCCACCGCGCGGTCGTCGGGACCGTAGCAGCCGTGCTCGGCGGCCATTGCATAGCAGGCGAGTACCCGGCCGCGGTGCGCGAGCATCACCCCCTTGGGTCGGCCGGTGGCGCCCGAGGTGTAGGGCACAGAGAAGATATCGTGTTCGGTGATGCCGGCATCCAGACGGGAGGAGCGCGCCTGCTTGATCAGTGCCTCATAGTCGCGTTCCATCACGACGATGCGCTTGACCCCGGGTGGCACTGAAGCGCGCGCCTGCTCGGCGAGCGCCTCGTCGACGAACAGGATCCGCGCACCCGAGTCTTCGCAGATGAAACGCAGCTCAGGCCCGGGTGCTGCCGGTCCGACGGTCGCGCAGGCCACCCCGGCGGACGACAGGCCGGCGACCAGTTCGAGATACTCGAGCCGATTGCGGCACTGAATCGCGGCATGGTCGCCACGGCCAAGACCCAGACCAGCAGCGAGTTGCGAGACGCGGTCGATACGCTCGACCAGCTGCCGGTAGGAGAGGTGGCGCGTGCCTTCGGTGATGGCGATTTTTTCCGGGGTGCGAAACGCTGCCGAGCGAATGCCGTCGGCAATCAGGATGGAACGTGAACCGCCGCGGCGAATGCTGTCAGACATGGATTGGAACGATAGAGGTCAGCGTGACGGCTACTATGGCAGGCTTCGGATAGTCAGGCTGAATCTCATGTCGTCGATTGAAACTCTAGCTGCTGCACTGCGCGCCATGCTGGGCGCCGAGCATGTCATGACGGACGCGCCCGAACTTGAAGCGGCGGTGGCCGACCTGTTCCCTTTTCCACGCCCCGCGCCTGCGGCGCTGGTGGTTCGGCCCGGGTCCACGACGGAGGTGTCCGAGGTCGTTCGCCAGGCCTGCCTTGCCGGATTCCCGGTGGTGGCGCGGGGGGCTGGGTTGTCTTACACCCGAGGGCTGGCGGCGCCCTCGGCGGCGGTGGTGGTCGATTCGTCGCGGCTCGACCGGATCGAGATTCATGCCGAGGATATGTTTGCGGTGGTGGGGAGCGGGGTGAGCTGGCAACGGCTCGCCGAAGCGCTCGCCCCGCACGGCCTTCGCTCGCAGGTGCCCGGCCCAATCTCGGGGGCGGTCACCACAGTGGGCGGCGCGATTTCGCAATACGTGCCGGGCAGCATGGATGGCGTGATCGGGGTGCGGGTGGTGCTGGCGGACGGAACGGTCGCCGTCACCGGAAGCGGTGCCCGCGCCGGCGCCCTGCCATTTCACCGGCATGCCGGCCCTGATCTTACGGGCCTCTTCATTGGCGACTGCGGCGTATTCGGCATCAAGACCGAGGTGGTGCTTCGCCTGGTACGCGAGCAGCCCGCAGCGTTCGCGTCGTTTGCCTACGCTGACCCGCAGGCCATGGTGGCCGACATCATTGAGCTGCGCGCAGCCGGTCTGGTCACCCGGGCGCTCGCGCTGGATCAGAGTCGAGGCGAAGACGCGGGCCGGCTCGAGACGGGCGAGGCGCTCCGCACCGCCGGAGCGGTAGCGGCGAGCGCCGGATCAGCGCTGGGGGCGCTTCGCGAGATGGCGTCGATGGTGAAGGGCCGATTTGAGCTGGCAGCGGCCAAGTGGTCGTTACACCTTACGGCCGAAGCGCCCACCGCGCAGATGGCCGAGCACGTAATGGCGTTTGCGCGCGAGCGCTGCAGTCGCTCCGCACGCGAAATCGAGCCCACGGTTCCGACGGCGCTCCGCGCGCGGCCCTATTCCATTCGGGGATTCGTCGGGGTGGAAGGCGAGCGCTGGATTCCGGTGCATGGCATGTTGGCGCCGTCCAGAGCGCAGGCTGCACTGGCGGACCTGGAAGCCTTGTTTTCGCGGCATCGTGCCGCCATGCTGGCGGTCGGCATTCGGCAGTCTTATCTGATGTCAGCCGCCGGTCCCTATCTTACGATCGAGCCGATGTTTTTCTGGCCCGATGAGCTCGATCCCATTCACCTGAAGCATCTGTCGTCACGCAACCGTGAGCGTTTTGCCGGCCGCCCCCGAAACGACGCGGCGCGCGAGCTGGTGGGCAGGCTACGTGCCGAAGCGCGGGAATGCTTCGAGCGTCATGATGCAGCGCATGCCCAGGCGGGGCGCTTTTACCGTCATGCCGAGCGGCTCGATGCGGGGTCGGCGGCGCTGCTGACGCGGCTGCGCGATGCGCTTGACCCCGATCGGCGTATGAACCCGGGCGTACTGGGATTGGGTTGAGTGTGTTGCGGTGAATCACTCACTGCGCCTTGATGTTGGCCTGCTGAATCACCTTGCCCCACTTCTCCGCTTCCGAGGCGATGAAGGTCTTGAAGGTTTCAGGCGGGCCGCCCACCACGTCGCTCCCAAAACCGAGCAGGCGCTCGCGCATCTCCGGGGTGCGGATGATCTGGTCGATTTCGGCGTTGAGCTTGGCGATGATGTCGCGCGGGACGCCTGACTGCGCAGCAAACCCGAACCAGCCGGTGGCCTCGTAGCCGGTGACGCCGAGCTCGTGCAGCGTCGGGAACTGTGGCGCAGCCGCCGACCGTTGCGAGTTGGTGAGACCGATCATGCGCACCTTGCCCGCCTTCTCGTTGGGGATGACGGTGGACAGGCTGTCAAACATCAGATTGATCTGCCCGCCCACCAGATCGACTACTGCATGGCCCGTACCCTTGTAGGGGATGTGAACCATCTTGACGCCGGTCATCATCGAGAACAGTTCGGCAAACAGATGGGTAGCCGTGCCCTGGCCGGTTGAACCGTAGGTGAGCTTGTCTGGATTGGCGCGGGCGTAGGCGAGAAATTCATTCAGGTTGTTCACCGGAACCGACGGGTGGACCACCAGTGCGTTGGAAATTTTCGCCACCAAGATGATGGGCGCAATATCGCGGTCGACGTCATAGGGCACCTTCGCCACCAGAAACCGATTGAGCGACAGGCTGTTTGAGCCGAGGAGCAGCGTGTAGCCGTCGGCCGGCGCCTTGACCACGAAATCAACGCCGATGATGGTGCTGCCGCCGGGCCTGTTTTCGATCAGCACAGGCTGGCCCCAGCGCTCGGTGAGCTTGGTGCCAACAGCACGCGCGATCATGTCGGTGGGGCCGCCCGGAGGGAAGGGGACGATGACCCGGATCGGGCGGTTGGGATAGTCGGAAGCCTGAGCCAGCGCGGGCGCGCTTGCACAGGCCGTGAGGGCGAGCAATGCGGCGGAAAGCAGGCGGCGGACAGTCGGTCTGGGGATCATGCGGTCTCCGGCGATGAAGGGTGAAAGGGGGTTAGAAGGCACGGCCGCGCCGCACTGCTGAGACGAAGGTCATCGGGTGCAGCCGATAGGGCGGAAGCGTTGCAGGCCGCTCTGGTCCTGGGTCCTGAGGCAGGCCATAGCGGGCCTGAATATCGCAGAATCCGGCCCGGGCGAGCTCGTCGCGCCAGTCGAATTCAAGCAGCGTGTGGGCAAAGGGCTCGTTGTTACGCGCCGCATACCCGCTCAGCAGCCAGCGACCGACGGTGCCGCCGATGGCCTCGAACATGTCATAGGCGACCAGCAGCCCGCCCGGGCGCAGCACCCTTGAAGCTTCCCGGATCGTCTGGCGGATCACCTCGGGCGGCAGTTCATGCCACAGCCAGTGCGAGGCCACCACATCGAGGCTTGCGTCGGGAAAGCTGAGATCATCGGCGCTGCACTGAACCAGCGTGACGGGCGTGTGTTCTTCGACGGTGCGCAGGGCGCCCAGCTGCAGACTTCCGACGCAGACATCGCACCCATAGACCTCGGCCTGCGGCAATGCGCGCTTGATGGCACGCGTGGACCGCCCGGCGGTGCAGCCCTGGTCCAGGATCGTATGAGGCTCGAGTTCGAGCTCGTTCAGGCGCTCGGCGATCCGCTCTGCGTAAAAGTCAACGAGCGCGTCGGGATCAGAGAGCGCAAACGAAAGACCGGTGGTGTACCAGGCGAGCGCGTAGGCGTTGACCGGCTCGCGCCACAGTCCACCGGGTTGCTGATGCGTTTCGGTGTCGGCGATGTAGGCAGGAACCTTGAGATGGGGATCCAGCTGCAGAGGGGGAAGCCCGCGCGCTTCAGCAAGAAGCGGCGCCAGCTGATCTTTCTGCCGCGCGACTTCGGTGGAAAAGCCCCATCGCCCCGACCATTTCATCTGCTGAATACGGCGCTCCAGCCAGGCATAGAGGCGATAGGCCGGGCTTGTCTGCATGCCGGTTTCGAGCGCTGCCACGGTGGGTGCGGGTACCTGATCCGCTTCGCGCACGACCTCACGATAGAGCGGGCCGCCCCAGTGGCGCTTCAGCCCGGTCAGGTAGCTCTGCCATGCGTCGACCTCGAACGAGGACTGCCAGGCGCGGGAGGCGGGACGGGGGGAGCCTGGATAAGGGGCATTCATATCATGATCGGGTGAACATTGCCGCGCTTACGTCGGGCGACGCATCAGGCGAGGCGAAGGCGTTGAGCAGGGCGCGGCTAAATTCAGCCTCTTCAGTGGAGAACCAGGCTGCCATGGCCGCGCTCTGGCCGGCTTTCTCAAGTGCGGCATCGTCGAGAAGCTGGCGCTCACCAAGGGCCAGGCGCAGTCGGTGGAGCTCAGACTTGAGCACATAGACCTCACCCGCGAGCGACAGGATAACGCTCATCAGCCGGGCGCTATCCATCGGATCAGCGGGCGCAAGACCGGAGAGCCCGGCAAAGCGGGGCGCGTCCTGCGCAGCGGTGTCAGGTCGGGGCGCGTCCTCGCGCGTGCCTGAAGTGGCGCCTGATGCGGGCGGCGGATCGAGGGTCATACCGGCGTCCTCGTGGGTGATGTTGCAGGTTAGTGCGTACGGCACGATCGTGCATCGTACGTTCCGAAGATTGAAAGGCTGCAGGTCTGACGACTAATCAGTAGCGGCGGCAAGGGTCTGCATCGTGGCGACAAACGCCTCGCGATGTGCCACACGGCCCCTATGCAGGCCGGCTGCCACGCGCTGCCGCCCTGCCACCCAGACCTCGGCAAATGGCGGCGCCTCGCAAGCAAAGATGGCGGCATCGATGAGATCAGGTGGTACCACGCCCAGCAGTCCTCCCGCCTGGGGGTCGAGCACCAGACAGTCGGCCCGGGCACCCGCTTTGAGGCCCCAGGTCTGATCGCCAGAACCGGCGGCTGAGGCGCCGGCTCCGAGGGCGCTGCGAAGAAGCGCCGCGCCGGTGGATGCCACCCCGACGCCGGGGTCAGCAGCAATATTGCGGCGCTCGAGTGCTAGCCGCTGCCCATATTCCAGCAGCCGAAGCTCCTGCGGCCAGTTGCGCTGCACATGGCTGTCGGAGCCGATTGACATCGGTACGCGACGCGAGCGCCAGGCTTCGAAATGGAAGCGACCGTCGCCGAGATCAGCCTCGGTGCTCGGGCACACCACCACGCCGGCGCCTGTGTCCGCAATTGCTTCAATCTCGGACCGGTCGGCGTGCGTGGCGTGCACCAGATGCCATCGGGCATCAAGCTGCACATTGGCTGCAAGCCAGGCCATCGGCCGTTGTCCGGTTGCCGCGAGGCAGTCGCGCACCTCAGCCTGTTGCTCGGCGACATGGATATGAATCGGACCGTGATCATCTTTGCAGGCGCGCGCCAGGTGGCGGATGGCGTCCGGCGAGGCCGCGCGCAAAGAATGAATCGCAACCCCTGCCGACACGTTGGGCAGGTGCCAGCTTCGAACCGCATCGCGAATCGCGAGCACATCGCGTACGGTGGTTCGAAAGCGCCGCTGACGCTCGGCCAGGGCGGTTTCGCTGAAACCTGCTCGTTCGTAGAGCACAGGCAGCAGCGTGAGTCCGATGCCAGTGTCGGCAGCCGCCTCGCTCAAAGCTCGGCTCATGGTGAAAGGATCGGCGTAAGGACGCCCGTCCCGGCCGTGATGGAGGTAGTGAAACTCGCAGACCTGCGTGTAGCCGCCCTCCAAAAGCTCGGTGTAGAGCAGCGCGGCGATCGCGCGCAGCTGTTCGGGGGCGACCCGAAGCGCGAGCGAATACATCTGCTCGCGCCAGGACCAGAAGTCATCTTGCGAGGCATCACGCCGATGCGTGAGGCCCGCAAAGCCACGCTGAAAGGCGTGACTGTGCGCGTTGACGAGGCCCGGCAGTGTCGGCCCAGGCAGCCGATAGTCAGCTGGCGACGGATTTACGTCCGCCGTGATCGCGGACCACTGGCCGAATGCGTTGATCTCGAAGCGTACGCGCGTTCGCCATTGCTCGTCGATCCATGCGATCGGTGCCCACAGCTGCCTTGGAAGGTGGGGCGCGGGGAGGCCGGTGCGATCAGAACTCAATGCGGACTCCAGTCGCGAAGCGTTCGGATGAGCGACTCTAAAAGTGGCGTGACCGCTTCTGCGCGTGCCGCGTGCCAGACGTAGGGCGGATCTTCAAGCATGTATGCGCGCCAGCTCATTTCGAGTTGCACGGCGTGCACGCCTGAGTCTGGGCGGCCGTAGGTGCGGGTGATGTGACCACCCTTGAAACGGCCATCGATCACCCAACTGTAGCCAGACTGTGCGGCGAACACCGCCTCGACCGTACGTCGCAGCGAGGGTGCGCAACTCGCCCCCGACGCCGTACCGATGTTCATGTCGGCGAGCTGCCCGGGGAAGAGCCAGGGCAGCTCACCCTTGATGCTGTGAGCATCGAAGAGCACCGCGT
This sequence comes from Burkholderiales bacterium, assembly GCA_005798775.1. GTDB lineage: Bacteria > Pseudomonadota > Gammaproteobacteria > Burkholderiales > Burkholderiaceae_E > SYIM01. Next base: position 15,490 of record SYIM01000007.1, read on the forward strand.
GCCCGTGTTCGCCTTGCAGCCGCTCGAGCTCGGCGGCGAGCGCCTGGTGGTAGGGCCACCACCAGGATGTCACGCGCTCGCTCACCTCGGTCGAGTCGGGCTCGCCGCCATGCTTGTAGAGAGGTTCGCCGGTGAAAAATCGTGTGGGGCAGAGCTCTGTGTTGTTCTGACCCGGATACATGGGCTGGTTATTGCTCGGGCGGTTGAGATCGATTACGTAGCGGCTGGTGGACGGAACGAGAAGACTTGCACCCAGCGTTCGCGCGAAGCCATACAGACGATCCAGATTCCAGTCGGTGTCTTCAACATCTAGCGCGCGGGGCACGAGACGATGTCGAAAGTGCTCGGGAATGGACTGCCCGACGTGTGGGAAGCTGATCAGAAGCGGTGAGCTGCCGCGTAGCAATTCAAAGCGGGCTGGTGAGGGAGCCAGAGCGAGGTGGTCGGTCATGAGCGGGTCACCCGGGAAAGGGTTACTGGGCAGCAAGGGGCGCTGTGCGGGGCTTTCCCCCGTGAACGCTCCCCACGCACGGCGCGTGCCCAAAGCGGTAGGCGATTTCGCGCGGATGCTCGGCGTTCCAAATGGCGAGGTCGGCGCGCATGCCCGCCATTAAGCGGCCACGGTCTGCCATGCCCAGAGCCCGCGCGGCGTTCACCGTGACTCCACGCCAGGCTTCCTCGGGCGTGAGCCTGAAAAGTGTGCAGGCCATGTTGAGCATCAAAGTAAGTGACAGCGCCGGCGATGATCCGGGGTTGTGGTCGGTGGCTATTGCGACGGGAACACCCGCTTCACGCAACGCCTGGACCGGCGGCAGGCGGGTTTCCCGGATGAAGTAATAGGCGCCTGGCAGCAGTACGGCCACAGTTCCGGCTGCACGCATGGCAGCGACTCCTGCGTCGGAGAGATATTCCAGATGGTCGCAGCTGAGCGCGCCGTATTCGGCGGCGAGCCGGGCGCCTTCCTGGTTGCTCAGCTGCTCGGCATGGAGCTTGACCGGAAGGCCCAGGGCGCGGGCGCGGTCAAACACGCGCCGGGTCTGATCAGGTGTAAAGCCGATCGTGTCGCAGAACACATCAACCGCGTCGACCAGCCCGCTGTGCTGCTGCGTGGCCAGCCATGAGCAGACCTGGCCGATGTAGTCGTCAGGGCGGCCGGCAAATTCGTCGGGGAGGGCATGGGCGCCAAGCGAAGTGGTATGGACCGACACAGGAAGCTCGGCGCCCAGGCGTCTGGCCACGGCGAGGCAACGTGCCTCATGGACTTGGTCGAGCCCGTAGCCTGATTTGATTTCGATGGTGGTGACGCCTTCGGCCATCAGCACGCGGGCGCGCTGGGCGGCAAGCTGGAACAGGGCCTCGTCGCTTGCTGCCCGCGTGGCGCGCACGGTGGAGCGGATGCCGCCGCCGGCGCGGGCAATCTGTTCGTACGTGGCGCCTGTGAGGCGGAGCTCAAATTCAGCCGCGCGGTCACCGTCGTAGACCAGGTGCGTGTGCGGGTCGATCAGCCCTGGCGTGACCAATGCCCCGCCCAGGTCGATTTCCAAGTGGGGGAGGGGTGTTGCCGGCAGATCGGTCTCGCGCCCCAGCCAAACGATACGATCGCCTTCAGCGACGAGTGCGCCGTTGTCAATCAGCCCCCACCCGGATGCCTCCGCGAAGGTGGCGAGCCGGGCGCCTCGCCAGAGCGTTCGTGCAGGCTTTCGCGAGTTGTTCATGACACGGTCTCCGGATAAAGCAGGGCGAGCCAAAAGGCCTGGCCGCCGGTGATCAGCCGCCAGGGCGGGAGGGCTTGCTCGCCCCGGGGCGCTGCTCGAACACCTGCCAATGCGCTCCAGCAGAGCGTGCCCGCATTCAGGCGTTGCGGCGGATTGAAATCGTCGAACCGTACGTCCGCCGCCTGGAAGGTGAACAGGCCGCGCCACGTCGCGTCCGTGGCAAAAATCGACCCCGGTGGGGCTGCAATCAGGGTGACCCGGCCATCGATGCGGCGACCCATCAGGTTGAGATCACGGGTGGGGCCCTGAAGGAGCCGGCAACCAACGGGCTGCTCGCCAGCGAAGGCAATGGGGAGGTCGCCAATTCGCTGGCGGTGCGGGCCACCGGGCAGGTCCAGTTCAACCCCTTGGCCCTCCAGGACGGCAAAGCACCGGTCGATGCCCGGAAAGCTCGAGAAGGGGCCTTCCTGCGTGATGTCAGCGACGCTGACCCGGACGCTCCAGGCGTGGTTGCCAGTGGCCGAGTCGCCCGGCGGGGGCCAGGCAAGGAGTTCGCGCGTGACCCCGCCGCCATTTTTCCAGGGCAGAGCCGGGCATTGGGCGAGCTCGACCCGATGAACAAGCGGTTGCGGCGAGGCGGTATCGATCACGGGTTGAACTCCCCCGAGAGCTGGTAGCGTGCGCCCGAATGAACTAGCCGTGCAAGCGTGATCACCGCGCTGCGGGTGAACGTGCGCCGAACCATGATGAGACAGGGGTCGGCGCGACGGATACGAAGCAGCCGTGCCTCGAGCGACGTGGGAAGCGCTGACTCGATGGTGTACTGCGCCCGCCAGAGCGCCGTGTGACGAAACAGATAGCGCGTGGGGGTGAGGCGCGAGAAATCGGCCTCGAGATAACCGGGCGCGCAGGCCGGGTTCACGAAGCGGTCCTCGCACTGCAGCGGCTGGTCGTTTTCGAGGTGGATGATGCGCGTGTGAAAGACCCGATCGCCCGCGGCAAGACCGAGTTGGGCCGCCAGCCCGACGCTGGCGGTTTCGGCTGCCTGATGCTCGACCCAGGCGCGATGGCGGTGACCGCGCGCTTCGATTTCCTCTTGCAGGTCTCGAATGGTGAGCGTGCTCGACACCCGGTGCAGCGGCGCCGCAAACGACCCTACGCCCTGCACGCGCTCGATCAGGCCTTCAGCCTGCAGTTCCTTCAGTGCCCGGCCCACCGTCATTCGGCTCACGCCGAACCGCTCGACCAACTCCGCTTCCGAGGGCATCCGGCTTCCAGGTGGCCAGCGCTCGTCGGCGAGGCCTTCTTTGAGATGGCGTTTGATGCGCGCGAACGTGGGTTCGGCGGCTGGCAGGGAGGAGGCGATTCGCATCAAGGTAATTTACTTGCCCAGACCTGTCTAGACAAGTAGAGTGTGTGGATTGAGTCCCGTAATCTGAGGCTTTTCATGAATGACATCGCCAATCCCCAGGCGCTGGTGGCGCGTGTAACGGTGTTACCACCCGCCGGTCCGCACCCGGTCCGGGCGCCACGCGGCACGCAACTCAGTTGCGCCAACTGGCTCATCGAGGCGGCGTATCGAATGATCCAGAACAACCTGGACCCGGAGGTCGCCGAAAATCCCGATGCGCTGGTGGTGTACGGTGGCATTGGCAAGGCGGCCCGCAACTGGGAGAGCTTCGAGGCCATCCTGGCGGCGCTCCGCAGACTGAAAGCCGATGAATCGCTCCTCATCCAGAGCGGCAAGCCAGTGGGTATTTTTCGCACCATCGAAGATGCCCCCCGGGTGCTGATCGCCAATTCGAACCTTGTTCCCCGCTGGTCAACCTGGGAGCATTTCCATGAGCTCGATCGTCAGGGACTCATGATGTACGGGCAGATGAC
>SYIM01000064.1 GCA_005798775.1 Burkholderiales bacterium
CAGCTACCGCTGGTCCCAGATCTTCGAAGTCGGTGGCTTCTCAAGCCACTGCACGGTGCTTAAAGCTCGACGGCTCAAGGCCGGAAGTCGCGAGCCCTTTGCGCCCGCTCCGCTAGACGAGGTGGTAAGTGCCATTCGCGCGGAGCGCCCGGCGGTGGTGTTCGCACCTCACGTTGAAACCTCGTGTGGCCTGGTCCTGCCTGATGATTACCTCAGGGCGGTCGCAGGGGCGGTCCACGAGGTGGGCGGGTTGTTTGTCCTTGACTGCATCGCGTCCGGTGCGCTCTGGGTAGACATGCGGGCCTGCGGAGTTGATGTGCTGGTGAGCGCCCCCCAGAAGGGCTGGACCGGCTCACCCTGCTGCGCTTTTGTCATGCTGTCTGAGCTTGCGCGCGAGCGTATTGATGGCACCACCAGCTCAAGTTTCTCTCTGGATCTCAAGAAGTGGCTGCAGGTCATGGAAACCTACGAGTCAGGCTCCCATGTCTATCACACCACCATGCCAACCGACGCACTCGCTATCACCCGTGGCGCCATGGTTGAAACCCGCAAGCGTGGGTTTGAGGCGTTGCGTGCGGGTCAGATCGAGCTTGGCAAGCGGGTTCGCGAGACCATGGTGCGGCATGGTTACCCCAGCGTTGCAGCTGAGGGTTTTCAGGCGTCCGGCGTTGTGGTCAGTTATACCCACGATCCCGAGATGCAAAGCAGCAAGGCGTTTCTCAATCTTGGCCTTCAAACCGCCTCAGGAGTGCCGCTGCAGTGCGACGAGGGCGCAGATTTCCGCACATTCAGGCTTGGGCTCTTCGGGCTAGAAAAGCTTGGTCGTACCGATGCCACGGTCAAACCGCTCGAGGAAGCGCTCATCCAGATCGAGCGAGGGCGCGCCGGGCGTATACCCGCTGCGGCGTAATCCGCCTGTTGGCCCTCGGGCTCGGTTGGTTCGATCCGGCCTCTTCTGGGACTTTTGAGTCCCAAGCGGAACGGATCGACGCTGTTCAGGGCTGATCCGACACCCTGATCAGCATTCGCCCCGTGTATCGGCGCTCAACCAGTGCGTCAAACGCCTCCACCGTGTGTTCCAGCGAAAACGCAGTGGGTGGAGCGGGCCGCAGGCGGCCCTGTGCCACCAGGGCTGACAACTGATTGATCATGTCACGCATCTTCGGGGCATGCCTCTGGCGCTCGTCGCCGGGTGTCCAGCCGCTGTAGAGCCCCAGGTTCACGCCGATGACGGTGACGTTTTTTACCAGTAGCAGGTTGGCTGGGATCTGGGGAATGGTACCCCCGGCAAACCCGATCACCAGGATGCGACCTTCGGGTGCGACAACCTTCATTGCGTGATCGAAGCACTGACCGCCTACCGGATCGAATATCACATCAATGCCGCGCCCGCCATGCCGCTCCTTGAGCATCCGGCCCAGATCTGGCGTGTCGCTTCGCCAGCCCTCGTGAGCGCCGTGTTCGAGGGCCACCTGAATGCGCGCTTCGTCGCGCGCAACGGCAACGACATGGGCTCCGGCAAGCCGCGCAAGTTCGACGGCACAGCGGCCTACACCGCCAGCTGCGCCGAATACCAGCACGATTTCGCCGGCCCGCAGGTGAGCACGCCAGTGGAGCGCTGCCCAGGGCGTGCCGTACGCTGCCGGTAAAAGGCAGGCGAGATCAAACGGGACCTCTTTCGAAATCTTCCAGACGGTATCGGCGGTACCGACCGCTTCCTCGGCGTATCCGCCCCAGTCGATGATGCCAGTTACGCGGTCGCCCACCGCCAGGTGCGAGACCTCGGGCGCAACTTCAGTCACCACTCCAGACACCTCTGTGCCCGGAACAAATGGCAGGGGCGGCTTTCGCTGGTATCGACCTGCAACGATCAGTGATGTACCAAAGCCGACGCAGCAATATTTCACTGCGATTCGAACGCAGCCGGAGCGTAGCGGCGGGGGAGCAATATCGCGAAGCTTCAGGTCCTGATAGCCGGTATAAGCTTCACAGACGACTGCACGCATCAAAGACTCCCGGCGTGGTGGTTCCGGTCAGTAGCCCAGCATCCTGGGCAACCAGGTGACAAGTGGCGGAAATACAATGCATGCGATCAGCAGCAGGTATTGAGAAATAATGAACGGCATACAGTGCTTGACCAGTTCCCCCATCCGGATGCCCGTCATGCCGCAGATCACAAACAACACCACACCGACCGGGGGCGTCATCATGCCGATGATCAGGTTGAGTACGAAAAGGAATGCGAAATGGGTGGGGTCGATGCCGTACGACATGGCAATCGGGTGGAGCAAAGGCACCAGCATGATGTAGGCCGCATTCGACTCCAGAAACATCCCTACCACCAGCAGGAGCAGCGCCACCAGCAGGTTGAAGACCAGAGGGCTTGAAGTGATGGAACGAAGCCAGTCAGCGAGCGTCTGCGGCAGCAGATCCACCGTGAGCAGAAACGTAACCGTGGAGGCAAACGCGATCAGGGCCGCGACCACCCCGGACATGACGGCCGAGCGATAGAGAATCTCAGGTAAGTCGGCGAGTTTCAGCTCGCGGGTGACGAAAAATCCGAGTAGCAGAGCGCCCACCACCGCGATGGCTGCGCCTTCGGTTGCGGTGAAGGCGCCCCCGATGATGCCCACGATCACGCCGATTGGAAGTGCCAGCGTGAGCCATGAGGCACCGGTCGCCTGCGCGAGTCGTCGAACGGTGAAGGGTTCACCGGTGAGGGGATAGTTGCGGCGCCTTGCGATCCACCAGCACTGGGCCATGAAGACCGCGGTAATGATCACGCTAGGTATGGCTGCCGCCACAAACAGAGCGCCGATGGATACCGAGGAGCCCGCCATGTAGGCGTAGACAATCATGGCGGCCGACGGTGGGATGATGGGCCCGAGGTTGGCTGATGCTGCGATCACCGCAGTGGAAAATCCGAGCCCGTAGCGTTTCTTGAGTTCCGGACCGATGGTGGAGGACAGCGCTGCGGCGTCGGAGACGGCAGTACCTGACACCAGTGACAAGATGGCGCCAGCCAGCATCGCCACCTGCGCGAGCCCGCCCCGCACCCTGCCCACCAGCGCATTGGCGAACAGGATCATGCGCGCCATGAGTCCACCCTTGATCATGAGTTCGCCCGCCACCATGAAGAGCGGGATCGACATGAGCGGGAACGAATTCACCGCGTTCATCATTCGGGTGGGGAGCATCCCGTAATCGATCTCGGCCACAGCAAGTCCGGCTAACGCCGCCACGCCCAGCGCGAAGGCGAGTGGCATACCGGCAAGCGCAGCCACGGCAAAGACCAGCATCACAAGTGTGCTCACGGTTGCACAGCCCTTATTCGTGGTTGACGACGCTAGTGCGAACGGGGTCGCGCCAGAGGAGGGCTATGAGATGCAGCAGGCAATGGAGCGCGCACAAGGCTACCGGAACAAGAAACCAGTTGGTGCTCAATGAAAGCGTGGGCATCAATTCATCCCAGGTATCGATCGCCACCGTGACCGTGAAGTAGAGCACCACCGCCATAAGCAGCATGGCAACGAGCGAACACAGCCTTGAGAGGAGTCGCCTTGGGGCCGCTGGTACGAACTGCACCAGTAACTCGATCCCCACATGGGATCCTTCGCGCAGGCCTAAGGGGATCGCCAGAAACATGCACCAGACGAAAAGTAGCCGTGAAACTTCATCAGACCAGTCGATCGAGGTGTTGAACGCATAGCGCAGCATCACCTGCACCGACACGACCAGGATCATCAGGGCCGAGCATGCGATGACAAGCCAGCGGGCCGCTCGGTCCAGCCGCGCAAGCCCCGCTTCATACGCGGCGTGCACCGCTTACTGCTTGGCGGTTTCTGCAAGTACGCGTGCGACCAGATCCGCACCTGCGCGTTTTTTAACGTCCTCGGCAATATTGGCGGTGGCGGCGCGCATGTCGGCGATCAGTTTGGGTGACACTTCGTCAAAGGTAACGCCCCGGCGCTTGATTTCCCCGATCGAGTCGGCTTCCTGAATCAAGGCGCGTTCGCGCTGATACCGGACCGCTGCATTCATCGACTCGCGAACCGCCTTCTGGTGTGCGGGCGGCAGCGCTTCGAATGCCTTGCGGTTGGCAATCACGACGATGAAGTCGAAAAAATGCCCGGTGTTGGACATAAACTTCTGGACTTCGAAGTAGCGGTTGGCGGTGATGATGGAAAACGGATTCTCCTGGCCATCGACCACGCCCTGCTGCAGGGCCGAGTAGAGCTCCTTCACATCCATGGCTACCGCGTTGGCACCGAGCGCTCGGAAAGATGCGAGGTGCGTCTCATTGGGCTGGAGCCTGATCTTGAGTCCCTTGAAGTCCTCAATCGTCTTGATGGGTCGTTTCGAGTTGGTGACGTGGCGTGCTCCGAGCTCCATGAAGCCGAGAAGCGTGACCCCTTTGCTTGCGATCCGCCGGTCGATCTCGGCGCCAATCGGACCATCGGTCACGCGAAACGCCTGCTCGCGACTGGTGAACTGGAAGGGCAGCGACAGCGCCTCAAGTTCGGGAACCGTTCGGGTGAGAAAAGCCATGCCCACCCACGTCATCTGAATGGAGCCCGTGCGTACACCCTGCACGTTTTCCTGCGCGCCGCCCAGCTGCATCGCGGGGAAGAGGTCCACCACAAATTTTCCTGCGGTCGCCGTCTCGAGTTCCTCCTTGAAGAGCTTCATGGCCTCGGACGAGGTGTGCTCCACGGCAAAATTGCCCGCCGCGCGCCACTTGGCTTGACCCAGGGCAGAGGCGTGTGCCAGGGCGATCGTGGCAGCGGTAACTATTGAAGCGACGAGTTTGGGATGACGCAAGATCATGGAATGCTCCTTCAGCGGTGGAGTGGACGATAGCGCGGTCGACGGAGGGCGGCAAATTGCCCCGATCCGGTGCGTAGGTCAAACAGCGGGCGCTCGGTGGTTTACCAAGGCCTTTGGTTGCGCGACAACAGGGGGGCCAGTACCATCGGGCTCACTCCCTTATAAGACACCACGATGAAAGTCATCATTTCTGGCGCAGGACCTGTCGGTCTCACCACAGCGCTCGCGCTAGCCCGCGGGGGCATCGCTGTCACCGTTCTTGAGCGCGCTGCGGAACTTGCCACCGATTTACGCGCTTCTACCTGGCACCCGCCCACGCTCGATATGATGGGTGAACTTGGCCTGGTGGATGAAATCCTCCGCGACGGCCTCATCGCGCGCACTTTTCAGGTGCGCGATCGTCAGACTGGCGCGATTGCAGAGTTCGACATGGGGTTGCTCAAGGGTGAGACCGATCACCCGTACCGCGTCCAGTACGAGCAGTTCCGGTTCACGCAACTGGTCGCCTCAAGGCTTGCTGCGTTTTCGCACGTAAATCTGGTGTTCAACGCCAAGGTGGCGTCGGTGTCCCAGGACCCGCAGAACGTACGGGTCAGCACTGAAGACGGCACGGTTTATGAGGCTGACTGGCTGGTTGGCTCCGACGGCGCCTACAGCTCGGTGCGGTCCGCGCTCGGTATCGAGTTCCCGGGTCTCACCTTCCCGGAACGATTTTTTGTGATCAGCACGCCGTTTCCCCTCGAGGATCACCTCAATCGCCTGTCGTACGTCAACTACGTGGCTGATACCGATGAGTGGTGTGTGCTGCTCAAGGTGCCTGGGCTCTGGCGCTGCCTGTTTCCCACCAGTGAGGAAAGCGACGAAGAGGTGCTCGCATCCGGTGAGCGTCGGTTGCAGAGCGTGTTTTCGAAAACCGAGCCCTACGAAACCCGTCATAAGACGCTGTACCGTGTACACCAGCGGGTCGCTGAAACGTACCGCAAGGGGCGGGCCTTCCTCGCGGGCGATGCCGCGCACCTGAACAATCCGATCGGCGGCATGGGTATGAATGGCGGCCTGCATGACGGGCTGAACCTGGTGGGTAAGCTCGTTGAACTGAATCGCGGCGGAAACGATCGGCTGGCCGAGTACGAGCCCGAGCGTCGTCCGGTTGCCGTCGAGCATATCAACGCCACCACCGCGCGAAACCGCGAAATGCTTGCCGAGCGTGATCCTGCTGCGCGCAAGCGCAAGCAGGATGAACTCTGCCGTACCGCGGGAGACCCGGTGGCCGCCAAGGCCTACCTGATGAAGAGTTCAATGATCAACACCCTGCGGAGGGCTGCATGATGGTTTTCGGTACTCGCTTGTCGCTGCGTCTGGCTGTTGCGCTGGTCGCAGCCTCCTCTGCCGTTGTTGCGTCTGCACAGGTGGTCGGTCTCGGCACTACGCAGACGGGGGCCACATTCCAGTTGGCGACGGGTCTCGCGAAAGTGGTGTCCGATAAGGGCGGTGTACAGATGCGCACCCAGCCCATGGCAGGCGCCGCGCAGTACGCGCCGCTCGTCAATCGTGGCGATATCGAGTTCGGCATCTCCAACGTCCCGGAGCTCCACTACCTTATCGCGGGAGCCGTCATTACAGAACGCCCCAATCCCGATCTGAGGATGGTGGCGCGGATTGTGCCCTGGTACAACGGGCTGGTGGTGAAGAAGGACAGCCCCATCCGCAGCCTCGCCGATCTGAAGGGGCAGCCGGTACCAGCGGGATTCACCGGCAATCCTTTGGGCAAGGTTCTGATCACCGGTTACCTTGCGAACGCGGGCATGACCTTTGAGGATACGCGGCAGGTCCCTGTACCGGCATTCCCGCGGATGTTTGACGCGTTCAAACAGCAGCAGACAGTTACCTCCATCGGAACCATCGGTATGGCGCAGTTGCGGGAATGGGATGCCGCGCTCGGCGGAGTCAGGTTCATTCCGTTTGATCCTTCGCCCAAGGCGGTCGAGGCAATCACCCGACACGTCCCCCACAGCCGGGTCGAGACGGTACAGCCGGCGCCGGGAAAGCTGGGCGTTGATCAGCCCACAGCCATGCTGGTCTACGACTATGCGTTATGGGCCAACTCTAAGGTCAGCAATGAAACCGTGGCCAAGGTGGTGCGCGCCTTGTTCGCCAACGAAGCCGATCTCAAGGCGGCCGGACCGTTGTTTGCCGAGTTCGACCCCAAGCGGGTTGGTGACAACACCGGCGTGCCGTATCACCCGGGAGCGATCGAAGCGCTTAAAGCGCTGGGTCTGGCTCGCTGAGCCTGATGAACCGGAAGCGCTCAGCTTCCGGTTCAAGGCTCTTTGACGCCCGCCACGCACAATGATCCGGTTCTCGTCAGGGCTGGGCGCGTTTCTCGCCCTGGCGGGCCTCTTCTGGGCAATCGATGTTCCCATATGGCTGGACTGGTTCATTTACCAGGAGCAGTTCATTGCCGCCGCGTTAGGTGCTTCGTTGTTTATTGCGTTCGCGGGGCGCACGTCTCGGCACGATGGCAGTGAACCGTCGGTTTTGCGGGTCATTGCCACTCGCTTCAGTCCTTCGATTGCGGGCCTGGCTGCCGGCCTCTGGCTCTGTGTACGCTATCCGGTGCTCCAGGCCGATGTGATCGGCCATGAGTCGGAGGCGATCATCCTCGCCACGGTCCTGCTTCTTCTGTCGCTTGAGGCGTGTCGCAGATCCGCGGGTAGCGTTCTGACAATTGTCTTTGGCGTGTTCTTCGCATGGGCTTTATTTGGCTATCTGCTGCCAGGCATGTTCGCCACCAAGCAGGTTTCGCTCGCGCGGCTCGTGCCATACCTCGCGCTCGATACGTCCAGCATGCTGGGCGCATCGCTCATGATCGCTGCCACCACGGTGCTGGTATTCATGTTTTTCGGCCGCATCCTGCAGAACTGCGGCGGCGCTGAGTTCTTCACCGATATCTCCACCGCCATGTTCGGCCGCTACCGCGGTGGCACGGGTAAGGTGGAAGTGGTGGCCTCGGCGCTTTTCGGGACCATCTCGGGCAGTGCGGTAGCCAATGTGATGTCAACTGGCATCATCACCATCCCCAACATGAAGAAGGCCGGCTACACGCCGCAGACCGCGGGCGCAGTGGAGGCCGTCTCGTCCACGGGGGGACAGATCATGCCCCCCGTGATGGGCGCAGCGGCCTTCCTGATGGCGGAGAACCTGCAGTTGCGGTATGCCGAAGTAGCACTTGCTGCGCTGATTCCCGCGCTTCTGTTTTACGTGTCGATCTTCGTCCAGGTTGACCTTGAGGCGGCACGGCGAAAGATCGGCGGTATCGACCCCGCCGAACTTCCCCGCTCGGGCGATGTGTTTCGGAGAGGGTGGTTCTTCACCCTCCCGTTCATCATGCTGTTTGCCCTCATGGCCATGACTGATATTCAGGCTGAGCCCGCTGTTTTGCTGGGTGTTGTTGCCATGCTGCCGTTCGCGTTCTTCAAGGGCTACGGCGGCAAGCGGCTGACCCTCCGCGGCATGCTTGGAGCTCTGGCCGCCACCGGTCGCGATGCGGTCGACATCATCGTGATCTGTGCGGTAGCGGGCGCGGTGATCGGGTTGCTGAACATCAGTGGATTGAGCCTCAGCCTTTCCCTCGCCCTCGCTAAACTGGGCGAGGGCAACGTCATGCTGCTACTTGTCGCGGTGGCGGTGATGTGTCTGATTCTTGGCATGGGTCTGCCCACGACCGGTGTGTATCTGCTGGTGGCAGTGATTGCGGCGCCTTCGCTGGTGCAGCTTGGCGTGCCGCCGCTTGCAGCGCACATGTTCGTATTTTTCTTTGGATGCCTGTCGATGATTACCCCCCCTGTTGCGATGGCTGCGTTTGCGGCAGCCCATATCGCGCAGGCCAGCCCGGTACAGGTGGCGATGACTGCGTGCCGCCTCGGCTGGCCGGCGTTTGTGGTTCCCTTTGTCTTTGTATTCAGCCCAGGGCTGTTGATGGGGGGCGGGCCGCTGGTGGTTGTCGTGTCGCTGGTGGCGGCGTGTGCAGGGGTGTGGATGGGGTCGGTAGCCTTCGCAGGTCAGCTGGCGAGACCGTTGTCGATGGTGTTGCGCTTGGCGGCGGCGCTATCGTCTGCGCTACTGCTTTTTCCGTTTGAGGCGAGTCTCTCTGGGGCGCTCACGAAGCTGATCGGCGCGGCCCTTTGCCTGGGGCTTGCAGTGCGCGAGTTTCGCGCAGGCCCGATCGCGGCTGGAATGCGATCTGACGCGCCTTGAGTCTGCAATCGTTTCGCCCCCAACTCCTTCCCAGACGATGACGCCTTAACCGTCGCTCATAGGCTGCACCGCGCGGATCACCGGCGGCAGTCGCGGCATCGGTCGATCCTTCGCTTTGGCGATTGCCCGGGCGGCTGCCGTTCCGGTAAGCCGATTCTGACGCCTGGCGTTCGGTCATCAAAGCCAAAGCGCTGGGCCAGGTCTCGCCATGGCGGGTGCCCGACGCACCGATTAGCGTGACTGGGCGACAGCTCGTCGGGCGGCTATGGGAAGCAGCGCTTCCTGCCGACTAAGCTGCACGAAACGCCGTACCCCTTTCGGCGGAGCAGCCGGGTATTCTCTGACCCGGGCTGGCATTGGCGCTGGCGATGGGCTGGAGACGAACCATGACGCAGTGCTCGGTCACACTGGGGCAGATCGTTCTGAAGAACCCCGTGATCTGTGCGTCCGGCGAGCATGTGCTCACCGAGGCCGGTATTCGAGCGGGGCTGGCTGCGGGCGCAGCCGTCGTGGTGGCGAAGTCGGTGAATGAGACGACGGCTGCGCGCGAGCAGCTTGCGCGCACCGACTATGCGCTCTTTGATGCCCGTTGGGCGCCCGAGGCATGGCCGGGTGCGGACTGGCGGCGCGCCAATCTGCTCTGCCGATCAGGACTCCAGCCGCTTGCAACCGATGAGTGGATCGACCGGGTGGCTCGTCTAGATCAAGAAGCGAGGTCTCAGGAGGCCTATGTTGCCGGCAGCCTGATTCTTGCTGACCTTAACGAAGCGGTGTCGATCGCCCGGCGTATGGAGCAGGCCGGACTCCGGCTGATCGAATTCAATATCGGGGCGCCGTACGGAGATGAGGCCGCGTCGGGTGCGATCATCACCGAACGTGCCGCTGATCGGGTTCGCGATCAGGTGTCAGCCGTCTGCTCGGCGGTGAATGTTCCGGTCTGGGTCAAGCTCACAGGCCAGAGCGAGAACGTGGCAGCGCTTGCGCAGGCAGCACGCGATGGGGGCGCAGCGTCGATGATCATGATCGGCCGGTCGCTGGGCATGCTCCCCGACCTCGACACCCAGTCGCCTGCGCTGGGCACCAATCTTGGCTACGGCGGCGGCTGGGCGTTACCGCTCACCTGCTATTGGCTGGCCCGCAGCCGTAAGCGTCTTGGGCCAGACTTCCCGTTGATCGGCACCAACGGGGCGCGCGGCGGCGACGATGTGCTGCGCATGATGTTGGCCGGCGCCAGCGCCGTCGAGTTGTGCACCGCGGTCATGACCGGTGGCTTCGAGGTCATCACGGCAGCCATTGATACGGTTCGTACATATGCCCAAAGCAAGGCGCAATTTGCCCAGGACTGGGTTGGGGTGGCGGCGGACCGGCTGCAAACCTTCGGTGAGCAGCCGCTCAGGCCCGATCACTGGCAGCAGTTTGTGCCGGTGCAGACGCGCGATTGACGCACAGGCTTGATCAGTTCTCGAAAAGTTTCAAGTCGCGAACCATGGTCTTGTAAAGCTTGTCTTCCTCGACAAGCGCTGCCCTGAATGCCTGTCGGTCGAGATAGAGTGGGCTGTTGAATCCCTTGCGGGCGGCGTCGAGGAATTCGGGTTGCTGAACCGCCTGAGCGAGGGCCGACGACAGCTTTTGCAAGATGTCCTCGGGCACCTCCCTTGGCGCAAGCAGACCGAAACTGCTCAGGTTGGCGAAGGTTACGCCTTGGTCCCCTAGCGTCGGGATGTTGTTCAACAGGGCAAGTTTCTGTGGCCCGGTGGTGGCTAGCGCGATGAGCTTACCGGCATTGACTTGAGGCATGATCGCGCCCGGCAGTCCGAGTGCCATGTGGACATGGCCACCCAGCGCGGCGGTGACTGCTGGCGCGATACCCTGGAAGGGCACATGCAGCACCTGAACGCGTGCGGCGGCGGCCATGGCCTCGCCCGCGAGGTGCGTGCTGGTTGACTGGCCAGCCGACCCGAAAGTGGCCTGTCCGGGGTGCTGCTTTGCCCAGGCGATCATGTCGGTGAGGGTTTTATAGGGTGCCCCCGGACCTGCCGCAATGATGAAGGGCGTTCCGATCACGTTACCGATGGGTGCGAAATCGTCTAGCAAATACGACTGCTTCCGCACGTTGGGTGCCACGGTGAGCGCGCCGGTTCCTGTGTAGAGAAGGGTATAGCCATCGGGTTTTGCCTGCTTGACGAGTGCGGTGCCCACGGTGGCGCCGCCCCCTTCGCGATTTTCAATGACGAGCGATTGCCCGAGCAGACGAGCGAAGGTGGGCGCGAGCGCACGAATCTGGTGGTCAGTGCCACCGGGTGCGTAGGGGACGATCACGCGGATGGGTCGATTCGGATAATCACTGGTTTGCGCCACGGACGTTGGGCTTGTCAGCGCGAGCGCGATACTCATCACACCACTGGCGAAACCGAGGAGACGAGCGCCTGAGGTGGTGTGCAGACCTTCGCGATGCGATACGTCGGGCGTGTCGGCCCGGTTGAATTTCAAGCCCGACCGGGGCGCTGCAATGTGGATCAGTCCGAGGTGGTGGGACTTGGCATCAGGCGTGGGGGAGACCATCTTGTGTCGTCCTTGGTAGGCGGGGCAACTTTGATGGTTTCATCGCGGATTGACCCTGTCAATGTGCCGATCCAGATTCCAGCAGTCCCAGTTCCTGGGCCTGGATCTGCAACGAAAGGTATTTCGAATAAGCGCGGCATTGTGAAAACGCACCACCCGTGAAATACAGCCCGGGCTGCGCAGTGCGAGTCCACATGTTGCGCAGTTCGGCAGTCGCAGGATCGAACCCCCAGACCGGCCCTACACGTTTGGCCACTTCGTCGCCGAAAAAGCCTGCGACCGTGTGTTCCAGCCCGTGGTAGCCAGTGCCCAGCACGATCAATTCTGTCTTGATGAGTGAGCCGTCTTTCATACGGGCGCCGTCCGCTTCGAAAGATACGATGTCGTCGTACTGAATGAGACCAATTTCGCGAGAGGTGATCAGATCGGAGCAGCCAACGTTAAAGTAGTAACCGCCGCCGCGCGAACGGAACAGATAGGGCCAGCCTGTGCCGTCGACGCCACTTGAGAGCCGGAAGCCCACGCTTTCGAGGGCATCGAGCAGCGGCCGGTCCTGCTCGCGTGCCTGACTGGTGAGCGAGCGGTGGCCCTGGAGCGTGATCGGTAGCGGCATCGAGGTGTTGATCAGGTCCCGGTCCTCGATGGAGGGGCCTTCGTCCAAAAATACGCCGTCATAAAGCTGGGCGCTGGGCTCGATCTCGATCACCATGGTGGGATTGCGTTGCACCATTACCGCACGCGCGCCCTGGCCATGTAGCTCCTGCGCCACGTCGTGTGCGCTGGTGCCGGTGCCGATCACCATCACCGGTTTGCCGCGCCAAGCCGCGCCATCCGCAAAGGCGCTGCTGTGGATGACCTTGCCCGCGAAGCGATCGAGGGTTGGGATCTCAGGGATCTTTGCAGCACCACTCACGCCAGTCGCGAGAATGATGTGGCGCGGCCGAAGCACGCGCTCAGTGCCGTCGGCTCGCTGAACCGATGCCTCCCAGTGCTCGCACGACGCATCGCCCGGTCGTCCCGAGCATTCAATCCGTCTGGCGCGGGTCAGGCGAGTGCGTGTCCAGAAATGGATATCCATGCTCTCAACGTATGCCTCGAACCAGTTGGCGATCCGGTCCTTTGGCAGGTAGTGTTGCCAGGTGGATGGAAACGGCATGTAGGGCAGATGGTTGCTGTGAAACTGGTTATGGAGCTTGAGTGCCCGATAACGTTTACGCCAGTTGTCACCGATTCTGTCCATCGGGTCGATGACCAGATTATCGATGCTCAGCTGGTTGAGCCGAGCGGCCACTGACAGCCCCGCGTGACCTCCCCCGACGATCAACACTGTCGGTTCGCGATCCTCGAACCGCGAAGCGATCTTGCGACGTTCCAGCCAGTTAGGCCGGTTCCATTCCCGCTGGTAAACGGGCTCATCGCGACGTGCCCGCAGCGTCTCCTCATCGTGCCCCCAAATGGCCTCGAGCGCGGTGTGCAGGGTCCAGGCGGTGCGCGAGATATCGCCGTCTGGCAGTACCCGCAAACGCAGCAGCGCGGCAGCCGCACCGGTCTCGGTGTCGAACTTCAGGATGGCTTCCACCGCGCGTACACCGGCGCGTTCAACCATTCGCGGCGGGCAGCGGTTCTCATCAATCCGTAGCGCCTTCGCACGCATATTTGCGAGTCCGAACGCGAGCGGGGCAGCGAGCGCGTGGCGGCCGCTGAATGTCGTGAGCGACCAGGTGAGCGCCAAAGCCTCACGCCAGTGGCTGTCTTCATCAAACAGGCGCGCCACGCGGGCCGGGTCACCAAGCTGGGCTACGCCGTTCAGTTGGTCAGCCCAAGCGGCGACGGCGGCTGACAGAGAGCACTGGGCAGGCTGGCCAGCCATCATGAAAACGGATACCGGTCAGGGGTTGCTCAAAACCTTGGCAATCGAATCTGCGGCGTAGTCGATATTTCGCGAGTTGAGCGCAGCGAGACAGATGCGACCGGTGCTGATGGCGTAGATGCCATAGTGTTCACGTAGCGCGTCAACCTGATCGCGGTTGAGTCCAGAGTAGGAAAACATGCCGCGCTGCCGGATCACGAAGCTGAAGTCCCGGTTGACGCCTCGGATTTTGAGGCGATCAACGAGGCCGCTTCGCATCGTGCGAATGCGCTCGCGCATGATGGCAAGCTCGCGCTCCCAGGTGGCGCGCAGTTCCGGTGTGGACAGGACTGCTGCCACCACTGCAGCTCCGTGGGTGGGTGGGCTCGAATAGTTGGTGCGGATGGTGCGCTTTACCTGACTGACGACGCGAGCAGTCTCGTCTGGGTCGGCAGTGACGACCGAGAGCGCACCCACCCGTTCGCCGTAAAGGGAAAACGATTTTGAAAAAGAGCTCGAGACAAGAAAACTGAGACCAGAATCGACAAACAGATTGAGTGCGAGCGCATCCTCGGCAATGCCATCTCCAAAGCCCTGATAGGCCATGTCGAGGAACGCGACCAGGCCGCGCGCCCGGAATGTATCGACCACTTGTGACCACTGATCGGCGCTGAGGTCGACCCCGGTGGGATTGTGGCAGCACGCGTGCAGCACCACGATCGACCCGGCAGGCAAGGCCTCCAGTGATGCCCGCATTCCGTTGAAGTTGACGCCATGGCTGGCGGCGACGTAGTAAGCATAGGTGTTGACCTTGAAGCCTGCAGCTTCAAAGAGCGCGCGGTGGTTCTCCCAACTAGGATCACTGATCCAGACCTCGGCCGTTGGCAACAATCGACGTAGAAAATCGGCGCCGACGCGAAGCCCGCCCGTTCCACCCAGCGCCTCGAATGTGGCAACGCGGCCTGCGGTGATCAGCGGTGAGGCCGGGCCAAAGAGCAACCCCTGGACCGCCTGGTTGTAGGCAGCGAACCCCTCGATGGGCAGATAAGCCCGAGCGGGCTGCTTCTCCAGGCGCTGTCTTTCCGCCTCCCGCACTGCCTCAAGAAGGGGGACGCGTCCGTCGTCGTCGTAATAGACGCCCACCCCGAGGTTGACCTTGGCGGGTCGGGTGTCGGCATTGAACGCTTCAGTGAGTCCGAGAATCGGATCGCGCGGGGCCATTTCGGCTGCGGCGAACATGGAGGATGTCATGATGAGGTCTAAGTGATTGATTTCATTGAATTAAAAAGGAATAACCGTAAAGAAACTGCACAAGAATTGTGCACTACTCTAGCTTTTTGAGGGGGCGCGCGCGATAATAATGGCCGTTTGAATAGGGGGTAAAGCTGTCTGCAAGTTCGACTGAGCAACGGCCTTGAGAACATTGTTGCGGCGCAAAATAAATATTGGGCGCGCGTGCTGCAGTGCTGCAGTGCTGCAGCGCGGAAGCTTGTTCGTGGCTCAAGCAATCGGGAGAACGGCGGTCTGCGGACAGCAGCACGCGAACGAACAGTCAGGCACATGAACAATGCGGGACTCACGCTGCCGAGCAGTAATCCCCATACGGACATGAGTCTATCACGGTAGAGGAACGGTTCTTTTCTGATGGTCGATCTCGCTCACGACAGTTCAAATCTGCTCACGTTTCCGGATAGCCCGTTCCGGCTGGCGCGTCCGTTTGCGCCGGCCGGCGATCAGCCTGCTGCCATCGATGCGCTCGAGCAGGGACTGCGCGACGGTCTCAGTTTTCAGACGCTTCTGGGGG
The DNA here is from genome assembly GCA_005798775.1 of Burkholderiales bacterium. Taxonomy (GTDB): domain Bacteria; phylum Pseudomonadota; class Gammaproteobacteria; order Burkholderiales; family Burkholderiaceae_E; genus SYIM01. The sequence continues at coordinate 15,300 of SYIM01000064.1, forward strand.
TGACCGGTTCAGGTAAAACTTTCACCATGGCCAATGTCATCGCCAGGTTGGGGCGGCCCGCTCTCGTTCTCGCTCCCAATAAAACGCTGGCGGCGCAACTTTATGCCGAAATGCGCGAGTTTTTTCCCGAGAACGCAATCGGCCGCTGCCGCCCAGCAAGGCCTTTATGTAGCCGCGCCCTGATCC
>SYIM01000065.1 GCA_005798775.1 Burkholderiales bacterium
CGGGCGGTGGCATCACAGTGATGGTTGATGTCCTGCGGAGGCCTGCGGCCTCGTTCGGATCGGTGCCCACGCCGGCGATCGTCGCGCCCATCGAATTCACGCTGCGTCGCGATGACTATGAACGGCTGGGCGGGCATGTCGATCGCATCCGCCGGCTCGAAGACGTGTGGGCGGGCGACCCGTATCGGCTCATTAAATGGCAAGGCGATAACCCCTGGCCGTTGGAGCCACTTCGATGAACCCCGGCTGGCAGCCGGCGCGTACCAGGCTGTCCGACGGCCGTTGGCATTTTCAGCAGGGCCCGATCGATCTGGTGATCGGTGCCGAGGGTGACCCCGCTGCCTGCGAGGCCGCGCATGAGGCCTGTTGGGCGCAGTTCGCAACGGTGCTCACAATGTTGGTGAGCGAGCTGCCGGCGCTCCGTCGCGCGCTGCCCCCGGCGGGCCATCCGCCTGAGATAAGCGGACCGGTCGCTCAGCGGATGATGGCGGCTTGCCTGCCCCATGCCCGAAGCGGCCTGTTCATCACCGCCATGGCGGCGGTGGCTGGCAGTGTGGCCGACCATCTGATCGGTTGTTACCACTGCCCTGGCGTGCGGCGCGCCTACATCAATAATGGCGGCGACATTGCACTTCATCTGGAGCCGGGTGAATTCTGGCGTGCTGGTGTGGTGGGCAATGTCAATGCGCCCGCGCTCGATGCCGGACTCGTCGTGCCCGCTGAGAGCGGCCTGCGGGGCATTGCCACGTCCGGCTGGCGTGGCCGTAGCCTCTCCCTGGGCATTGCCGACAGCGTCACGGTGGTGGCACGTGATGCGGCCACCGCCGATGCGGCCGCCACCATCATCGCCAATCATGTGGACGTGGCCGACCCCGCGATCGAACGACGCGCCGCCTGCGAAGTTCGTGACCAGTCCGACCTTGGTGATCTGCCCGTCACAGTGGGAGTCGGCGCGCTGGCGCCCGCCAGCATCGATACTGCGATTACGAGCGGACTCGCCTGCGCGCGCGAGCTGGTGTCGCGTGGGCTGATTGGCCATGCGCTGTTAAACCTTGCCGGTCGCTGGGCGCAGACGGGTAACGGTGTCGCTCCGATTGATCAACGGCTGTCGCCTGGCCGGCCTGCCTTGATGAGGGCCGCCTGATGCCTTTCGTTCGCAACAGCTGGTATGTGGGCGCCTGGCGCCATGAGCTCGGCAGCCAGCCGCTCGCCCGTCGTATCTTGGACCTCCCCCTGGTGTTTTTTCGGCGCGCCGATGGCAGCCCGGCTGCGCTCGTCGACCGTTGTCCGCATCGACTGTTACCGCTGTCACGCGGAACCGTGGTCGGGGATGTTCTCCAGTGCGGCTACCACGGCATGTGTTTCGATGGCTCGGGCGAGTGCACGCGGGTGCCCGCGCAGGGTCGCATCCCTCCCGACGCGCGGGTGCGGTCGTTTCCGGTCGTCGAACACTGGGGCATGGTCTGGGTCTGGATGGGCGATCCGGCCCTGGCTGATCCCGCCCGGCTGTTTCGGGGCTTGCCCTGGGGCGACCCGGGGTGGACGCTCAACCTCGGCCCCTACACCCATGTCAAGGCCGATTACCGGCTGCTGGTCGAAAACCTCCTCGACCCGGTGCATGTCACCTATGTGCATCAGTCGACCCTGGGTACGGCTGCGATGGGCGATATTCCGATCGAGACCACGCAGGACGGCGACACCATTCTCGTCACGCGCTGGACGCGAAATTCACCGGCCGCTCCGATTCTTCAGCGTTTTGGCCGCTGGCCGGGCAATGTGGACCGATGGCAGTACTACTGGTGGCACGCACCATCGATCAACGTCGTCGATTTTGGCGCGCATGACGTCGGCAGCGGGGAGAGCGAGGCCGCGCGGCAGGCGGGAATCCGTATGTATTCCAACCACTTTCTCACCCCGGAAACCGAGACCGCCACACATTATTTCTGGTGTCAGCTGCGCAATTTCGCCCCCGACGACGAGGCGGTTTCGCGCGAGATCACCGAACAGTTCGTCATGGCCTTCGATGAGGACAAGGCGATTCTCGAAGCGGTGCAGCTGGCAAGCGCCGAACCGCTCATTACCCGGCCCGTACAACTGGGAATCGATGCAGGTGCGGTGCGCATGCATCGTACGCTTGACCGACTCATCGAGGCGGAATCCGGCGATCAGGGTTCACCGGAGCTTGCCCGTAACCGAGCCGCGGTAGCACACTAGCGCGTTCTCAAATCCACCGGTCACGCCTTGCGCGCGGCCTACTTCATCAACCAAGGAGGAGATGTCAACATGAAAAAGCGTGAATTTCTTGCCGCAGGCGTGGCCCCGGCCGCCATCGCAGCGCTGTCGCCGGTTGGCGCCTGGGCCCAGTCCGGCCCGATCCGGATCGGCGAAATCAACAGCTACAAAGCGCAGCCTGCGTTCCTGGATCCCTATCGAAAGGGCTGGGAAATGGCGCTCGATGAAATCAATGCCGCGGGCGGCGCGGCCGGACGCAAGCTGGAGGTGATTGCGCGCGATGATGGCGGCAACCCCGGGGATGCGGTGCGCGTGGCTGAAGAGCTGGTGAGCCGCGAGCGGGTGGATCTGCTGGTAGGGGGATTCCTCTCGCACATCGGGCTCGCGCTCACCGACTTCGCCAAGCAGAAGAAAATCTTTTTCCTTGCCTCCGAGCCGCTCACCGACAAAATCGTCTGGCAGAACGGCAATCGCTACACCTTCCGGCTGCGCGCCTCCACCTACATGCAAACTGCGATGCTGGTGCCCGAGGCTGCGTCCTGGAAGAAGAAGCGCTGGGCGATCGTCTACCCCAACTATGAATACGGTCAGTCGGCGGTGGCCAGCTTCAAGACGCTGTTGAAAAAGCTTCAGCCCGATGTCGAGTTCGTGGTCGAGCAGGCGCCGGCGCTAGGCAAGGTCGATGCAGGTGCGGTGGTTCAGGCGCTTGCCGATGCCAAGCCCGATGCCATCTTCAACGTGCTGTTTGGTGCCGACCTGGCGAAGTTCGTGCGCGAGGGTAATACCCGTGGGCTCTTCAAGGGCCGTGAGGTGGTGAGCCTGCTCACCGGCGAGCCCGAGTACATCGATCCGCTGAAAGATGAGGCGCCTGAAGGCTGGCTGGTCACGGGCTATCCCTGGGACCAGATCAACACGTCCGAGCACAAGGCGTTTGTCGATGCCTATCAGAAGCGGTTCAAGGACTATCCGCGCCTGGGCTCGCTCGTGGGCTATGTCACGCTGAAGTCGGTGGGCGCGGGTCTGGCCAAGGCGGGCGGTGCCGATACCGAAAAGCTGATCACCGCTTTCCGGGGCCTGCAACTCGATTCACCGGTTGGAAAGGTGCTGTTCCGTCCCCAGGACCATCAATCGACGATGGGCGCTTACGTCGGGCGCACCACGGTCCGGAATGGCCGCGGCACCATGCGCGACTTCCGTTATGCCGATGGCGCGCAGTTCCAGCCGTCGGATGCCGAAGTTGCCGGCATGCGTCCGAAAGACTGAGCTCGGGTCTCATTTCGCAGTCACGCCGCCGATCCCTTCACCGCGGGCGATGAAGGGGGTCGGCGGCCCACAGTCGCCTCGGCTCGGCGTGTTTTTCCGGGTTAACCACTCATGACGCTTTCCGCACTGCTCGTGCAGATGTTGAACGGCCTGGCCAGTGCGTCAAGCCTGTTTTTGATCGCAGCGGGCCTGTCGCTGATCTTCGGTGTGTCGCGAATCGTAAACTTCGCGCACGGCTCGTTCTACATGCTGGGCGTATATCTCGCTTACTCGATCGTCGGAAAAATCGGCAGTACGCCGCTCGGCTTCTGGGCCTCCATACTGATCGCCGCTGCAGTTGTGGCGCTGGTTGGCCTGGTGGTCGAACTGGTGCTCCTGCGCCGCATCTATCGGGCGCCTGAACTGCTCCAGCTGCTGGCCACCTTCGCGCTGGTGCTGGTGATCCGCGATGGAGTGCTGGTGATCTGGGGGCCGGAGGACCTGTTGGGGCCGCGCGCGCCTGGCCTCAAGGGCTCGATTGAGATCATGGGACGGCATTTCCCCCAATACGATCTGGTGCTGATTTTCATCGGACCGCTGGTGCTTGCCGTGCTCTGGTGGGTGCTGATGCGTACGCGGTGGGGGGTTCTGATTCGCGCGGCCACACAAGACCGCGAAATGGTGGGGGCGCTAGGGGTGAATCAGGCCTGGCTCTTTACCGGCGTGTTTATGCTGGGGGCGTTTCTCGCCGGGCTGGGGGGAGCGCTACAGCTGCCGCGCGAGCCCGCCAACCAGTTTCTCGATCTGGCTGCGATCGGCGATGCCTTCGTGGTGGTTGTGGTGGGTGGCATGGGGAGCGTACCGGGCGCGTTTCTCGCAGCGCTTCTGATTGCCGAGATCAAGGCGCTCTGCATTGCCATCGGCCAGGTGTCGATCGGGGGCTTCACCTTCTCGCTCTCCCGCATGACACTGGTGGTGGAGTTTCTGGTTATGGCGGCGGTACTGATCTGGCGTCCCTGGGGTCTGCTTGGGAAACCCGCTGCGGCCACGCGCAATGCGGCCGAGATCGAAGCGCCGCTCAGACCCGCCACGCCGCTTCTGAAGCGATTCGGCTGGCTGGTACTGGTGCTGCTTCTCCTGGTGCCGCTGGTGGGCCTGCGGATGCCCTTCATCAATGTGCTGATGATCGACATTCTGATCGCGGTCCTGTTTGCTGCGAGCCTGCACTTCATCATGGGCCCCGGCGGGATGCACTCCTTCGGGCACGCCGCCTATTTCGGTCTGGGTGCCTACGGGGCGGCGCTCCTCTTCAAGCTCGCCGCCGCGCCGATGGAGGTTGCGCTCGTGCTGGCGCCGCTGGTGGCGGGGCTGGGCGCGCTCGTCTTTGGCTGGTTCTGTGTGCGGCTGTCCGGGGTTTACCTTGCCATTCTCACGCTCGCGTTTGCGCAGATCGTGTGGTCAGTCATGTTCCAGTGGGATGAGGTGACCGGCGGCTCCAATGGGGTGGTGGGCGTGTGGCCGGCAGGCTGGCTCTCGCAGAAGTGGGTCTATTACTACTTCACGCTCGCGCTCACCGTGGCGGGTGTGCTGCTCCTGCGGCGCGTACTGATGTCACCCTTCGGTTACGCGATGCGCGCGGTGCGCGATTCGCGCCTGCGGGCTGATGCGATCGGCATCGATGCGGTGGGGGTCCACTGGGCTGGCTTTGTGCTGGCGGGTCTCATCTGCGGTTTGGCGGGCGCACTGTTTGCGTTTTCCAAGGGCAGCATCTCGCCGGAGGTGATCGGCGTCGGGCGATCGATTGACGGTCTGGTAATGGTGCTCCTGGGCGGTATCCAGACGCTGGCGGGCCCGCTGGTGGGCGCTTCGGCCTTCACCTGGCTTCAGGACACGGTCGCGCGACAGACCGACTACTGGCGTGCACTCCTCGGTTTCACCATCCTCGCCCTGGTGCTCGCGTTTCCCCAGGGCATCGCGGGCTTTGTTCGCGACCGCCTGATGCCCGAGCGCGATGCCGGAGGCGCACGATGAGCGCGCTGCTGGAGGTGACCGGACTCTCAAAAGCCTTTGGCGGCGTGCGCGCCGTCAATCAGGTGTCATTCAATGTCGCAGCGGGAGAGCTCCTCGCCATGATCGGTCCCAACGGGGCGGGCAAGTCCACCTGCTTCAAC
>SYIM01000066.1 GCA_005798775.1 Burkholderiales bacterium
GGCCCGCAATGTTGTAGCCCGCCGAAATGATCATGTCGTCGTTACGCGCCTGGTAACTGAAGTAGCCGTCGGCATCCATCACGAAGGTGTCACCGGGCAGGTTCCAGCCGTCTCGCACGTACTGGCTCTGGCGTGAGTCGGCCAAATAGCGGCAGCCGGTGGGCCCTCGCACCGCGAGCTTACCCACGGTATTGGGCGGCAGCGGGTTCATGTTTTCGTCGACGATCCGGGCCTGGTAGCCGGGTACGACCTTTCCAATCGCCCCGGGGCGCACCTCGGCTCCCGCCGACGAAATGAAGATATGAATCATCTCGGTCGAGCCGATGCCGTCAATCATTTCCAGGCCGCTTGCCTCGCGCCAGAGCTGACGGGTGGCATCGGGCAGCGCTTCGCCGGCTGACACGCTCGCGCGAAGCGACTTCAGATCGAACCGACCAAGGAGCGGCGCCATCTGGCGATAGAAGGTGGGCGCGGTGAACACAACCGTTGCGCGATGGCGCTCGATCGCGGCGAGCAGCTTTTCAGGCGTGAGGCCCTCGAGGAGGAGCGTGGCGGCGCCCACCCGCATGGGAAAGCACAACATGCCGCCGAGGCCAAAGGTAAAGGCAAGCGGCGGGGTGCCGCAGAAGATGTCGGTCGCCACAGGCTTCAGCACATGGCGCGGGAAGAGGTCGCACATCGCGATCACATCGCGATGAAAGTGCATGGTGCCTTTGGGCTGGCCGGTGGTGCCCGAGGTGAAAGCGATCAGGGCGACGTCGTCGGATGCGGTATCGCAGGCCGTATAGGGAGTGTCGATCCGCGGAAAATGGCGCTCAAGCGCGTCGGCTGCGCCGCTTCCGTCATTGAAAAACAGGGCGCCGCGCAGGCGCTCGCACTGACCGGCGCCCGCGTCGATTTCGGCGCGCAGTTTCAGATCACAGAGCACCGCATTGACCTGTGCCTTGTCGGCAATCTGGATCAGCTCGGTTGCACGGAGCAGCGGCATGGTGGCCACCGCCACCAGCCCTGCCTTCACGGCGGCGAGCCAGCAGGCCGCCATCATCGGGTGGTTGCCGCCTCGGAGCAGCACCCGGTTACCGGGTACCAGTCGCATAGGGCCGGTGAGCACGCGGGCGATGCGGTCAACGTGCGCGGCAAGCTCACGCCAGGTGCAGCGGCCGTCGTCGTTGATGAGCGCAATCGAATCGCCGTGGCCGCGCGCGATCATTGCATCAAGCAGTTCCACCGCGGCGTTCATGCGGGGGGGATAGCGGGTGTCGGGCGAGGCGAGGAATTCGGGCCATTGCGCGCGCGGTGGCAGGTGGTCGCGGGCGAAGGCGTCGAGGTGGGCGGAGCGGTGCATCAGGTTTCTCCGGATGAATGGGTACGACGAATGCGCGGGAAGGCATCTGCTGACCGAACGGTGGGTGAACGGTGTAACGTGGGTGATGCGGTTGTCCGGTCAGGAACAACAGAGGAGGGCACGGAGGCGGAAGATTCCTGTTCGGCGTCCTGATGGAGCCCCAACTTTAGTTTTCCAAGGAGGGTGCGGAGTGTCCGCTGTTCGGCCGCGCTCAGGTTAGATATCAGAGAAACGACCCACGATTCATGCGCGGCAGCCATTTCGGCAAAGCGAACCCAGCCCTCATTGGTGAGCCGCAGGCGAATCACTCGCCGGTCTCCCGGTACTGCTTCACGCAGTAAGAGACCCTCGCGTTCGAGTTGGTCAGCCAGCCCAGTCACGTTACCCCCCGTTACCATCAACCGGCGGGAGAGCTCACTCATGCGAAGCCCTTCCGGCGCGCGGTAAAGCTGGGCGAGCAGATCAAAGCGCGGCAGCGTTGAGGCAAAGCCCCGCCTCAGGCGCTGGCTGATCGACCCCTCAATCAGCGTGGTGCAGGTCAGTAGCCGCAACCAGAGCTTGAGCGCCGTATGGTCCTGGGCCACCACCCGGCTTTCCTGATCGAGCGGCGCGGGTAGCGCCTTGTCATCCCGCTTGTCCATGGCGGGAAAGTTTAAGCCTAAAGGATTCAGACTTGAAGCATTTAGCAAAGACAGGACGAAATTGCCGCAGTCGATGAGTACAAAAACAAAAAACCCGCCATGTTTCCACAGCGGGTTTCAAACCTCAGGTCATAAGCTGGCTAAGCCAGCGGATGATCAGAAGTTGTGGAGCAGACCGAAGGACATGACCCTGTTGTCCGAGCCCATCGGCGTGCCGGTGGCGGGCGCCGAGCTCATACCGCCACCCGCCATCGCAACATTGTTCTTGGCTGCGTTGTTGATCGTGCTGTACGAGGTGTACACATGGGTACGATTCGAGAGGTTGTAGCGAAGACCAAGGGCCCACGAGTTCGAGTTCGTATCAGCCTGTGCGCCGCGGGAGACGTGCTGGAAATCACCCAGCTTCGCCCACTGGGCATACACCGCCAGAGGACCACCCAGGCTGTGAATCAAACCAAGACCGAAGCCAGATTGCTTACCACCACCGGCGGCAGCGGTGCCAGTATCGGTCGTCGTCACCAGAGCAGCCGCGTTCGTGGTGGCGTCGGTGAACTCACGCTTCATGTCGAAATACGCAGCCTGAAGCTTGGTCGTCTTGAGGACCTGGTAGCCGACCGCGATCTTGAGGCCCGTGTTGTTGCGGTTCGCCGTATTCTGTACACCAGCCGAATCTTCCACCTTGACGTAGTCGAGCTGGGTGCCGAGAGGACCGCTGGCGTAACGGACAGAGAAGCCCATTGCCGAGCCCATCGGGGTGGCGCCATAGGAGGCGCGCTCGTTGGCGTTCAGTACGCCGTAAAAGACCTCTGAGCCAGCAAAGTTGCCGGCCATGCCCTTGTTCAGCACGATCTTGGTGGTGTTCTCAAGACGGGCGGCCGGGGCAGTGACAAAGCCCGACGATGCGGCGGTGTACATACCGATACCACCAAATATCATATGGTTGGCACCAACGTCTTCAACTCCACCGTTACCCCAGTAAACGTTCTGGCGACCGAAACGGAGCTGCGCCGAGGTGTTGCCGACAGCAACGTGCGCCTCGCGGCTACCGAAGTAACCGGATCCACTGTTCGCGAGACCGCCCTGACCCAAATCGCCGGCGTTGTCGAGGTTGAGGCCAGTTTCGATAACGAAGCTGGCTTGTACGCCGCCACCCAGGTTCTCGTTGCCGCGTAAACCAACGCGCGAGCCGCTGTCGTACACGCGGGTGCGGGCCTTCATGTCGCGAGTAGCGCCAGCGGTGGAACCTTCCGCGCTCCAACGATCCAGACCGGCGTGCGCGCGTCCATACAGTTCAACGGATGCCTGCGCGAAGGCAGAGCCAGCAGTGGCGCCGATGGCCAAAGCGATTAGTGATTTTTTCATTGCATGCCTCTTAAGAGTTGTACGAGTCTCTTCTGACCGGGATGCCTGCGGTTCGTGCCGCTAGCGCCCGTGCCAACCTCCTGACGGGAAGTTGACCGATATTTGAACAGAGGCCGGAAGGGGCTGCAAAGAAAACGCCCCGAAATGCGCTAATGCGTTGCTAACCTGCAACAACAGAGGCTGGCTGAGCCCTCGGGCGTGGGGCGAAAGCCGCGCGTCGTCTCTCCGCCCGCGGTTGGTGGGCGCGATTCCTTTCGGCAGGCCTTATTCTTCATCCGGCGGCGCACCGCGATCCGGTACGGCGCCGTCGTCGGGCGATCTCTGCGCGGTCGACGGGCGCTGCACCTTTACCTCAAGGTCTTTCCCGCCCAGACGCCAGCGGATGCACCTTTATGCTGCCGGGCCCTAACAGAAAGGATCCCGAACATGTCTGCTCAACCCGATTTACTGTCACGGTTGTCCGATCTGCAGCAATCGGGCCTCACCGCATCGGGTCAGTGGAGGCATCGCCGGCTGACAGAGCTCCGCCTGCCCATCATCGCCGCCCCCATGTTCCTGATCTCGGGTCCAGACCTGGTGCTTGCCGCCTGCCGGGCCGGTATCGTGGGTGCCTTCCCCACGCCCAACGCCCGTCCGATCGAGGTCCTGGATCAGTGGATGGCAACCATCACCGAGGGGCTTGCCCGGGCAAAGTCCGAGACCCCGCAAGCGCGCATTGCCCCCTGGGCGGCCAATCTGGTCACCCACTCCTCGAATGCCCGCCTGCCTGAAGACCTCGCGCTCATCGCCCGCTATCAGCCGCCTATCGTCATCACGGCGCTGGGCAGCCCCAAGCCCGCCATCGAGGTGGTGCACGCGTACGGCGGCATCGTCATTGCCGACGTCGTCAACCTGACCCTGGCCCGGAAGGCAGTTGCAGCAGGGGCGGATGGTCTTGCTTGTGTTTGCGCTGGCGCGGGCGGCCACACCGGTCATCTGTCGCCTTTCGCATTCGTGAGCGCGGTACGCGCGTTCTTTGACGGCCTGGTGATCGCGGGCGGCGGCATTACCGACGGCTGGGGCGTGGCCGGGGCAATCGCAGCCGGCGCCGATCTGGTCTACATGGGCACGCGTTTCATTCCTGCGGTGGAGAGTCAGGCCGCGCCCGAGTACAAACAGATGGTGGTCGATTCAACCGCCGATGATCTGGTGGTGAGCGACCGCATCACGGGTACCGCCGCCAGCTGGCTCATTCCATCCCTCAAGCGGAATGGCGTCGATCTTTCGGCGCTGCCCGACAAGCGTGAGCGCGTCTATGACAGCAACCGTTCGATCGAAGCCTCACGCGGCTGGAAGGATCTGTGGGGCGCTGGCCAGGGCCTGGGGAGCATTCATGCCGTCGAGCCCGTCGCGGAAGTAGTCGACCGTCTTGAGTCAGAATACCTGCAGGCGCGCGCCCGTTTTGCCGCGCTCAGATAAAAGGCCAGGCCATGACATCCTCCACCTATATTCTCGGCGGCCACCAGACCGATTTTGCCCGGGTCTGGTCGCGAAACGGTCAGGACCTCTCCGACATGATTCGCGAGTCGACGCTCGGTGCGCTCGAGGCGGCCCGCGTGGAGGCTGGAGTGGTCGACTCCATCCATGTGGGCAATGCGTTCGGCGAGCTTCAGCGCAACCAGGCCCACCTCGGTGCCATGGTGTCATCGGTGGTGCCGGCGCTCTGGGGCGTGCCTGCGATGCGTCATGAGGGCGCGTGCGCCTCGGCTTCGCTGGCGATTCTCACTGCCATGGCCGAGATCGAGGCTGGGCGCTACGACTGTGTGCTGGTGGTGGGGGCCGAGGAGCTGAAGAATCTCCCGGGTGATGTGTCGTCAGCCAATCAAAACGCCGCAGGCTGGCAGGGGCGAGAAGGCATTGACTGCCGTTTTCTCTGGCCCGCGGCCTTCGGCATGATGGGCTTTGAGTATGAGCGGCGCTATGGACTTGATCGCCGATATCTGAACCGCATCGCCGAACTCAACTACGGTAACGCCAAGCGAAACCCGCTGGCCCAGACCCGCAAGTGGGCGTTCGATGAAGCGAGCTTTACCGACGACGACCAAGCCAATCCGGTCATCGAACCCGGCACCCGCCGTCAGGACTGCGGGCAAATCACCGACGGGGCCTGCGCACTGGTGCTCGCCTCGGGTCGTTTCGCGGCTGAGCATGCCGCCCACATCGGGCAGGCGCTTGATCGGCTACCCAAAATCACGGGTTGGGGCCACCGCACGGTGGGCTTGCGTGCACTCGACAAGCTCGAGCGGAGCCGCGGCGATGCCTATGTGTTTCCGCATGTGCGGGCGGCCATCACCGATGCCTGGTCGCGGGCTGGCGTGTCAGGACCCGAGGCGTTCGATGTCCTCGAAACCCACGACTGTTTCACCACCACCGAATACATGGCCATTGATCACTTCGGCTTGACCGAGCCCGGGCAAAGCTGGCGCGCGGTGGAGGCGGGTGACATCGAGATGGGCGGCCGACTCCCGGTCAACCCTTCGGGTGGCCTGATTGGTGGCGGGCATCCGGTGGGCGCGACCGGCGCGCGCATGGTGCTGGATGCTGCGCGTCAGGTCAGTGGTCAGGCGGGCGGTTACCAGGTGGCTGGCGCGCGGCGGGCGGCTACGCTGAATATCGGCGGCTCGTGTGCAACCGTCGTGTCGTTTGTCGTGGAAGCAGGCGTCGCCTGAGGAGATGTGATGGGGTCGCTTCGGCGCTTTTCGCTGGTGGACCGTGTGCTGGGGGGCGCGTGTCGCGCGCTTGCCACGCTTTCCGATGCGGTACCTGCTCGCCGGCCGGTGCCAGGCGCATCGAGCGGGTCGCAGGCGGCCGACGAGGTTGCTCTCACCGAGCCCGAGCGCAGGTTGTCGGGCGCGCTGATGCGGGTGAATCATGTTGGCGAAATCTGCGCGCAGGCGCTCTATGAAGGGCAGGCGGCGAGCACGTCCAACCCGGCACTGCGTGAATACTTTCTGGGGGCGGCGCGCGAGGAGGCCGACCATCTTGCCTGGACGCGATCGCGGCTGGATGAGCTGGGGGCGTCGCCTTCGCTTCTGAATCCCTTATGGTTTGCCGGTTCGCTTGCCATGGGACTGGTCGCAGGACGCGTGGGCGACCGCTGGAGCCTGGGCTTCATGGCCGAGACCGAGCGCCAGGTGGAGGCGCATCTGGGGTCGCACCTGGATCGCTTACCTGCTGCCGATCAGCGTTCCCGGCAGATGGTTGAGGCCATGCAGCGCGATGAATCCGCGCATGCTCGCCGCGCGCATGAATCGGGCGGAACAGAGCTACCGGCGGCGGTCCAGAAGGGGATGCGTGCAGCGGCCCGCGTGATGACCACGGTGGCGCACCGCATCTGATCGTGAAGCAGGCGGGCTCTGCTCTCGCAGCTCAATCGTCGACAACTTCCCAGCTGGTGCTGATTTCAGCCGTGTGTGCGAGCATGGCAGAAGCCGAACAATACTTGTCATGGGACAGCTTGATTGCCCGCTCCACGATGTTGGGATTCAGCCCGCGGCCGCGAACAACAAAATGGAAGTGGATCCGCGTGAATACCTTAGGGTCGGTCTCGGCGCGCACGGCCTCCAGTCTCACTTCGCAACCGCGGACGTCCAAGCCGCTTTTCGTGAGAATCACCACTACGTCGTAGGCGGTGCATCCGCCGGTTCCGAGCAACACCATCTCCATAGGGCGTGGCGCAAGATTGCGTCCGCCCCCTTCGATCGCGCCGTCCATCAGAACCGCATGACCGCTACTGGTTTCAGCGACGAAGCTCATCCCGCCGGGGCCAGTCCAAGTAACGCTTGCTTTCATGGTGTGTGCTCCAGGGCTTGATGGGAGACGGCGCGGGGTGGTGGCGCGCTACATGCTGCATGCCGGCATTATCTGCCAGCCCGCCTTGTTGCCGTTGCTGCGTTGCACAATCTGCGTTCCCAGCTTGGGCCTCGAGAAGTGAAGTACAGGGTCTCCGGTCTTGGAGTTTTTGTGGTTCCTCGAGCCATCCGGAAACTTGACTTGATTAAGATCAATTGCTTATGACGAATTGTTGGTGTGCTGCGACAGTAATAAAAAAGCGCGTCGAATTTCACCACCACGGCAGATCACGCTCTTGCGTTGCACAACAAATTTCCGTACTATTCGATGCATTGGTTGTCTATGCAACCTCTCGTTGTCTCCTCCACCCTCCTCCAAAAAGGTGGATTCAACCCGGCCCCCTTAAAGGGTCGGGTTTTTTTTGGTCCGTTTTGCTCTCTTTCGGCTTAAAGCCTCATCGAGGCGCGTCGGCAGGTTGCCGTGAACTGTGCTGTTTGCCAAACGGAGAATCGGGACAGCAGTGATCTCGCGCCTGCGAGTCCGGACCCCCTGTTCTTTGCCCGGCGCTTCCCAGGTTTGTTTTGACTTGCGCTGGCGAGTCCTGATAATATTGAAGGCTTTTCGCGGGGATCCTTTCTCTATCCGCTTTGAATTATGCTTCGTTCGATGAGGCGGCGTTTAGGAAAGGTCGGCGCCTTGATGAGGCCGGGGTGGGATGCAGGACGAGTGATCGAGATGCAGAAGCAGGGATGCAGAAGCAGAGAAACAGGAGCAGAGGCGCGTTGGTCGCAGCATGTCGGCCGAAGCGCAAAAGTCGATCGCTTGATGTCGTGCAGTTAACACCGAAGCGCGGATAAACCCTGCCAGAGCAGACATATGAAGACTTTTTCCGCCAAGCCGCATGAAGTCAAGCGCGACTGGTTCGTTGTTGATGCTTCCAACAAGGTGCTTGGCCGGTTGGCCGCTGAAATCGCGCATCGTCTTCGCGGCAAGCACAAGCCAGAGTTCACCCCGCACGTTGATACGGGTGATTTCATTGTGGTGGTGAATGCTGCCCACATTCGAGTCACCGGCAACAAAGCCGAAGGTAAGCGCTACTTCCGACATAGCGGTTACCCCGGTGGTATCAGCGAAACCTCGTTTGGCAAAATGCAAAGCCGGTTCCCCGGCCGTGCACTCGAGAAAGCGGTCAAGGGTATGCTGCCCAAAGGCCCGCTCGGCTATGCCATGATCAAAAAAATGAAGGTCTACGCGGAGGGCACCCACCCGCATACGGCCCAGCAACCGAAGGCCCTGGAGATCTGACCATGATCGGTGATTATTACTACGGCACTGGGCGACGCAAAACCTCCGTTGCCCGCGTGTTTCTCAAGCGGGGCACGGGTAAAGTGGTGGTGAACGGCCGCCCGCTAGATCAATATTTCGCCCGCGAGACCGGCCGGATGGTGGCCCGGCAGGCGCTCGAACTCACCAACAATTTGGGTGTGTTCGACGCAAAGATCAACGTGCACGGTGGCGGCGAATCCGGCCAAGCTGGGGCGGTCCGCCATGGCATCACCCGCGCCCTCATTGACTATGACGCAACGCTGAAGCCCGCGCTGTCGGCAGCCGGGTTGGTTACGCGTGACGCGCGAGAGGTTGAGCGCAAGAAAGTAGGCCTGCACAAGGCGCGGCGTCGGAAGCAATTCTCGAAGCGGTGATCGCGGCTAGCGCGCCTCGCGCAACCCGCCGTGCAAAGCCGCCTCCGAGGCGGCCTTTTTTCGTGTGTCGAGCCATGCGGCGCCTCTACGCGGTGGCACCTGAATTTCGGGAGAGTCGGACATGATCAAGGTCGGCATCGTTGGCGGCACTGGCTACACCGGGGTGGAACTGCTCCGACTGCTTGCGCAACATCCCCAGGTGGCCTTGCACGCCATCACTTCCCGGAAAGAAGACGGCATGCCGGTGGCCGAGATGTTTCCATCGCTGCGGGGAAGGGTATCCCTTTCATTTATTGAGCCCGCCAAGGCGCCGCTTACCGGTTGCGACGTGGTGTTTTTTGCCACACCGCATGGCGTAGCCATGGCTCAGGCCCCCGAACTGCTGGCGGCGGGTGTGCGGGTGATTGATATCGCCGCTGATTTTCGGCTGAAGGACACGGCCGAGTTCGAACGCTGGTACAAGATGCCGCATCGCTGCCCCGATATTCTCGCTGAGTCGGTCTATGGCCTGCCCGAGGTGAATCGCGAGGCCATCCGAAAGGCGCGCGTCGTGGGTATGCCTGGGTGTTACCCCACATCGGTTCAACTGGGGCTGATGCCGGTGCTGGCGGCTGCAAAGTCGACCGGAACGCCGCTTATCGAACCCACCGGCATCATCGCGGACTGTAAATCGGGTGTCTCGGGTGCCGGGCGCAAAGCCGAGGTTCATACACTGCTTGCCGAAGCGTCGGACAATTTCAAAGCCTACGGAGTCAGTGGTCACCGCCACTGGCCTGAAATTCGCCAGGGCCTATCGGCTATTGCCGGGCAGGCGGTGAATCTCGTATTCACGCCGCACCTGGTGCCCATGATCCGGGGTATCCACTCAACGCTCTACGCGCGGCTCACGCTAGCCGGTCGCGCAACGGATTTGCAGGCGCTGTATGAGACTTGCTTTGCCGGGGAGCCGTTCGTGGACGTGATGCCTGCGGGGTCGACGCCCGATACCCGCTCGGTTCGCGCATCCAACATCGCCCGTATCGCCGTGCATCGCCCGCCCGAAAGTGACCTGTTGATGGTGCTGGTGGTGGAGGATAATCTTGTGAAGGGTGCCTCCGGCCAGGCGGTACAGGTGATGAACCTGATGCTTGGCCTCCCCGAAGAAATGGGATTGATGCAGATTCCTGTGCTGCCCTGAGCTACACTTGAACGTTGGGGTAAGGGAGAAACAACCATGAACGCCATCGCTGAAATGCCAGCTCCGCTTGTCTTCACCGAAAGTGCAGCCAGCAAAGTCAAGCAGCTTATCGATGAAGAGGGTAATCCGTCCCTCAAGCTCCGCGTGTTCGTCCAGGGAGGCGGGTGCTCGGGCTTTCAGTACGGTTTCACGTTTGACGAAGAAACCAACGATGACGACACCGTAATGGAGAAAAACGGAGTGCACCTTCTAATCGATGCCATGAGCTACCAGTATCTGGTTGGCGCAGAAATCGATTACAAAGACGATCTCGAGGGCTCGCAGTTCGTCATCAAGAACCCGAACGCCACCACTACATGCGGGTGCGGTTCGTCGTTCTCGGTTTGACCAGTACTGAATCAGGATCTGAGACGTCCCCACGGGTTGGCGATAGACCCTAGCACCCGGCTGCCGGTTGCGCCGGTCGCAGCGGGCAGATTCCCCGGGAGACCATCCACCCGCCTTGCGGCGAGCCATGCAAACGCTGCGGCTTCCACGGCCATCGGGTTAACACCTGCTGTTTCGGTGGTCGCCATGCGGCATTGGGGTAGCCTGCGGGTGATCAGGCGGGTGACCCGCTGAATCAGATCGGCGTTGTAGACTCCTCCGCCGCACAGAAACACCCGTGCCGGGGCGGCTTGCTCGCACGCCAACGCGATCGTGATGGCGGTCAGTTCCGAAAGCGTAGCCTGCACGTCGCGAGCCCGTGGCATCCGGCTGCTGCGGGCCGCAGCACGCGCCTGCAGGTGGCGGTTTACCCACTCAAGGTTGAAGTTGTCGCGGCCGGTGCTCTTGGGCGGCGGTCGGTGGAAATATTCATCGGCCAGCATTGCTGCGAGCAGATCTTGGTTGGCGGTGCCCCCAGCAGCCCAGATGCCGCCGGCATCGAAGCGTTCGCCCTGGTGGCGTTCATGCCATTGATCGAGCAACGTGTTGCCCGGGCCCGTGTCATATCCAAGAACCTGCTCGGTACTACCGGGTGAGGCAGCTGGCAGCACGCTGATATTGGCAATGCCGCCAATGTTCACAACTGCACGGCATTCAGCCTTATCGGCGAAGACATGGGCGTGAAAAGCGGGTACCAGGGGCGCGCCCTGTCCGCCTGCGGCGACGTCTGCAGGGCGCAGGTCGTACACCACGGCAATACCGGTGGTTTCGGCAAGCTGCGCGGCGTTCAGCAACTGAAGCGTGAAGCCCTCGCCAGGGCGGTGGCGAACCGTCTGCCCGTGGGCGCCGATCGCGGTGATATCGCGGGCTATGAAGCCTGCGCGAGTGATCGCTTGCTGCACGCCCTTGGCGTAAACGTGAGCGAGTTCGAGCGCCACCCTGGCTGAAAGCTCGAGCTCGCCTGGGGACGGAGCCTGCAGCGCCTGAATGGACTGCCGCAGCGCGTTTGAAAAGGGCACAGAAACGCACGCCAGTGTTTCGATGCGCTGGCCCGAGGCCTGGAGCCTCAGGAGCACTGCATCGGCGGCATCTACGCTGGTGCCCGACATCAGGCCAATGAACAGCCGACTATCGGATGGGGACATGCGGCGCCCGCTAGTCGTGCCAAACGCGAGGGTTACTCGAACTTGACCTGAGCAGAGGTGCTGGCCGAACCGATTTGAGCCATGTGCTCGCGGTAGGTGTCAGCGAGCGGGGTGAACCGCAGGCGCTCGATCATGGAAAGCTTGCGGCCCTCGGGCAATACGGCGCGCATGGGGTCAACGTGCCGGCCACCCACGCGGAACTCATAATGCAGATGCGGGCCGGTGGTCCAGCCCGTCATGCCTACGGTACCGATGACCTGGCCCTGGCTGACGCGTGCGCCCTTGGTAACACCATCGCCAAAGGCATTGAGGTGAGCGTAAAGCGTGGTGATTCGGCCCGGATGCGACACGATGACCGTACGTCCGTACCCCCCGTTATAGCCAACAAAATCAACGGTACCGTCGGCGACACTTCTGACCCGTGTGCCCACCGGTGCGGCGAAGTCAGTGCCCGTGTGGGCGCGAACATCCTGGAACAGCGGATGAAGACGGGCACCGCTGAAGCCTGAGGTGATTCGCGTGTACTGGATAGGTTCGCGAAGAAATGGCCGGACAAGGCTTTGCCCTGCGAAGCTGTAGTAGGCGCCGCGGCGGTCGTCATGCTCGAACCAGACCGCCTCGTGCCGGATCGAGCCGCTTTCGAGCTCGATGGCCAATACCCTGCCCGGTACCGGCAGATCAAGGCTGTCGGCCTCGCTCAGGGTTTCGTAGACCACGCGAAGCCGCGCACCACGGCGCAGGTCTTTGCGCAAATCGATGCTGTTACTGAGGATGTCGGCTGCACGCGTGGCGACTGAGTCGGGGATGCCCGCCGCGTCGGTGGCCGCAAAGAGCGTGCTGTAGATCTCGGCGGCGCGGGCTTCGATACCTCGGTCGACCGCAACGACCTGCTCGGTGGCGACGAGGCGGCCGCCCTCGCGAACAATGGTGACCCGCATGGGCAGACGACCGTCGATTTCGATGTTTCCGTAGCGGTACTGGAGGCGGTGCACAACACCGACATCGTCGATCTCAGCGGTCACTGTGCGGCCTGGCTGAAGTTGCAACAACCGCTTGCCGACGCGGTCTGAGCCGATGAATTTGATGAGTTCGGGGTCGTTTGCACCAAGCCGCGACAGCAGGCTGGAAGCAGTTTCACCGCGGTTAACCACCTCAGACTGACTGACCCGGGGCAAAGGAAGCGCAGGGTCGTCGGCGACCGCGGACGGCGCTGCCAGTGAAACCTGTTCGACAACCATCCTGATGGATGGCGGTGCCAGATCGGTGGCTGGCGCAATGGCTACCGCAGTCACGGCACCCAACCCGAGAACTGTGCCCATGGCGAGCGCGAAGCGGCGCAGCGTGAGGCGGGGCAGGCTCGGAATATCGTCGTCGGAATCGCCATCGGATTGGCCCGCCGAGAGCGTGAGACCGGCCGGGCCGGAGCCGCTGAAGTGAACATGCTGCAGGGCTGTGGCGATGTCGACCGCAGAGAGGACTGCTTCGGAGGTGATCGTGGCCTCGATTGCGACCTCGGCGGGGCCGAGCGTGATCGAGAAGTCGGAGACGTAAACCCCATCAGGGTCGGTGGCACCGAGAGCGTTGTGCGCCTGCAGGAGGGCGTCAGCGGGATCGGGCAGCGACAGCACGAGGTCGTCAGCCATGGTCGCTACTCCGACCAGGCACAGGCACTCGGCACAGTGAAGCTCAGCAGCAAGCTGCGCCTGGGCTCCGCAAGCCGCCAGCGCCGATTCAAGCGCATCGGATGTGTCGACCCATGACGATAAGACATGCGGCCCTGAGGACGGCACGGCCGAGGCGTCAGCAGAAATCGGCGCGATCGACATGAACAAGACTTTGTAAAACCAAAGTACTGCGGTTGGCGAATCGTTTACACCGCCTTCCCTGTAGGGTCGGACCCGGCGGGTGCGAACACTCAGCTAAACTTGTAGGCCACCGACAGGACTCGCGGGGAAAAACCATCCCGACTGATTGATCCTTCGATAAACCGGACCGCGGAGTTTACCGGAAAATTCTGGTTTTCGTGAAATTCTCACCTGATCATCGTTCCAGGATTCTCATGAATCGATCTGAAGGCACGACGAGGCCTGCAGCAGCCCCTTCCGCCGAGCCAAAAGCTGTCAGCGGCCACGTCCGCGAGGCGCTGGCGGTTTCGCTTCGGGGCTGCGAGGAACTACTGGTCGAGGCCGAGTGGCAGGCCAAACTCGCCAAAAGCGAGTCAACCGGCCAGCCGCTCCGGATCAAGCTGGGTCTTGACCCCACGGCACCCGATCTGCATCTGGGCCACACGGTGGTGCTGAACAAGATGCGGCAGCTGCAGGATCTTGGGCATACCGTCATTTTTCTGATCGGTGACTTCACCGCCATGATCGGTGACCCCTCGGGTCGCAACAGCACTCGTCCGCCGCTGACCCGTGAGCAGATCGAGGACAACGCGCGCACGTACTTCAATCAGGCGAGCCTGGTGCTGGATCGCGAGCGTACCGAGATCCGCTACAACTCCGAGTGGAGTGATCCGTTGGGCGCGCGCGGCCTGATCCAGCTTGCCTCGCGTTACACCGTCGCCCGCATGATGGAGCGCGATGATTTTTCGCGTCGGTTCAAGGGTGGGGTACCCATTTCGGTGCACGAGTTTCTGTATCCGCTCATGCAGGGCTATGACTCGGTGGCGCTCCACGCCGATATCGAACTTGGCGGCACCGACCAAAAGTTCAACCTGCTGGTCGGGCGCGAGCTGCAGCGCGAAATGGGACAGGAGCCGCAGTGCATTCTCACCATGCCGCTTCTCGAGGGGCTCGATGGCGTCGACAAAATGTCGAAATCCAAGGGCAACTATGTGGGCATCAGCGAGCAGCCGGGCGAGATGTTCGGCAAGCTTATGTCGATTTCCGACAAGCTGATGTGGCGGTATTTTGAACTGCTGTCGTTACGTAGCCTGGATGAGATCGCGCGCTTGAAAGCTCAATGCGCGGCGGGCCGCAACCCGCGCGAGGTCAAGGTGATGCTGGGCCAGGAAATCGTCACCCGCTTCCATTCGGCATCGGCGGCCGAGCAGGCATTGGCAGGATTTGAGGCGCGGTTCCGTGCGGGGGCCATCCCCGAAGACATCGCCGAGGTGTCGCTTGGCGGGGCACCGCTCGCCATCCCGGCACTTCTCAAGCAGGCTGGTTTGGTGGCATCGACTTCGGAGGCCGTCCGCAATATCGAACAGGGCGGCGTAAAGGTCGACGGCGAACGAGTCGAGGATCGGGCGCTGAAGCTCGCCGCGGGCGTTTATGTTATTCATGTGGGTAAACGGCGCTTTGCCCGTGTCACGCTCGGTGCCTGAGCGGGACATCCCGCCAGGCGATGTCGCGAAAGGCCAGCAGTGCTCGCATTGGTGCAACGCGTTTCGGAGGCTGCCGTTCGGGTGGACGGCAGGATTACAGGCGAGATCGGAGCCGGGCTGCTGGTGCTGCTTTGCGCCGAACGGGGCGATGACGACAGTTTTTGTCAGCGCCTGCTCGCCCGCCTGTTTAAATTGCGCTGCTTTTCTGATGAGGCGGGGCGGATGAACCGGAGCGTGGTGGATGTTGCCGGGGGCCTCTTGATCGTGCCCCAGTTCACGCTCGCCGCGGATACGCGCTCTGGCACCCGCCCGAGCTTTACCGGCGCCGCGCCACCTGACGAGGGGCGGCGGCTCTATGAGCTATTTGTGAGGCTTGCCCGGCAGGCGTATGCGCCCGTGGGCACGGGCGTGTTCGGCGCTGACATGAAAGTGTCCCTGATTAATGACGGGCCGGTAACTCTGTGGCTTCGACAAGGGCTGAAGGCGGAGCTTCCGACATGAGCATGACCGAACTGATCTTCATCCGCCACGGAGAGACCGACTGGAACCGGGCGCGGCGTTTTCAAGGCTGTATCGATATCGCGCTCAATGCCGATGGTCTTGAGCAGGCACGCCTCACCGCTGCCCGACTTCAGGGCCAGCAGTTCGCGGCGGTGTATTCCAGCCACCTCGGCCGGGCCCGTGAAACGGCCCGCCCGATCGCCCAGGTGCTGGGTCTAACGGTGGTCATCGAGCCAGAGTTGCGCGAGCGCAGCTACGGCGCGTTCGAGGGGCAGACGCACGACGAGCTGCTTCGCGACCATCCGGAGGCCTATCAGCGCTGGCGCGACCGCGTGCCTGACTATGAGCTGCCGGGTGGGGGCGAGACGCTGGTGGCGCTGCGCGAGCGCGTGTTTGAGCAGATGCACCGGCTGGCAACCCGTCATACAGGGCAAACCGTGGTGGCGGTCACCCACGGTGGCGTGCTCGATTCAATCTACCGCATTGCCGCAGGGCTGGCGCCCGATGCACCTCGGCGGTTCGAGCTAAACAACGCTTCGATCAACCGGATCGGCTGGAACGGCGGGCATTTCAGCGTGCTTGGCTGGGGTGATGTTTCGCACCTCGCTAAAATGTCGGTTTTACGCGCCCCTCGCGCAGGAGTCTGCCGTGTTTGACCGCTCTGTCGGAATCGACCGAGTCGATCCCGAGCTCTGGAATGCCATCCGCCAAGAAAATGAGCGACAGGAAGCCCATATCGAGCTGATTGCCTCCGAGAATTACGCCAGCCCTGCTGTAATGGCGGCGCAGGGCGGCCAGCTCACCAACAAATACGCGGAAGGCTATCCTGGTCGTCGTTACTACGGTGGTTGCGAATATGTTGACGTCGCCGAGCAGCTGGCCATTGACCGACTGCGCGCCCTTTACGGCGCCGATGCCGCCAACGTACAGCCGCATTCGGGCGCGCAGGCCAATCAGGCCGTGTTTCTCGCCTTTCTCAAGCCCGGCGACACCATCATGGGCATGAGCCTCGCCGAGGGTGGGCATCTCACCCATGGCATGCCGCTCAACATGTCGGGCAAATGGTTCAACGTGGTGTCTTATGGCCTCGATGCCAGCGAGGTCATCGACTACGATGCCATGGCGCGAAAGGCCCGTGAGGCCCGCCCCAAGCTGATCATTGCCGGCGCCTCCGCCTACAGCCTGCGTATCGACTGGGCCCGCTTTGCCGAGGTGGCGCGCGAGATCGGCGCGCTGTTTATGGTGGATATGGCGCACTATTCAGGCCTGATTGCCGGGAGCGTCTATCCCAACCCGGTGCCACACGCTGACATCGTCACCTCTACAACGCACAAGAGTCTGCGCGGGCCGCGCGGGGGCTTCATTCTCATGAAGTCCGAGCATGAGAAAGCCATCAATTCCGCCGTATTCCCGGGGCTGCAGGGTGGTCCGCTCATGCATGTCATCGCCGCCAAAGCGGTGGCGTTTCGCGAAGCGCTCGAACCGGGCTTCAAGGTGTATCAGCAGCAGGTGCTCACCAACGCGTCGGCGCTTGCGCAGTCGTTGATCGAGCGTGGGCTTCGCATCGTGTCAGGTCGCACCGAGTCGCATGTGATGCTGGTTGACCTGCGCGCCAAGCGTATCACCGGCAAGGAGGCCGAGCGGGTGCTGGGGCTTGCGCACATCACCTGCAACAAGAACGCCATCCCCAACGACCCGGAAAAGCCGATGGTGACGAGCGGTATCCGGCTGGGGTCGCCCGCCATGACTACCCGCGGCTTTGGCGTGGATGAGGCCCGCCAGGTGGGGCAGCTGATCGCCGAGGTACTCGAAGCTCCGGCTGATGAGGCAGTGATTGGGCGCGTCCGCGGCCAGGTTGGCGAGCTCACCGCTCGCTTTCCTGTGTACCGCTGAGCTTGGCGGGGCGGGAAGGCGATCATGCGCTGTCCGTTCTGCGATCACGCCGACACGCAGGTCGTCGAAACCCGCGAGACCGACGATGGCGCCTCCACAAGGCGCCGGCGTCGCTGCCTGCAGTGCGACAAGCGCTTCACCACCTACGAGCGGGTTGAGCTCGCGCTACCGGTCCTGGTCAAGCGGAACGGCATGCGCGCAGAGTTCGATCGCCGGAAGCTCCGGGCTTCCATGTCGCTTGCGCTCCGAAAGCGACCGGTGAGTGCTGAAGCAGTGGATGCGGCGATCCATCGCATCGAGGAGCGGCTGCTAGGGCTGGGTTTGCGCGAGGTGGGAAGCGAGCGGGTGGGCGAACTCGTGATGCGAGAGCTGAAGAAACTCGACAAAATCGGCTATGTGCGCTTCGCGTCGGTCTACCGTAGCTTCGAAGATGTGGACGAGTTTGCCAACGCGATCGAGGAAGTTCGACCGCGCCGCCGCTGATCAGCGCGCCTTAGCCGTTTTGCTGATTTTTTCTAGCGACTGGTTGGGCGTGATGTGCTGCGGGTCAACGGTGAGCTCGATGAGCGCGGGCCTGCGCTTGCGGGCCATGAAATCAAAAGCGGCCCGGAGGGCAGGCTCGAATTCGCTGGTCCGTGCCACCCGCGCGCCAAAGCCGCCGAATGCCTCGCAATAGCGCGCAAAGTCAGGATTGACCAAGCGGGTGCCATGCACGCGCTCGGGGTCTTCGCGCTCCTGATGCATGCGGATCGTGCCGTACAGGCTGTTGTTGAACACGATCACAAGGGGCGCTCCGCCATGCTGGACGGCGGTTGCAAGCTCCTGCCCGGTCATGAGGAAGTCGCCATCGCCCGCCACGCACACCACCGTGCGGTCGGGCGCCACGATGCTGGCGGCGACTGCGGCCGGTGCGCCGTAGCCCATGGAGCCCGAGGTGCTCGCAAGCTGGGTACGCAGCCCCGCGTAAGGCCAGAAGCGATGCGCCCACGTCGCGAAATTGCCGGCACCGTTGGTGATGATGGTGTCGGCGGGCGCCACGGTTGAAAGCGTGCGTATCACCTGCCAGAGGTCGAGATCGGGGTCGATGCCCTGATAAAGCGTGGGGCGGCTTTGCCAGGCCTCGTAGTCGGCTCGCGCCGATGACAACTGGGCGGTCCAGGCCGAAGCGTCCACCCGCAGACCGGACAGCGCGGTTGCAATCTCAGGCATGCCCGAGGCAATCATCAGATCTGCCTGATAGACGGTGCCGAGCTCGTCTGCGCCGGCATGGATATGGATCAAGGGCTGGGCAGGACGCGGCGCCTGGAAGAGCGTGTAGCCCGAGGTGGTCATCTCGCCCAGGCGTGGGCCGATGGCAATGACCAGATCGGACTGGCGGACTCGCTCGGCGAGGCGCGGATTGATGCCGATACCGACGTCGCCCACATAGTTCGGCAGCCGATTGTCGTAAAGATCCTGAAACCGGAATGCACAGGTGACAGGAAGGCGGTTGGCTTCGATGAATTGCCTCATGTCCGCGCAGGCCTGTGCGTCCCATCCGGTGCCGCCCAGGATCACGATCGGCCGCCTGGCAGCAGCGAGCCGCTGTGTCAGCTCAGTGAGCTGAGCGGGCGAGGCCGCGGCGCGTACCGGCCGGTGCATAGCCGAGGCACGCGCCTGAGCAGGGGCGGCCAGCATGTCCTCGGGGAGCGCAAGCACCACCGGGCCCATTCGGCCGCTGGTGGCCACCTGGAAGGCGTGGGCAACATATTCAGGAATCCGGTCGGCGCGCTCGATCTGGGCCACCCACTTGGCCATGGGTGCGAACATCCGCCGGTAATCCATCTCCTGGAAGGCCTCACGGTCTGCGAAGTCGGAGCCGACCTGCCCGATGAGCAGCACCACGGGTACCGAGTCCTGGTGCGCCGCGTGAATGCCGATGGAGGCGTTGGTGGCGCCAGGGCCGCGGGTCACCATGACGACGCCGGGCTTGCCGGTGAGCTTTGCCGTGGCATCCGCCATGAAGGCCGCACCGCCTTCCTGCCGGCAGATCACAAAACGGATGGTTTCGCGGTGACGCCACAAGCCGTCGAGCACGGCAAGATAGCTCTCTCCCGGCACGCCATAAATGGTGTCGACGCCCTGTGCGAGGAGGGCGTCTGCGAGAAGGTGGCCGCCGATGGATACCGGCGCTTGGTCGTGGGCGGAACTCATTGTCGATCTCCAGGGCAACCCGCCATGCGAAGCGTCGCGGTATTGTAGTGCCCGCCGCGAGATGTCAACCGGCAGGGTGTCGGGGCGGGCGCTGAGGGGGTGGGCGCTGAGGGGGCGGACGCTGAGGGGGCAGGCGCTGAGGGGGTATCGCCGCTCGGGTGATAATCGCGAACTTGTACTTTCCCCGGCCCGGGCTTGCCCGCGGCTCACGGCCTGCCCGATGTTCACTTCCGAAGACCACCGATGGATGTTGCGCGCGATCGAACTGGCGGCGCGCGGCATGGATACGACCACCCCCAATCCGCGGGTTGGTTGCGTGGTTGTACGCGATGGCGAAATGGTGGGAGAGGGCTGGCATTTACGGGCTGGTGAACCCCATGCCGAGGTGATTTCGCTCGCGCATGCGGGCGCGCGCGCTCGGGGCGCCACCGTCTATCTCACGCTCGAGCCCTGTAACCACCATGGCCGTACGCCGCCCTGCACCGACGCGTTGATCGAAGCGAAGGTAGCGCGGGTGATTGCTGCGATGGAGGATCCGAATCCGCTGGTTAACGGGGAGGGGCTCACGCGGTTGCGCGCCGCGGGCATCGACGTGCGGTGCGGCCTGCTTGGCGCGCAGGCGGCCGATCTCAATCCAGGCTTCGTGTCGCGCATGACACGTGGCTTGCCGTGGGTGAGGATGAAGGTGGCCGCGAGTCTTGACGGATTCACTGCGCTTCCCGACGGGCGCAGCCAATGGATCACCGGGGAATCGGCGCGCGAGGACGGTCATCGCTGGCGGGCCCGTGCCTGCGCCATCCTGACCGGAATCGGCACTGTGCGCGAGGACGATCCTAAGCTTACCGCGCGCCTCGAGGGCGTGCGGCGTCAGCCCGTCAAGGTGCTGGTGGATTCGCGGCTCGAAGTTGACCTCCAGGCCCGGATGCTGAAGGGCGGCGACGTACTGGTCGTATGCTCCCAGGAGCGCTCGGACAAGGCTGCCGAACTGCGGGATCGTGGCTGTGAGGTGCTTGTACTCCCCGATCCTTCGGGCAAGGTGGATCTGCCGGCGCTCATGCGAACGCTCGCCGGCCGCGGCATCAACGAGGTCCATGTCGAGGCGGGGCACAAACTTAACGCCTCGCTCCTGCGCGAGCGCTGTGTGGACGAACTGCTCGCGTATCTGTCCGTATCGCTTCTGGGCCGCGGACGCCCGATGTTTGAACTGGAGGCGGTCGCCTCAATCGATGAGCGGATCACGCTCGACTTGCAGTCGGTGGAACGCTTGGGCAACGACGTCCGGCTGCTTGCCCGCGTGGCGCGCGCCGGCTGACTTTTTGGGAATCAGGCAATGTTTACCGGAATCGTCGCGGCGGTCGGCCGTATCGAGCGCTGCGAGCCGCTGGGTACCACCGGCATGCGGCTTGTGGTTGAAGCGGGCGCGCTGGGGCTGGATGACGTCGCCATCGGCGATTCAATTGCCATTCAGGGTGCCTGCATGACGGTGGTGGCGATCGAGGGCAGCCGCCTGTCTTTCGACGTCTCAGCCGAGAGTCTGGCGCGCACCGTGGGGCTGGCGCAGCCGGGTGAGGTGAACCTCGAGAAATCGCTCCGGCTCGCCGACCGGCTGGGCGGACATCTGGTGTCGGGTCATGTCGACGGGCTGGGTGAGGTGCGCCGCTTTGAAGCGGTTGGCGAGTCGTGGCTTCTGTTGGTGAGGGCACCGGTCGGGCTGGGTCGTTATCTGGCCTATAAAGGCTCGATCACCGTGAACGGCGTGAGCCTTACCGTGAACCGGGTCGATGATTCGCCCGCAGGTACCGACTTCGCCATCAACCTCATCCCGCACACCATCGCGGTCACCACCTTGAAGCACCTGAAGCCAAGCGTGACGGTGAACCTCGAGATCGACCTGATCGCGCGCTACTGCGAGCGTCTGCTCACCGCAAGCGAGCGCGCGTCAGCCAGCGTAGCCAATTCCGCGGCGTAGAATCTGAACATGGCGCTTTCAAGCATTTCCGAGATCATCGCCGACATTCGTGCCGGCCGAATGGTCATTCTGGTTGACGAGGAGGATCTCGAGAACGAAGGCGATCTGGTCCTGGCGGCCGAGTTCGTCACGCCGGAGGCGGTCAACTTCATGGCGCGTTTTGGCCGTGGGCTGATCTGCCTCACGCTCACAGAGGACCGGTGCCGACAGCTCGACCTCCCTTTGATGGTGACCCGAAATGGCACCCGTCACGGAACGAAGTTCACCGTGTCGATCGAGGCGGCTGAAGGGGTGAGCACCGGTATCTCGGCGGCCGACCGGGCGCGTACCATTCAGGCGGCGATTGCGCGCGAGGCGCGTCCCGCTGACCTGGTTCAGCCCGGCCATGTGTTTCCGCTGCGGGCCGAGAAGGGAGGCGTACTGGTGCGAGCCGGTCATACCGAGGCGGGCTGCGATCTGGCGGCGCTCGCAGGCCTCCAGCCGGCCTCGGTCATCTGCGAGATCATGAATGACGACGGGACGATGGCACGACTGCCTGACCTCGTCGAATTCGGTCGCACGCATGGCCTGAAAATCGGCACGATCGCAGACTTGATCGGCTATCGCAGCGCAAACGAGTCGCTGGTCGAGCGGATCGGCGTGTCGTCGGTGCAGACCGTGCACGGCGAATTCCGGATGCTCACATATCGCGATCGCGCAGCGGGCGGCGCGCACCTGGCGCTGGTCTGCGGCGCGCCCGGACCCGCCAACGATGCGCTGGTGCGGGTTCAGGAGCTTGCCTCGCCCATTGACCTCATCGACACCAAGCGGGGCAGCCACTCCTGGTCGGTACACAAGGCGCTGGCGGCGATTGCCGCATCGGGCTGCGGGGCGCTGGTGCTGCTCAATTGTTCAAACGCTGGCATTCCACTAGCCAGTCCAGACGGGGCCGCGCCTGCATCGGTGCGTCGCCCGAAAATGGATCTGCGCTCGTATGGCATTGGCGCGCAGATCCTGCGGGATATCGGCGTCGGGCGCATGCGACTGCTGTCGCGGCCTGTCAAGCTGCCCAGCATGGGCGGGTTCTCACTCGAAGTCACGGGTTTTGCGCATGAGGCCGAGCCGGAATTTGAGGCCCCAGTCCTTCAGGGAGAAGCAAATGTCGGTTGAACTTTTTCAGGCGGAGCCAGAAGGCGAGGGCCTGCGAATCGGCATCGCTCAGTCCCGTTTCAACGAACCTGTCTGCACGGCGCTGCGCGAGGCGTGTCTGGCCGAACTGGCAAGGCTGGGGGTGAGCGATCACGATATCGTGCTCTGCTCGGTGCCGGGTGCGCTCGAAATCCCCTTTGTGCTGCACCGCATGGCGGGTACCGGTTCGTTTGATGCGCTGATTGCGCTCGGCGCGGTCATTCGCGGCGAGACCTATCACTTCGAGCTGGTGGCCAATGAATCCGGAAGCGGCATTCAGGGGGTTGCCACCGAGTTTGGTGTGCCGGTGGCCAATGCGGTACTCACCACCAACACTGACGAGCAGGCAATGGTCCGCGCACCGGTCAAGGGCGCAGAGGCCGCGCGCGTAGCGGTTGAAATGGCGCGGTTATCCGACTGGCTCAATGACCTTGATTCCACCGACGATACCGGTTGGTCGCCAGCTAACGGGGCGCGCGGTTGAATCAGGCCGCCAGCCGAGGCACACCCGCCAAGAGCGCGCGAAGGCGTTCGCGCGAGCTCGCGCTCCAGGGGCTCTACGAGTGGCTGCTGAACGGTAGTGAAGCGGGCGCGATCGAAGCGCACCTGCAGTTCGACAACCCCGGCTTTGCAAAAGCGGACCGGGAGCATTTTCAGGCGCTCCTTCATGGGGTGATGGGTTCATCGGCGCTACTCCATGAAGCCATTACGCCCGCGCTCGACCGGCCGGTTGTCGAGCTGAGCCCGGTTGAGCATGCAGTGCTGCTTGTTGCCGCCTTCGAGCTGCTGCACCACCCGGAAATTCCGTATCGGGTGGTCATCAACGAGGCGGTTGAGCTTGCCAAGACCTTTGGCGGTACCGACGGCTACAAATATGTGAACGGCGTTCTCGATCGGGTGGCGCTCAAGATCCGCGCCGTTGAAGCCGCTACCAACGCCTCCAATGGCGCTCGGTGAATTTGAGCTGATCAGGCGTTTTTTCGAGCGACCCGCGCGTCGGGCGCTGCTCGGCGTGGGCGATGATTGCGCGTTGCTTGCCGCGCCGACCGGTGGTCGAGCGCTCGCTGTCACGACCGACATGCTGGTGTGCGGTCGCCACTTCCTGGCCGACGCACCGGCGGAGACCGTCGGGCACAAGGCGCTGGCTGTCAACCTGTCGGATCTGGCGGCGATGGGCGCGGCACCCGTGGGCTTTACGCTTGCGGTGGCTTTGCCCGAGGTCGATGAACAATGGCTGGCGGGATTCGCGGCGGGGATGTTCGCCCTAGCCGATGAAACGGGTTGCGAGCTTCTGGGGGGCGACACCACTCGCGGGCCGCTTACCCTCAGCATCACCGCTTTCGGTGAGGTGCCGCCGGAGCGGGCGCTGCGCCGCGATCGGGCGCTCGCAGAGGACGATCTGTGGGTAAGCGGCGCTCTGGGTGGCGCGGCGCTGGCGGTCCGTGAGGCGCTCGCCGGGCGGATGCTGCCCATTGGGCACCCAGCCCGCATACGAATGGAGCGACCTCACCCGCGCGTGTCGCTGGGGCTGGCGCTTCGCCCGCTCGCCTGTGCCGCGATTGATATTTCCGACGGACTGCTTGCCGACCTGGGCCACCTTTGCGAACGATCAGGACTGGGCGCCGAGATCAACTGGCCCTCGGTGCCGGTTGATGCCACGCTTGCAGGATGCACCGTTACCGAGCGCCAGCGGCTGGCGCTCGCGGGCGGCGACGATTATGAGCTCCTTTTCACCGCGCGGGCGTCGCAGCGCCACGCAATCGAAGCGCTCCCCTTGCGGCTCGGCGTCCCTGTCACCCGGATCGGCAGGATGTCTGCGAAAGTGGGCTTGCGAGTCACGGATGGCGCGGGGCGCCTGCTTGAGCCAGACCAACGGGGATTTGATCATTTCCGCTGACCTGCCCCGTGAGCGCGTACAACCTGCGGCCGAGACCGCTCCCGGCGGCGCAGAAAATGTCGGGCGCGCGCGCCCGGAGGCTGCTGCAATCGCCCGATTCCGTCTGGCCTCGCCCGCGCATCTGCTCGCGCTCGGGTTTGGCAGCGGCCTCTTTCCGCGGGCCCCTGGCACTGTTGGAACCCTGTGGGCCTGGTGCGTGTTTGTGGCGCTGGAAGACTGGCTGGCCCCCCACCACTGGCTGCTGCTAATTGCCGCGTCATTTCTGATCGGAATCTGGGCCTGTGGCCGAACGGCGCGTGATGTCGGAGTGAGCGACCATTCGGCAATCGTCTGGGACGAGGTCGTGGCGTTCTGGCTGGTGCTTGCCTTTCTGCCCACCGACTGGTTTACGCAACTGGTGGCGTTTGCGCTCTTTCGCTTCTTCGATATCGCCAAACCCCCACCGATCGGGGTTGTAGACGCCCGCTTGAAGGGCGGATTTGGCATCATGTTCGATGATTTGCTGGCGGCTTTTTTCACCCTGTTTCTCTTTGCAATCTGGCGGGCGGCGGGTTTCTGACCGCTGCGCTGCGCGAGCTTTGGCCTATGACATCCGTTGTCGTTCTGCCCTCTGATCTTCTCGACGCTGCGCGGCAGTTGGGTGCCCAGTTGATGGCGCATCGGGCGCTGGTGGCGACCGCCGAGTCGTGTACCGGGGGATTGATCGCGGCCACGCTTACCGATCTGGCCGGCTCGAGCCAGTGGTTCGAGCGGGGATTTGTCACCTACAGCAATGCATCGAAACATGAGCTCCTTGGGGTGCCCGGTGACACCCTCGATACACATGGCGCGGTGAGCGAGCCCGTTGCCCGGGCCATGGCCGAGGGCGCACTGCTCCGCAGCCGCGCCCGGCTTGCGCTCGCCGTGACGGGGGTGGCTGGGCCTGGCGGAGGCAGTGCGGAGAAGCCGGTTGGGACCGTGTGCTTCGGATGGGTGGTCGGGCTCGGCGAGGCGGTGCAGCGGATTGTCGTTGAGACGCGACACTTCGATGGCGCGCGAGATGCTGTGCGCTCGCAGACTGCGCGTCACGCCCTGTTGCGCGCCCTGGAAATTTTTTCCGCCGATTTTGTGAGCTCCGCGCAAGGGCCAGGATGACCCGGCCGCCTAACCAGAAAAAACTGTTTGTTTATACAGTAGTTGCGTGCAATAATCCTCGTCACTCGCGGTTCTCACCCACTTCCAGACGAGGTCAACATGGACAAAGTCATCAACATGGACGACGCAAAATCCCGTACCGAACGCGGCAAGGCTTTGAGCGCCGCACTGGCCCAGATCGAAAAGCAGTTTGGCAAGGGCTCCATCATGCGGCTGGCCGATGCCGGCATCGAACACGACATCCAGGTGGTCTCCACCGGCTCGCTCGGACTTGATATTGCCCTGGGCGTGGGTGGCCTGCCACGCGGCCGTGTGGTTGAAGTCTTCGGCCCTGAGTCATCGGGCAAAACCACGCTGACCCTGCAGGTCATCGCCGAAATGCAGAA
>SYIM01000067.1 GCA_005798775.1 Burkholderiales bacterium
CTGGCTGCTCGACCCGCGCCCCAACCTTCCCTCTATCGTGAATGCGGTGCACCACGGCTTCGCGCTGTCCGAGGTGAGCAATACCCCGGTGATGCTGGAACTGCGAATCCGCGCCTGTCATGTGCATGGGAGTTTTGTCACGCG
Organism: Burkholderiales bacterium; assembly: GCA_005798775.1. Taxonomy (GTDB): domain Bacteria; phylum Pseudomonadota; class Gammaproteobacteria; order Burkholderiales; family Burkholderiaceae_E; genus SYIM01. The sequence goes on from SYIM01000067.1 coordinate 145, forward strand.
CGAAAACCGACCGCCGACGTTCAATCTTCGACAGGCCCTGGAGGCGCCGCGCCGGGACACCAGCCGCATCGTTCTGCCGCCTGCCGCGTTCATGCATGAACACGAGAAGGTGCTGGATCGCTGGCCTGCGGCGGTGAAGTACATCGAAGATCACCACCTCAACGAGTTCTTTGACGGCGACATCAGCGAGCTGGGCGTAATCGTGCTGGGCGGGCTTTACAACAACACGCTTCGGGCGCTGATGCACGAAGAACTCGCCGACCTCTATGGCCAGTCGCGTGTTCCCATGTACGTTCTCAACGTCGCCTATCCCGTTATTGATGCCGAGGTACTGCGCTTCTGCGAAGGTAAGAAAGCAGTGCTGATCGTTGAAGAAGGGCAGCCCGATTATCACGAGCAGGCGATCCGAGCGGTCCTGAGCCGCGCAGGGCTCGGCACAACTGTCCACGGCAAAGATTTGCTCACGATGGCAGGCGAATACACCGTGGCCGAACTGCGCGCGGGTGTGAAGGCATTTGCCAGTCGCTACCGGCCGGCTTCAGTGGCCACTGCTATTCCCATTTCGATCAAGCGCGAACGTCCGCCCAGCGCTGCTGCAGCAGCGGGCGCCAACATGCGCCGCGCCGCGCCTGAACTGAACGACATTGTTCCAGCGCGCCCGCCCAGCTTTTGTACCGGCTGCCCCGAGCGTCCGATCTTTTCTGCGCTTACCCTCCTGCAGCAAGACCTCGGCGAACATCACATAGCCGGCGACATCGGTTGCCACCTTTTTGCGGCCATGCCGCCGTTTCACCTGGGCGCATCCACGATGGGCTACGGGCTGGGCGCATCCAGCGCAGCCGCCTTCGGTCTTGAAGGGTCAAAGCGCGCGATCTCGATCATGGGCGATGGCGGCTTCTGGCACAACGGCCTCACCAGCGGTATTGCCAACGCGGTATTCAACAAATCCGATGGCGTGATCGTCATCGTTGACAACAATTACTCGGCCGCCACCGGCGGGCAGGATATCCCGTCATCGCGCGCCGACAACCCGAACCGCAGCACCTATCATCCAATCGAAGCAGCCGTGCGGGGCGTGGGCGTACAGTGGGTTCGCACCATCACTGACACCTACGATGTGCGCACCATGCGCGATACGCTCAAGGAGGCGCTCACCACCGACTTCCGCGGACCCAAGGTGGTCATCGCCCAGAGCGAGTGCATGTTGAACCGCCAGCGCCGGGAGCGGCCCCAGAAAACTCAGGCCGCAGCCCGCGGCGAACGGGTGCTTAAGGAAAAATTCGGCGTCGATGCCGCGGTCTGCAACGGCGATCACGCCTGCATGCGAGTCTCGGGCTGCCCTTCGCTATCGCTTAAATCCAGCGGCGACCCGCTCAAACCCGACCCGGTCGCTGCCGTCGATGACAGTTGCGTTGCGTGTGGGCATTGTGGCGAGGTCGCCGATGCCGCGGTGCTCTGCCCATCGTTCTACCGGATCGAGTGGGTCAGAAACGCCACTGCTTTTGAACGGGGACTTGATCGGGTCCGCCGGAGCATGACCGGCTGGCTGCAGGCTCGCCGTCATCGCTCGCTTGCCGCACGTTCACTGGTCGTGGAGGCAAACCGGTGAGCACACCCCGAATCAATATCCGAGGTAACCGCCCGGATCGTCCCATCACCATCGCCATCATGGCGATGGGGGGGCAGGGTGGCGGCGTACTGGTCGACTGGATCGTCGACCTGGCCGAAAACAGCGGCTACCTCGCGCAGTCCACCTCGGTGCCGGGTGTGGCGCAGCGAACCGGCGCCACCATCTACTATGTTGAGCTCCTTGATGCTGCGCATGCCGAAGCGCGTGCCACTCAGCCGGTGTTCGCCCTCATGCCGGTACCGGGCGAGGTCGATATCGTGATCGCAGCCGAGCTGATGGAAGCCGGCCGTGCCATTCAGCGGGGACTGGTGAGTCGGGACCGAACCACCCTCATCGCTTCCACGCATCGCGACTTCGGTACGCTTGAAAAAGTGGTGCCAGGCAATGGCATCGCTGACACCGCCGCGGTCCTCGAAGCGGGCACCCGTTATGCCCAGCGCTTCCTGCACGACGACATGCAGCAGCTCGCTCGCCGCGAAGGAAGCGTCATTTCGGCCGCGCTCTTCGGCGCACTCGCCGGCAGCGGCGAATTGCCTTTCTCTGATGACGCGTTTCGAGACACCATTCGCCGGGCTGGAGTCGGGGCCGAGCCAAGCCTGCGCGCCTGGCAGGCCGGATGCGCCGCGATTCGCGAGCCGATCCGAAACGCCGCCGAACAACCGCCCGTACCCGGCGAGCCCGCCCCGCTTCCCGCTCGCGCTGCATCGCCCGAGGTCGAGCGCCTGCGCAAAAGAATCGTAGCCGAGTTCCCGGCTGTGGCCCATCCCATGCTGGGGGTCGGCTTACAGCGAGTGCTGGAATATCAGGATCTCGATTACGGCGCGGAATATCTCAACCGCGTTGCTCATATCCACAGCACTGCGGCAGGAGGCGGCGGAGAGGCCCATGGCCATCTGGCTACGATTGAGGCCGCCCGCTGGATCGCCGTAGCCATGGCCTATGACGACATCATCCGGGTCGCCGACCTCAAATCGCGAAGCGAGCGCTTTGAGCGGATCCGGCGCGAGGTCGGCGCCAATGATTCGGAAGTGGTGGGCGCAACGGAGTATTTCCACCCCAGGCTCGAGGAGGTCACCTCCCTGCTGCCTGTAAGCCTCGCTCACAAGCTTGAACATTCACCCAGACTGAGCGCCTGGTTAGAACGTCGCCTCGCTAAAGGCCGCCGCGTTCGCTCGCACACCATCACCGGGCAGTTCATGCTGCAGGCGCTCGCATCGCTGCGCTTCATGCGCCGTTCAAGTCTGCGCCACCAGCGCGAACAGCAGCACCTGGAGGCCTGGCTCGCCAGGGTGGAGCAGGCCTTCGCGCATGACTACAGGTTTGGAGTGGAAGTCATCCGGTTGAGGCGCGCCATCAAGGGCTACAGCGACACGCATGCACGCGGTATTGGCCGCTTCGACCGCCTGATGCGCGCAGCCGCTCAATTGCAAGGTCGCGCGGATGCTGCGGATGCGCTTGCCGCGCTCCTCGCCGCGTCGCTCGCCGATGTCCAGGGCGCGGCACTCGAACGCAAGCGGCAGGCGCTCGCGCTCGCCCCCATTTAGACGAGGCCCCGTCGCGCGCTAGCTGCTCTGATTACGATCGCGCCCAATCGTGTAGCCGGCATCCACGCGGAGCAGTTGCCCAGTCACCACCGACCCAGGCTCCAGCAACCAGACGATTGCCTGCGCAATATCCTCTGGCTGGCAGATTTTTTCGAGTGCGGAGAGCGAGGAAAAATCCTGCCGAACGCGCTCAAACGATGCCTCGCCCAGCCCCTCTCGCATCCAGCGGCCGTCGATCATGCCGGGCAATACTGCGTTGACCCTCACCTTAGGACCCAGCGAGCGGGCCAGGCTCAGGGTCAGCGCGTTCAGCGCTGCCTTCGAGGCCACATAGGCGTAGGAGCTACCTCGCCCGGTTTCGCCAGCGATCGACGACACATTAACGATTGCGGAGTCAGCCCCCATGCGCTTTTCCGCTGCGCGTGACATCTTGAAGGGCCCCAAGGCATTCACCTGAAAAACCTGAAGAAACGCCTCGTCATCGGCCTCATCGATGCGCGCCATCGGCAGAAACACCGTTGTCCCTGCACAATTGGCGAGCGCGTCCACCCGGCCCCAACGTGTAAAGGTAGCCTCGACGATCGCGCGACAGTCGGCATCGCTTGCCAAATCACCCGCGACCGTGAAGCAGTCGGCACCCAGCGCGCGACATTCATGAGCCACCTGCTCGGCCGCCTCGGCGCGCCTCGCATAATGAAGCGCTACGCGATAGCCGCGCTGCGCGAGCATCCGTGCGCAAGCTGCGCCCACGCTCCCAGCCGCACCACTCACAATCGCCACCCGCGGTTGTTCACGCTGCATCAGGGCCTCCGCTCAGCCTCAGGTTGAAAATACTGCTGCACCAGGGACTCCGCCACGCAGGCGGGCTTTTCCTCGCCATCGATTTCAATGGTGACGGTAAATGACATCTGGATCCCACCCGCGATGTCCTCAAGCGACGACAGCAAAAAGCGTCCCCGTACCCGCTGTCCCGCACGAACCGGGCGGGTGAAGCGAACCCGATTCAGGCCATAGTTGATACCCATCGCGCAGAACGGCAACGCCAGATGCCGATCATAAAAGCGCCCGAGCAGGGCAAGCGTGAGAAACCCATGCGCGATCGTGCCGCCGAAGGGCGACTCGCGCGCCGCCCGCTCGGTATCGACATGAATCCACTGCGGGTCATCGGTCGCCTCGGCAAACAGATTGATGCGGTGCTGATCGATCAGCACCCAGTCGGAGACAAAAGCCTCGGTGCCCACGGCGGCGCGCAGCGCCTCCAGCGTGTCATACCGGCTACCGGTGGTCATGGAGAACGGCCTCCCGAATCTGGCGTTTGAGAAGTTTGCCGTTGGCGTTCCGGGGCAATGGCTGATCCACCACGATGAATCGTTCTGGCGTCTTGTAGTCGGCCAATCGCGCGGCGCAGTGCGCGCTCAGTTCGCGACTCAGTTGAACGGCTTCCGCCGATCCGCCTCGGGCATAGACCACCGCCTGCACGCGTTCACCCAGAACCGGGCATGACACGGGCACCACCGCGCACTCGATCACCCGCTCGTGTTCATAGAGCACGTTCTCAACCTCGATCGTAAACACCTTGTAGCCTCCCCGATTGATCATGTCCTTGATCCGATCGACTACCCGCAGATAACCCTGAGCGTCAACCCAACCCAGATCTCCGGAGCGCCAGAGGCCGCCCGCGAACGCAGCCCGGGTGGCCTCTGGCTGATTCCAGTAGCCGGGGACGACCATGGGGCCGCCGATCCAGATCTCGCCCAGTTCGCCAGCCTCGCACTCTCGACCGTCATCATTCATCACGCGAATATCGGCGCAGGGCAGCGGGCAACCGACACTATCGATCCGGCCTGCGTTCTGGCCAGGCGGCATCAGCGTGGCAGGCGAGGTGGTCTCGGTGGAACCGTAGCAGTTCATGAGCATGAGCTGCGGCATGCGACCAGTGAGCTCGGCAATGGTTGCCTCGGGCATCGGCGCGCCACCGTAGGCGCCCACCCGCCACCCTGAAAGATCGGCCTGCGCGAACTCCGGGGCCATCAGGCAGAGCTTGTACATGGCAGGCACCATCAGTGTGTGCGTCATACGTTCAGACTGCGCAAGCGCAATAAACGCCGCCGCGCGAAACGACGGCATCACGACCAGCTTGCCCGCCGCCATCACCATGGTGGCGATGAGCGCAACCAGCCCGGTGACATGGCTGAGCGGCACGGTGGCAATTGAGGTGTCACGTGGACCCAGCGACATGGCGTGGACAAAATGGAGTGCCGAGTGCACCAGCCCCAGATGGGTGAGCATTGCCCCCTTGGGTCGCCCCGTCGTTCCCGAGGTGTAGAGAATGGCGGCCGTGTCGAACTCGGCGGGCTGTGCGGGTCCCGCCAGGGGCGCGCTCGCCGCAGCGTTCAGCCAGCCCAGCCAGACTGTCGGGTTGCTGGCATCGTCGGCGCTCTGCGCATCGCTCACCCAGACCCGCGCAAGCGGCGCTGGCAGTTCGCTGTCGTCGGGCACCTGATCTGACAGCTCGCGTTCGTGCACCAGCAGGCGCGCTCCGCATTGGCCCAGTGCATAAGCGATGCCAGGCCTGACCTCCCGCGCACTGAGCGGCACCACGATGGCGCCAACGCGCGCGGCAGCGAACAGCAGCACCACAAACTCGATCCGGTTCCCCAGAAGGAGCGCAACCCGGTCGCCGCAGACGACCCCGGAATTCTGCAACGCCCGGGCGGCCGCCGAGACCTCATGATCGAGCTCACGATACGTGAGTCGCCGGTGGTCGCACACCAGGGCCACGCCCTGCGGCGAACGTCTGACCGCCTGTTCAAACATCCCGAAAAGCGAACCGGGCCGATCTTTGAAACACCGCACCAGCCGCTCGCCATAGACCAGCTCGGTTCGAACTTCAGGAAACCGAGCGCCGGAGTGTCCGCTCTGCATCACTCAGTGATCTCCATTCAGGGTTGATTACGAACCACGGCGCACCACAGTTCCGATTGCCCCAGGGCACTGACTATAGCTGGAGCGCCCAAGGCACCGCGCGGATCGTTTCTTTCGGGAATCGAACACGGACATTGCAGCCCCGCGCGATCGGTGTGTACAGTGTGGCAACCATCCACCACTCCCTGGGAGACAGTCATGGCTGAAGCCCTGGTTTCACAGAAACGCCGGCCTACCCACGAAGAAATCATCGCCACGCCGCGCTCAATTTTTGTCGACGCACTGAACATGCCGTGGAAACCCTCCAAGTTTCCCGGGGTTCAAGTCAAAATTCTTTATCAGGACGAAAGCGGCATGCTGACCGTCCTGTCCAAAATGGAGCCGGGCTCTACCATCCCGCTCCACACCCATACCGAAATCGAGCAGACCTACATCCTCGAGGGCAGTCTCGATGACGAGCAGGGGTCGGCCACCGCCGGCAATTTTGTCTGGAGACCCAGCGGCAATACGCACATTGCGCACGCCCCCAACGGTTGTCTGTCGATTTCCTTCTTTACCAAACCGAACAAATTTTTTGACGAAGTGGTCTGGTTCAACGAACTCTGAACCACACCTCAATTGCGGAGGCCGCCCCAATGAACCAGATCAAACGCTGCTCGCTGTTTCATGTTGTGGCTGGCGTGATTGCGCTGGCCGCGGGTCCGGCTTGCGCCCAGCAGGTGTACAAGTGGAATATGCCCACGCCGTACGCCGACGGCAGTTTTCACACCAAGAACACCCGGATGTTCGCCGACGAAGCCAAGGCTGCGTCCAACGGCCGAATCGATATCACCGTGCACTCGAACGGCTCGCTCTTCAAGCTGCCAGAAATCAAGCGTGCCGTTCAAACCGCGCAGGTGCCGATCGCTGAAACCAACCTGCCCGCCTACGGTAATGAATACGCGTTCTTTGATATCGACGGCATCCTGTTCCTGGATAGCGGCTATGAATCGGCTGCCCGCCTGTGGAAACTTTCCAAGCCCCACCTCGATAAGCGTCTGAACGCACAGGGCATCACAATCCTCTACACCGTGCCCTTCCCCGGTATGGGGATGGTCAGCAAGAAGGCGATCACGAAAATTGAAGACTTCAAAGGCATGAAACACCGCAGCTGGGGCCCAGCCGCCTCGCGCTTTGCCGAACTCGTGGGGGCCACCCCCACCGTGCTGCAGGCCTCGGAGCTGAGTCAGGCATTTACCGTTGGCATCGTCGACGCCACGCTCACGTCCTCCACCACAGCAGTTGCCACCCAAGCCTGGGACTACGCGAAGTTCTTTATCGACTTTCAGGCCGCTCACTCCAAAGACACGATCATCATCAACACCGCCACCCTCAAGGGCCTGCCTGCAGAGCTTCAGCAGATCATCCTCACCGCATCGGCCAATGCGGAAAAGCGCGGCTGGGACTGGAGCAAACGCGAGGGTGAGGAAACCAGGGCGCGGCTCATCAAGGAGGGCATGACCATCCTCACCCCGGATGCCGCCTTCGTGGCCGACCTGCGCAAGGTCGGCGAACGGCTTGCCCAGGATTGGGAAAAGCGCGCCGGACCTGACGGCGCAGCAGTCCTGAAGGAGTACCTGGCGGGCCGGCGTTAAGTCAGCCGGAAAGCGGTTGCCTCATGCGCAGACTACTCAACGGTTTTTACACTGGGTGTGGTGTCCTGTCCGGCCTCGCTCTGGTTGGTATCGTAGCCTGCGTCCTGCTTCAAATCGGCGCGCGAGCGGCTGGCGTGGTGGTGTCGTGGACGGCTGAAATTGCTGGCTATTCCATGGCCGCGTCATCGTTCCTTGGGCTCGCCTACACACTTAATACCGGCGGCCATATCCGGGTTGCACTTCTCCTTGACCGGTTGCCCCCGGCAGCGCAACGCTGGGTCGAGCGGGGTTGCCTGGCGATCGCAAGCCTCGTTAGCGGTTACTTCTGCTGGTGGACCTGCGCGATGGTGTGGGACTCTTGGCAGTTCAATGAAATGGGACAGGGCGTAATTGCTATCCCGCTCTGGATTCCTCAGCTTTGGATGGCGCTAGGGGTGCTGGCGCTCTGGGTGAGCCTGATCGACAGCCTGGTCTGTCACCTGATCGATGAATCCACGCTTTACCCACGCGGTGGCGATCAGCCGTCCACGGTCTGACTGATATGGATCCAGGGCAGCTTGCCATGCTCGTCCTGCTGGTTCTGCTGCTGCTGCTGGGTAGCGGCCTGTGGATCGCCGTGGCGCTCCTGGGAACAGCTCTCTTCGTATTTTTCGCGGGCACGACATCACCAGCCGGTAGCATCATGGCCACCACCATCTGGGGCAGCAGCGCAAGCTGGACTCTCACCGCACTGCCGGTTTTCATCTGGATGGGTGAGATCCTGTTTCGCAGCCGCCTCAGCGAAGAAATGTTCCGCGGGCTCGCCCCCTGGCTGGGTTGGCTGCCCGGGCGACTACTTCATGTGAACGTACTGGGCTGCGGCATCTTCGCCGCCGCCTGCGGGTCGTCTGCCGCCACCATGGCTACGATTGGACGAATCTCGTTACCTGAACTCCAACGGCGCGGCTACCCGGCAGAAGTGAGCATGGGCGCCCTCACCAGTGCAGGCACTCTTGGAATCATGATCCCGCCGTCCATCACGTTCATTGTGTACGGTGTGTCGGCTGAGGTCTCCATTGCCAAGCTGTTTGCCGCGGGCATCGTCCCGGGCATCGTACTCATGCTGCTTTTCATGGGCTATCTGATGATCTGGGCGCTCACCCATTCAAATCAGATGCCACCGGCCGAGCCCGGTTCACAATTTGTCGAAAAGCTGAAGAGCAGCCGTCATCTAATTCCGGTGGTGCTCCTCATCGCGCTCGTGATCGGGTCAATCTACACAGGCCTTGCCACCCCCACCGAATCAGCCGCGCTGGGCGTAGCGGGTGCGCTGATTCTTTCAGCCGTTTCTGGCACGCTGAACTGGGCCTCATTTATTGAAAGCATTCGTGAGGCCGTCCGAACCTCCTGCATGATCGCCTTCATCATCATGGGGTCGATGTTTCTATCGGCGGCAGTCGATTTCACCGGTTTGCCACACGAAATCGCAAAGTTCATCGATTCGTTTGAATTTTCTCCCAACGGCCTGCTGCTGACGCTCACGATACTGTTTGCCATTCTGGGCTGCTTCCTTGATGGCGTGTCCATCGTGGTCCTGGCGAGTTCGCTCCTTCTGCCTACCGTACAGGCTGCCGGCATCGACCTGATCTGGTTTGGTGTGTTTATGGTTCTGATGGTGGAAATGTCCATGGTCACGCCTCCGGTGGGGCTCAATCTCTTCATCATGCAGATGATGTCGGGTCGTGATCTCGGCTTTGTATCGCGGGCAGCCCTCCCCTTCTTTGCGATCATGGTGGCCTTTGTAGTCTTGCTTGTTGCCTTTCCCAAAATGGCCACCCTGCTGCCACAGATTCTGTTCTGACGCCCGAATTGAGACAGCCTATGGATCTCTCCCGCTTTCCTCGCCGACGCTACACCGCGGGCCCCACCCCGATCGAACCCCTGCCGCGATTCAGCGCCGCGCTCGCAGCCACCTGCCCTGGCGGGCGCGGGCCAGAGGTCTGGGTCAAGCGCGATGACATGCTCGGGCTCTTTCCGGGCGGTAACAAAACCCGCAAGCTCGAATTCCTGGTGGCTGATGCACTGGCTCGTGGCGCCGACACCCTCATCACCTGCGGCGCTCCTCAATCGAATCACTGCCGGATCACGCTGGCAGCGGCGGCTCGTGAGGGTCTCGCCTGTCGATTCGTAATCGAGGAACGGGTACCCGGCACCTACTCCGACACCGCAAGCGGTAACCATTTCCTCTATCGGCTGATGGGTGTGGAAGATATCGTGGTGGTCCCGGCTGGAACGCCCATGGGGCCAGCCATGGAATCCATCGCGGCACAACTCGCAGCGCAAGGGCGTCGGGGCTATATCATCCCGGGCGGTGGCTCCAATGCCATCGGCGGACTGGGCTACGTGGCGTGCGTCCAGGAGATGCAGCAGCAATGGTTTGATCTCGGCTGGTCACCCGACCATATCGTGGTCGGTTCGGGCAGTTCGGGCACGCACGGCGGCATGCTGGCCGGATTCCTCGGCTGCCATTTGGCCAGCTCGTTGATAGGCATTGGCGTCAGCCGCGACCCGATCGATCAGGTTCCACTGGTACAGCGCGAAGCGCAGTCGGTTCTCGATCTTCTTGGCGTCACCCTCGTTATTCAGGCTGGCGCGGTGCGTTGTGTGGGCGGATGGTGGGAGCCAAAATACTCGCTGCCCAACTCGGCCATGGTCGAGGCTGTGCAGCTACTCGCGCGCACCGAAGCGATTCTGCTCGACCCCGTCTACACCGGCAAGATCATGGCCGGGCTGATCGGGCTTGCCCGCCAGGGGCAACTCAAACCTGGTGAACGCGTGCTGTTCATGCACACAGGCGGACTGCCCGCCCTCCACATGTATGAAGACGTGGTGCTTGGCAAGATCGGTAGCCCGCCCGCACCTGGCGCGACGAGCTGAGTCGATCAGACGCTGGCGGCAATCCCAGCTTCGGCCACCTTCACCTGCAGGGCCAGATACTTCGACATGATGCGGCACTGCGCAAAGCTGCCCGCAATGAACCACAGGCCCCGTTGCCCGGTCCGGTTGAAGACCGAATTCAACTCCTGGGTTTGCGGGTTGATGCCCCATACGCGCCCCACCCGGGCAGCGACTTCAGCGCCAAAGAGCTGCTCCACCAGATGCTCCGGGCCCAGATAGCCCGTGGCACATACGATCAGGTCGGCAGGTAGGAGCCCATCTCGGAACTGAATACCCTCGGGCACCACCCGCTCAATGTCAGCGTACTGACGCAGCGGAATCTTCCCTTCGGTAATCAGGTTGGAGCAACCAACGTTGAAATAATAGCC
>SYIM01000068.1 GCA_005798775.1 Burkholderiales bacterium
GACGCCCGGATGAGCGGCACGAGCTATGGGGGATGTCTTCTCCATTGTGCGCCCGAGGCTGCAGTCGGGGGGCCGCTCGCGCTGGTGCGAACCGGTGACCGAATCGCGATCGATGTGCCTGCGCGGCGGATCCATCTCGAGGTGAGCGACGAGGAACTCGCGCGCCGGCGCGCTCAATGGCAGGCTCCGGCGCCGCGCTGGCAGCGGGGCTATGGCTGGATGTTCAGCCGCCATGTGTTGCAGGCCGATCAGGGCTGCGACTTTGATTTTCTCGAGCGGGATTTCGGTGCCCCCGTACCGGAGCCCGACATCTACTAGTCAGGCAGGCCCGCGTGCCTGCCTATTGCACGCGTCGTGCCGGCCCAGGCGGCTGCGCGTCTCGGGCATCCGCGTGGCACCTCGGCTACCATTCGGATCAACACGGACGAGAACGGCCTTGAACGACAATTTCTCTTCAACGCAGATGGTTCGCAAAGCGGTGGTACCCACCGCAGGCGGTATCGTGGCGGCCCAGCACCGCGTGGCCGCCGAGGCCGGTGCCGCTGTGCTGGCCGCCGGCGGTGATGCGGTCGATGCGGCAGTCGCCACGTCGTTTGCCCTCGGGGTGGTCGAGCCTTGGATGAGCGGCGTGGCAGCAGGCGGGTGCATGGTCGTCTGGCGAGCTGATGAAAAGCGTGCCCGCGCTGTCAATTTCGGCATGCGCTCGCCGCTCAACCTGGACCCCGCTCACTTTCCCCTCACCGGTGCCGGTGTCAACACTGATCTTTTCGGCTGGCCATCGGTGCTCGGGGACCGCAACGTCCAGGGGGCAAGCTCGGTGGCGGTGCCGGGCGTCATCGCCGGCATGGCGTTGGCGCATGGCGAATACGGCCGGCTCGCCTGGCGCGAGCTGGTGGAGCCCGCCGCCCGTCTGGCCGGCGACGGGCTGCTCTGTGACTGGTACTCCGGGCTGGTCACTGCGTCGAACGCCAAGGCGCTGGCGGCCGACCCCGATGCCGCAACCATGTTTCTCGATGAGGGGCGCTGGCCCATTCTCGGCGCCTGGACCGGTGGCCCGTTGCGGCGGCTGAACCAGAACCGCCTGGCTGATACCCTGACCCAGATTGCGCTTGACGGCGCTAACGCTTTCTATGGCGGCGATGTCGGATGGGCGCTCGCCGCTGATGTACTGGCCAAGGGTGGTTTTCTCAGCGATCGTGATCTCGCCGGCTATCGCGCAGAGTGGGTCGAGCCGCTCAGGCTGGTGCACCCGGGGGGCGTGATCTGGGCGGTTCCCGGCCTCACTGGTGGGCCAACCTTTGCGCGAGCGCTGTCTGCACTCGACTTCGACGCCGACCACGCGACCTCACCCGAGGCACGGCATGTGCGCCCCAGGCACTACCAGGCGATCGCTGCTGCCCTCAATGAAGCTTTCACCGCCCGTCTGGCCGAAATGGGTGATCACGAGTCGGCCAAGGCGCCCGGCAGCACCACGCACTTCAGCGTGGTGGATCGGCACGGCAACATTTGTTCAGTCACGCAGACGCTGCTCTCGATCTTCGGTGCGCGGGTGGTATCGCCCGCTACCGGGGTGCTGCTCAATAACGGCATCATGTGGTTCGATCCGGTGCCCGGAAAGCCCAACTCACTTGGGCCAGGCAAACGGTGTCTCGCGAATTACTGCCCGGTCATTGGCGCCGATGGCCGGCAACGCATGTTCGCGCTGGGCGCATCGGGTGGACGCAAGATTCTTGGCGCCGTGTTGCAGTTGGCGACCTTCCTCTCGCGATTCGGCATGAACCTCGACGAGGCATTTCACCAGCCCAGGATCGATGTCAGCGGGCTGCCGGTCATCGCGGCTGACCCACTCCTGGGCGAAGAAACGCTCACGGCGCTCGCCGATGTGATGCCGGTGGTGCCAGCGCCGCGCCAGGTCTACCCCTATGCGTTTGCCTGTCCAGCTGGTGTTCTGCGCGAAGCGGGACTCAATAGCGGGTGCACCGAGATCATGTCGCCTTATGGCGATGCGGTGGCCGAGCCCGGGGCGCACTGAAGGTGGCGGCATCCGGCGCGCTGTTTTCCTGGTGGACGGTCGGCTTTCCGCTGGCGGGTGCCGCGGCACTCTCTGCATCGCTAATCGGGCTGCAGGTGCCGGTCGGCGAGGTGGTGGTGGTCCTCGTCGGTTGCATATTTTCGTCGGTACACTATGCCAAAACGCTCGCGCAACGGCTGGGCGCCCTGTTTGGCAGTCTGGTGTTGGCGCTTGCCATCTCGGTGATTGAAGCAGGGCTGATTGTTTCGATGATGCTGCGTGGCGACCAGCCTGAGCTAGCCCGCGATTCAATCTTCTCGGCGCTGCTCATTGCGCTCAACGGTATCTAGGGCGTGTGTCTGTTGCTGGGCGGCGGGCGTCACTATGAGCAGAACTTCAGGGTCTCGGCATCCAACGCGTTTCTTGCTGTTCTGGTGCCGCTCTCAATACTCACGATGGTACTGCCCTCCTTCACGATGAGTGCCCCGGACCGGTATTTACTCAGGCGCAGCTCATCTTTGTGGCGGCGGTTTTGTTCACCTGGCGATCTTCGCCACATTTATTCTCTTCACCATGTTGCCCTAATCAGATGACGACCTCTGCTCGCCCTGTTTCGACGCGTGTGCTTGCCCGGGGCTCACGAATCGTTACCCGCTGCCTCGCTGCCTTGCTTGCCTTGGCAGCGGCTTTGGGTTCCCCTGCTGCGGCTGCGCAGGATTTCCCGCCCCGCCGTGGCGTCACGCTGCTGGTGGGTTTTGCGGCGGGCGGCGCGGCCGATACAGCAGCCCGAATCATTGCGCGCCGCCTGTCCGATAACCTGGGGCAGACGGTATCGGTCGACAACCGCCCCGGCGCGGGCGACAATATCGCGCATCAGATGGCGGCAGCAGGCCCGACTGATGGCAGCCTTATTCTTCTCGGCACAATTGGTCCGCTCGCCATTGCGCCGCACCTGATGAAAACCGGCTACGACGCAGCCGCCGATTTCGCACCGCTCACCATGGCGGTGAATTTTCCGAATCTACTGGTGGTGCACGCGGGCGCTGGTATCCGATCGTTTACCGAGTTCATCGACGCTGCGCGGCGCCAGCCCGGCCGAATTGATTTTGCTTCCACCGGCCCCGCCTCGGCATCGCACCTGGCGGGTGAGTTGCTGAACGCCATGGCGGGCATTGAGACCGTTCATGTTCCCTACAAAGGTGGCGCACCGGCTCTGGTTGACATTCTCGCTGGGCGGGTCACATCGTGGTACGCCACCATGTCCACCGCGCAGCAGCATATCGAGTCCGGGAAATTGATTGCGCTCGCGTCCACTGGCCTCAATCGACATCCCTCACTGCCTAATGTGCCCACCATTGCCGAGTCCGGGTTCCCTGGCTTCAATGCCACCAACTGGTATGCGTTCATTGCGAGTTCAAAGGTGTCACGCGAGGTGCTGGATCGCTGGCATGCTGAACTGGTGCGCGTGCTCGACAACCCGGAGGTGGGCGAGGCGCTGGGTCGTCACGGTTTCTGGCCAACGCCCACCAGTCGTGCCGAGCTCGGTGCATTCATTGCACGTGAATACCAGACCTGGGGCAAAGTGATCCGTGAGCGCAACATCAGTGGTCGCTGAGTCAGTTGTCGCCGGGCGGACACGCGAGAGGGTAGCGTCACGCCTGGCCAATCGATTTTCATTGTCTTTTTGTGGAGTCGTCGCATCATGAAGCTTCTTTTTCGCCTTTTTCCCCCTATGTTCGAAAGTGCCTGGTTACAGCAAATGAACTGGGCCTGGATGGCCGCATCAGTCTGCTCGCCTCGGCGGCCAATCCGGTCAACCGGGACCAGACCATTATTCCTCACAACCCGCTTGGCAAGGTGCCCACGTTCTTCACGGACGACGGTGAGTCGCTTTATGACAGCCGCGTCATCTGCGAGTACCTCAACGATCTGGCGAAGGGCAGCATCTTCCCTGCCGCGGGTATGGCGCGCTGGCGGGCGCTCACACTGCAGTCGCTGGGCGACGGCATTCTCGATGCAGCGATCCTCGCCCGCTATGAGGTGTTCCTGCGTCCGGAGCCACTTCGCTGGGAAGACTGGTCGCTTGGTCAGCGCGACAAGATCCGCACGTCGTTTGCCCATCTGAACGCTAACCCGTCAATGTTGTCCGCCGAAGTCACCATCGGCAACATCGCGGTGGGTTGCGCGCTCTGGTATCTGGACCTCCGCTTCGCCGACTTCGGCTGGCGCGAGACCTATCCCGAGGTGGCGAAATGGTATGCCGCCTTCAGTCAGCGCCCGTCAATGAAAATGACCTGGGCGCTACCTTCCTGAGCTGCAGATTGCCGGGTTCGCCCGATCGGAATCAAACGTGGAAGTCTCATTTCGCGAAGAAATCGATGCGCTCAGGCTGGGGGCAGGGCAGACCTTCCACGGTGAAGGCATCCTGGCCATCACCAAGGCGCTACTGCAGTCGGGGGTGGCCTATGTGGGCGGCTATCAGGGCGCACCGGTCTCGCATCTGCTCGATGTGATGGTGCAGGCGCGGGATTATCTCGATGAGCTGGGCGTCCATGTCGAGGCGTGCTCGAACGAGGCCTCGGCGGCTGCCATGCTGGGTGCTTCGCTTCACTATCCCGTGCGCGGCGCGGTCACCTGGAAGTCCATCGTGGGCACCAACGTGGCTGCTGACGCGCTCTCCAATCTGGCCTCGCCCGGCGTAACTGGCGGCGTGCTGATTGTTGTTGGCGAAGACTACGGGGAGGGTGCAAGCGTGATTCAGGAGCGCACGCACGCTTACGCGCTGAAGTCGGGCATGTGCCTGCTCGACCCACGTCCCGAGCTTGGACAGATGGTGAACCTGGTCGAACAGGGTTTTCAGCTGAGCGAAGCGAGCAATATGCCTGTCATCATGGAGCTGCGCATTCGCGCCTGCCACGTGAGAGGAAGCTTCGAGACCCGCGACAATATTGCGCCCCGTTTTTCCACTCGGCACCTGATCGAGGATCCGGCATCGTTCGACTACATGCGCCTTGCGCATCCGCCAGTGACCTTTATCCACGAAAAGCTGAAAATCACCGAGCGTATCCCGGCGGCGCGGCGCTTCATCGTTGAACACAGCCTCAACGAACTCATGCCTGGTAATGAGCACGCTGATCTCGGCCTGATCGTGCAGGGCGGTCTTTACAACGCGCTGATCCGCTCGCTGCAGCAGTTTGGTCTGGCCGATGCTTTTGGTCGTTCATCACTCTCGCTCATGGTGCTCAATGTTACCTGGCCGCTGGTGCCTGAGCAGCTCATCGAGTTCTGTCGTGGCAAGGCGGCCGTGCTGCTGCTCGAAGAGGGGCAGCCGGAGTACATCGAGCAGGAACTCGCGCTCGCCTTGCGGCGCGCAGGAATCGGTACGCCGCTACATGGCAAGGACATGCTGCCGGCCGGCGGGGAGTACACGGCCGAAGTGATCTCGCGCGGGGTGCTCCATTTTCTCGACCGCCATCGCGCCCACGCTGTGGATTCATCAGTGCGTCGCTGGCTCGAGGGTATCGTCACGCGCCGTCAGCAGGTTCAGGCGGCGCTTGATCAGCCCTTGCCGGCGCGGCCGCCCGGAATGTGCATCGGCTGCCCCGAGCGACCGGTGTTCGCGGCGCTCAAGCTCGCCCAGCAGACGGTTGGCCCGGTGCATGTCTCGGGCGATATCGGCTGTCATGCGCTCGCCACATTTGAGCCGTTTTCGGTCGGTCATTCCATCCTGGGCTACGGCATGAGCCTGGCCAGCCGGGCAGGCGTGTCGCCACTCATGAAGCGGCGGGTGCTGTCGATCATGGGCGATGGTGGTTTCTGGCACAACGGTCTTCTCACCGGGGTGCAGAGCGCGCTGTTCAATGGTGATGACGCGGTGCTGCTCATCATGAAAAATGGCTACACCTCGGCCACCGGAACCCAGGACATCATTTCAACACCCGGCGAAGTCGCGCGCGACCGGGCTGCCGATAAACGCCAGAGCCTCGCCCACGAGAACCGTACGATTGAATCCACGTTGGAGGGGCTGGGGGTCAAGTGGCTGCGCACAGTGCACACCTACGAAGTCGCCAAGGTGCAGGCCACGCTCACCGAAGCGTTCACCACGTCGTTCCAGGGGCTCAAGGTGATTGTTGCCGAAGGCGAGTGTCAGCTTGAAAGGCAGAGGCGCGTCCGTCCCTGGGTGGCTACACGGCTCAAGCGGGGTGAGCGGGTCGAGCGCGTGAAGTACGGCGTGGATGACGATGTCTGTAACGGCGATCACGCCTGTATTCGGCTGTCGGGCTGTCCCACGCTGACGCTCAAGGACAACCCCGATCCGCTTAAGGTCGACCCGGTGGCAACGGTGCTGGAGGGGTGCGTGGGCTGTGGCCTGTGCGGCGAAAATGCGCATGCCGCCACGCTCTGTCCGTCGTTTTATCGCGCTGAGGTGGTTCGTAACCCCGGGATGGGCGAGCGTCTGCGTGACCGCGTCCAGCGGGCTGCCCGGCGCGTGCTGCAAGGGATCTTCGGATGAGTGCTCCGATCTCCATTCTTCTGTGCGCGCTCGGTGGTGAGGGGGGCGGTGTGCTGGCGGGGTGGCTGGTGTCGGCTGCGCGTGTGGCGGGGCTCGCAGCGCAGGCCACTTCCATCCCCGGCGTAGCGCAGCGTACCGGCGCCACCACCTACTATCTCGAGATCTATCCCGAGCGGCTGCCCACCGGTGGAGCCAGGCCCGTGCTGGGTCTCAACCCGCTGCCGGGTCGGCTCGATCTGCTGGTTTCGTCCGAACTGCTTGAAACCGCGCGCCAGGTGGCTAATGGCCTGCCGTCCAGCGACCGCACGATGGTTCTCAGCAACGCCGCGCGCGTACTCACCACCGCTGAAAAAATGGTGATGGGTGATGGTCGTCGCGATGTTGATCACCTCCGTGACCTGGTGGTGGCAAACAGCCGTGATCATCGGCTGGTCGATATGACCCGTCTCACCGCCCAGGCGGGTACGGTCATGAGCGCCGTCATGCTGGGATGTATCGCTGGCGCTGGCCGTTTGCCGCTACAACGGGAGCACTTTGAATCAGTGCTTGAGGGTGACTCGGCATCGGCACAGGCAAGCCGGCATGGCTATGAGCTTGGTTTCAACGCGGTCACGCAGCCTGCCAATACCGAATGGCGTTCGGTATCGCGCCCGGGCTCGCGGTCGGAGCGAGCGGATCAGGAGCCGGCAAGAAACCCGGGTTCTGATGCGGTCGGCCCCGCTGCCAGCCACGCCGCTGGTCATCCGCAAGGCACTGAAGCCCCGGGCCCTGGCCGTGGGGCGGTGGATGCTCGCGAGGTGGCGGCGGCTGCGGCTGTCGTATCGCCCTGGGCGCGCGAGCAGGCGGCGCGCTTTCCGGTCGATGTACAGCCCATCGCATCGCTGGGCATTCAGCGGATGGTGGATTATCAGGGCGCCGGTTATGCGGCGCTCTATGCGGAGCGACTGCAGTCGGTGTTGGCTGAAGAGGGAGCCACGGCCTTCGGCACGCATCCTGTTACGTTGGAAGCGGCGCGCTGGCTTGCGCTCTGGATGGCCTTCGATGATGTGATCCGGGTGGCTGCGCTCAAGAGTGCTGCCTCGCGGCTTGAGCGTGTGCGGCGCGAGGCTGGGGCAGGCGCCCATGATCTGCTTCGACTGTACGACCACTTCAAGCCCGGTGTACCCGAGCTGGCGGGCCTCCTTCCCGCTCCGATGGCGCGTTGGCTGATCGAGCGCGACCGTCGCCGGGTGGCCCGTGGGATCCCCGCGTGGGCGCTCGCGCTGCGGATCGGTACGCATTCGGTCTTTGGGTTTCTGGCATTA
>SYIM01000069.1 GCA_005798775.1 Burkholderiales bacterium
ATCGAGGGCTTCGGCGAATACGGCTTTCCCGAAAGTCATGCAGCCAGCTTTGCGCTGCTGGTCTACGTCAGTTGCTGGATCAAGCGCCATGAACCGGCAGCGTTTCTCGCCGCCATGCTCAACAGCCAGCCGCTGGGGTTTTATGCGCCCGCGCAGCTGGTGCGCGATGCGCGCGCGCACGGCATCGAGGTGCGTCCGGTGGATGTGCTGGTGAGTCAGGCACAGTGCACACTCGAAGAGTTTGACGAACCCGATTCGCAGCCCGCCGTACGCCTGGGGCTTGCGCAGGTGCGAAGCCTCTCGGCGGTTGCCACAGAGCGTATCCTGGCCGCACGAGAGCAACGGCTGTATGATCCTGCTCGCGACGGGGGCTTCGCGTTCGATGACGTTGACGATCTCGCTCAATGCGCCGAGCTGGATGCGACCGCACTGCGTGCGCTCGCCGATTCTGGTGCGCTGCTGGCGCTCGCGGGTCATCGTCGCCAGGCCTACTGGGCAGCTGCAGCGGGCCGACTGACCGGGGGGCTTCTGGATCAAACCCGCATTGACGAAGTCCCCATCACGCTCGCTGCCCCCTCCGAAGGCGAAGACACCATCGCCGATTACCGCTCGCTCGGCATCCCCATGGGACGTCACCCGCTGGCACTGCTGCGCGCGCAACTCGATCGCCTGCGCATCGAACCCGCCTCGGCGCTCGCGGGCTACCCCGATGGCCGCATCGCGCGCGCAAGCGGCCTGGTCACCCACCGCCAGCGCCCTGAAACCGCGCGCGGCACACTATTCGTCACGCTCGAAGACGACACCGGCACGGTCAACGTCATTGTGTGGCCTGCGGTATTCGAACGCTTCCGCGCGGCATTGCTTGGCGCCCAACTCATGAGCGTCTACGGTTCCTGGCAGCGCCAGGAACACGGTGGTGGCACGGTCACGCATCTGGTGGCCGCACGTATCATCGATCACACGGCGTTACTGGGCGCGCTCAAAAGTCGCAGTCGGAACTTCAGGTAGGGCGCGCACGCGCTTGCGCAGCGCCTCTGGCAAGGTCCAGCGCCTCAGGCAAAGTTTCCGCTCTGGTAGTCGCGCACTGCCTGCATCAATTCATCACGGGTATTCATCACGAACGGACCATACTGGGCAATCGGTTCATTGAGCGGCCGGCCAGCAATCAGCACCGCACGCGACGGCGCCTCGGCGATAAAGCGCACACCATCGGTATCGGGGCGGGTTTCCAGCACGGCCATGCGCTGGTGTGGCACCAGGCTGCCACCCACCGACAACGCACCGCGATACACGTAGACGAGTCCGTTGTGCCCCGCCGGCAGTTCAATATCGATCGATCCCGGCGAATCAAAATGCAGATCAAGAAACACCGGATCGACCGTCCCCTCGGGCACCGCACCCGCCACGCCGTGGGCATGGCCAGCCAAGACGCGCACGCAAACGCCCTCCGCGCTGACAAATTCCGGGACCTGCCCGCCGGGGATGTCCCGCCAGCCGGGTTGGGTCATCTTCAGATTCGAAGGAAGGTTGACCCAAAGCTGGAAGCCCTCCATGAGGCCGTCCTGCTGTTCGGGCATTTCAGAGTGGATGATGCCGCGCCCCGCGGTCATCCACTGCACACCGCCTGAATTAATCAGTCCTTCGTTCCCCACGCTGTCACGATGCCGCATGCAGCCGGTGAGCATGTAGGTGACGGTTTCAAACCCACGGTGCGGATGGTCGGGAAAGCCGGCAATGTAGTCACCCGGATTCTCGGAACCGAAGTTGTCGAGCATGAGGAACGGATCGAGCCGCTGCTGCAGATCTTGCGTGAGCACACGAACCAGCTTCACACCCGCGCCGTCCTGAGTGGGCATGCCGGCAACCAGCCGTTCAACGCCACGCGAGCTCGACACACGAAAAGGGGTAGGAGTATTCATCGATCAGACATCCCGAACAGGACTGGGTTAAACCGCGGGGCTCAGGATTCCAGCCCACGAGCCAGATCAGCGCAAATATCGGCAGGCGACTCAATACCCACCGCAACGCGAATCAGCCCCTCGCCTACCCCCGATGCCAGCCGCGCCTCCGGCGCGAGACGCCCATGGGTGGTACTCGCCGGATGGGTGATGGTGGTTTTGGTGTCACCCAGGTTACCCGTGATGGAAAGCATCTTGCACTGGTCGATAGTGGCCCAGGCACGTGAACGCAGAGTGGCTGCGTCATCGCCCTTGACGTCGAACGACACAATGGCGCCCCCGGTCTTCTGCTGACTCATAGCCAGGGCATGCTGCGAGTGCGAAGCAAGGCCTGGGTAGTGCACTCGCGCCACCCGCGGGTGCGCCTCAAGCCAGTGCGCAACCTCGAGCGCATTGGCCGATTGCCGCTCCATACGGAGCGACAGGGTCTCGAGACCCTTCAAAAGCACCCAAGCGTTGAACGGCGAGAGCGAGGGGCCGGCGGTTCGCAGCACCGGGAGGAGCAACTCGCGAACATATTGCTCGCTGCCTAGCACCGCGCCACCCAGCACCCGACCCTGACCGTCGATGTACTTGGTGGCCGACTGCACCACCACATGCGCGCCAGAATCAAATGGACGTTGCAGCGCTGGGGTACAAAAACAGTTGTCCACCACCAGTACCGCGCCCGCCTCCGAAGCGATCCCGGCCAGCGCGCGAATATCGCCCACCTCGGTGAGCGGATTCGACGGCGATTCGAGATAAAGCATGCGGGTGTTGGGCCGCATCGCCCGACGCCAGGCATCGGGATCAGTGAGCGGAACATAACTGGTTTCCACTCCGTAGCGACCGAACATGTTGAAGAGCTGCATCGTGGCGCCAAACACGCCGGTGGCGGACACAACGTGATCGCCAGCGCGGGTGAGACTCATGAGCGTCGCCATGATCGCCGACATGCCGGACGCGGTAGCCAGACATGCCGGCGCACCTTCCAGGGCAGCGAGCCGGTCACAGAACATCTGCACGGTAGGATTCGAGAAACGCGAATACACTGGCCCTCGGTCCGTGCCCGCGAAGCGCGCTGCCGCCTGCGCCGAGTTTTCAAACACGAAGCTGGAGGTGAGATAGATCGGCTCGGAATGCTCGCCGAATTGAGAGCGTTCAATGCCGGCGCGAACTGCGAGCGTGTCGAAGGAAAAAGAGTCGGACATTGGGTTTCCTGGAAGCTCAGTCACCGACCACGGCAAACTGAAGGTTCATCTGGCTGAGCGTGCGCTCTTCATCGGGCCCCGCGCCATTCGTCACGCGTCCGGCCTCGAGATGGTCGAGATAATCGGCAGAGATGTCGCCGGTGATGTAGTGCCCATCAAAGCATGACGCCTCGAAGCGGGTGAGCGACGGATTAAGGTCAGACACCGACCGCTTCATTGAATCAACCGATTGATACACCAGGGCGTCGGCACCAATCGCATTGCAGATTTCATCATCGTTTCGGGCATGCGCGATGAGTTCGCTCCGGGTGGGCATATCAATGCCATACACATTGGGGTATCGCACTGGCGGCGAGGCGGAGGCGAAATAAACCTTGTTGGCCCCCGCATCACGAGCCATCTGGACGATTTCTCGAGAGGTAGTGCCGCGGACAATCGAATCATCCACCAGCAGCACGTTCTTTCCCTTGAACTCCACGCTCATTGCGTTGAGCTTCTGACGAACGGATTTTCTGCGCACCGACTGGCCTGGCAT
>SYIM01000070.1 GCA_005798775.1 Burkholderiales bacterium
AGCGCCTCAAACGACGACGACATGGTATTGGCGGTATACATGCCGCCGCATGAACCGGTGCCGGGGATGGCGTTCTCCTCAATGCCGTCGAAGTCTTCCTTGGAAAGTCGACCCGCAGAGAACTCGCCCACCGCCTCGAAGACCGACACGATATTGAGGTCTTTGCCCTTCCAGCGACCTGGCTTGATGGTGCCGCCGTAAACGTAGATGGCCGGCACATTGCAGCGCAGGATACCCATCATGCCGCCGGGCATGTTTTTGTCGCAGCCGCCGATCACCACCACACCATCCATCCACTGGCCCTGCACCGCGGTTTCGATGCAGTCACAGATGACTTCGCGCGAGATCAGCGAATACTTCATGCCTTCGGTGCCCATCGACATCCCGTCCGAGATGGTGGGCGTACCGAAAGTTTGCGGGTTACCGCCCGCCGTGCGAACGGCCTCGACCGCTGCATCGGCAAGCGTCTGGAGCCCCGAGTTGCAGGGGGTGATGGTGGAGTGACCGTTGGCAATGCCGATCATTGGCTTGTCGAAGTCGCTCTTCATATAGCCCATCGCGTAGTACATCGAGCGGTTAGGTGCACGGGCCACACCCTCGGTGATGTTGGATGAGCGGCGTTTTTCGGACATGGATGGTCTCCGGAGGCTGGTTTCGGGCTGAAGTATATTGCGAGCCATGCTCGTTCACCCACAGTTCGATCCGATTGCCCTCAGCCTGGGTCCGATTACCATCCGCTGGTATGGCCTGATGTACCTGATCGCTTTCCTGGGGTTCTTTCTGCTCGGCCGCTGGCGGCTCCGCCGCCAGCGATTTGCCCAGGCCTGCGGCCTTCATCCGGCGCAGATGGAAGACCTGCTGTTTTTCGGGGTGGTGGGGGTGGTGTTGGGCGGGCGGCTTGGCTATGTGCTTTTTTACAAGCCCGGCTATTACCTGCAACGGCCGCTCGAGGCGCTCGCCGTCTGGGAGGGCGGTATGTCGTTTCACGGCGGCTTGGTGGGTGTACTGCTTGCGATGGCCGTGTTCTGCCGCTGGCGCGGCCTGCGATTTCTGTCGGTCATGGATTTCATTGCGCCGCTGGTGCCGCTCGGTCTCGCCGCCGGGCGCATGGGTAACTTCATCAATGGCGAACTGTGGGGCCGGGTTACCGATGTGGGCTGGGCAATGGTATTTCCGCAGGCGGGCAACGCGCTGCCCCGGCATCCCTCGCAGATCTACCAGTTTGCAGGTGAAGGCGTGGCCCTGTTCCTGTTGCTATGGTGGTGGTCGGCACGGCCGCGGCCAGTGGGGGCGGTATCGGGCGCCTTCCTGCTGGGGTATGCGGTGTTCCGATTTGCCGCAGAGTTCGCGCGTGAGCCCGATGCCTTCCTCGGTTTTCCGCTCCCCGGCATTACGATGGGGCAGATTCTTTGCCTGCCGATGGCCGCCGCTGGCGTCTGGCTCATTGCCCGCAGTCGGCGCGCCTGATTAGCGTTTACAGCCCGAAGCGCCAGGCCCGCCAAAGCATGTAGGCGGCGAGCGCGTAGAGCATCAGCCCGAAGACGCGTTTGAGCCTGCCCGACGGCAGCGCATGCGCAATCCGCACACCAAGTGGCGCGGTGAGCATGCTGGCGATCGAGACAAACACAAGTCCCGGCAGGTAGATGTAGCCCACCATCAGGCTGGATTGAGCGGCTGACCATCCGGCGATCACATAGCCGACTGTGCCTGCGACCGCAATCGGAAAGCCGCAGGCAGCGCTAGTGCCTACTGCCGCGTGAATCGTCAGGCCGCGGCGGACCAGAAATGGGGTGGTGATGAACGCGCCGCCCGCACCCACGACCGATGAAGCCACCCCGATCAGCGAACCCGCGCCGAACAGGCCGCCCGCACCGGGAAGTACCCGATCCGCCGAAGCCGAGTTCTGGCGAAGCATCCGGGTCGCCATGACGGCGATGAACGCACTGAACACCAGCGCGAGCCACCCCGCGGGCAGCGACGATGCGAACTGCGAACCAATCAACGATCCGATCATGATGCCGACCGACATCGCCCGCACGAGGTTCCAGCGGACTGCCCCTCGCCTGTGCTGAGCCCGCACGCTCGAGATCGAGGTAAAAAGGATGGAGGCAAGCGAAGTGGCAATCGCCACCTTGATGACGAGGTCAGGCCCGAACCCCTTGTAGTCGAGGTAAAGCGTCATGAAGGGCACCATCACCATGCCACCGCCGATGCCAAGTAATCCCGCCAGCAGGCCGGTGCAGGCCCCAAGCAGCAACAGCATCAGGATCGGGACAAGGTCCACGCGCGCTCCAAAGCCAGGAAAAGCACCCAGGATCGACGATGCCGGGGCCAGAGTAACGAGGGGCGCGATGCTAACATTGACGTATGAAATTCGCTGTGATCGGTGCCGGCGGGATCGGCGGTTATCTGGGCGCGCGCCTCGCGCTGTCGGGCGAGTCCGTGACCTTCATTGCACGAGGGCCCAACCTTCAGGCACTGCGCGACCAGGGCATTCGCCTTGTCGAGGAAGACGGTACGGAACACCGCATCGACTCGGTGAAGGCCTGCCAGCAAATGACCGAGGCGGGCGAGCAGGATGTGGTGCTGCTTGCGCTCAAGGCGCATCAGGTGGCCGCGGTAGTTCCTCAGATATCCACACTCCTCGGGCCACAAACGACCATCCTTACCCTCCAGAACGGTATCCCGTGGTGGTACTTTCACGGCCACCCGGGCCCCTGGCAGGGACAGCGGCTTGAATCTGTCGACCCGGGTGGAGTCATTGCCTCGCACATCGATAACTCGCGAATCGTCGGGTCGGTCGTGTATCCGGCCTCCGAACTGATCGCGCCCGGCGTGATCAAGGTGATCGAGGGCAACCGGTTTTCGCTTGGCGAACCCGATGGCAGTAAATCCGGGCGGGTGCAGGCCATCTCGCAGGCGCTTGCCCGGGCCGGCTTCAAAGCGCCGGTATCGTCGGACCTTCGAAGCGAGATCTGGCTGAAGCTTTCGGGGAATCTCACTTTTAACCCGGTGAGTGCGCTCACCCACGCCACTCTTGCGCAGATCTGCCGATTTCCTCAGACCCGTGGCCTCGCGCTCGGCATGATGGCTGAAGCCCAGCAGGTGGCCGAGAAACTGGGCGTGCGGTTCCGCATCTCGCTCGAACGCCGCCTGGCGGGCGCCGAGGCGGTGGGCGAACACAAGACCTCCATGCTGCAGGACGTTGAGCAGGGTCGGCCACTCGAACTCAATGCCCTGCTTGGTTCGGTCATTGAACTGGCCCGGCTCACTGACACCCCGGTACCACGCTGCGAGGCAATCTACGCCTGCTGCGCGCTGCTCGCTGAGCGCCTGACCGAACGCCATGCCCGGCTCTCGCTTGGCTGATCCTTTCACTTTCCCGGACTGATGACCATGAGTGCTGCACGCACCCTTCGCGCCCTGATTGAGGCGGGCTCCGATGATGCTCCCGCCTTGATCGCCCCGGGCAGCCGTGAACTCACCTATCGCGCGCTGCGCGCGCAGGTTGATACCACCGTAGCAGCGTTGAACGCTTTGGGTATTGGGCGCGGTGACAAGGTGGCTATCGTGCTGCCGAACGGCCCCGCAATGGCGAGCGTGTTCCTCGCGGTGGCGGCGGGCGCGGCAAGTGCCCCGCTGAACCCCGCCTATCGCACTGACGAATTCGAGTTTTATCTCAACGATTTGCAGGCCTGCGGCCTGATTGTAGAGGCTGGTAGCGACTCGCCCGCGGTAGCGGTGGCACACAAACTCGGCGTGCCAGTGATCGAACTGCATGCCGAGCCTGATCGGGGCGCGGGCGCGTTTCGCCTGGTTGCCTCTGCGTCGGTTGCGTCGCAGGCAGCGCGGGCAGGGTTTGCCGAGCGCGAAGATATTGCGCTGGTGCTTCATACCTCGGGCACGACCTCGCGGCCCAAGATTGTACCGCTCTCCCATGCCAATGTGTGCGCGTCAGCGCGCAATATCCGCGAGTTTCTCTCGCTCTCGGCAGGCGACTGCGGCCTCAACATCATGCCGCTCTTTCACATTCACGGCCTCATTGCCGGCATCAGTGCGCCGCTCTCGGCGGGAGGCCGGGTGTTCTGCACCCCGGGCTTTAACGCCTTGCGATTCTTTGGCTGGATGGAGGAGGCTCGCCCCACCTGGTACACCGCAGTGCCCACCATGCACCAGACCATTCTTGCGCGGGCCGCCAACAATCGCGCCGTCATCGCAGCGCATCCGCTCAGGTTCATTCGCTCCTCTTCATCGGCCATGCCCACACAGGTCATTCGCGAAATCGAGGAGGTCTTTGGTGCGCCGCTGGTTGAGTCTTATGGCATGACCGAAGCCGCGCACCAGATGGCTGCCAATCCGTTACCGCCCAGGGTCAGAAAGCCCGGATCAGTCGGAATCGCAGCTGGCCCAGAGGTTGCCATCATGGATGAGGCGGGTAGCCTGCTGTCTGCCGGCGCAACCGGCGAGGTGGTGATCCGTGGAGACAATGTCACGCGGGGCTATGAGAGCAATCCGAAGGCCAATGCCGAGGCTTACACCAGCGGGTGGTTTCGAACCGGTGATCAGGGCGTGATGGATTCCGAGGGCTATCTCACTATCACCGGCCGTTTAAAGGAAATCATCAACCGCGGGGGTGAGAAGGTGTCGCCGCGCGAGGTTGACGAAGTGCTGATGGATCATCCGGCGGTCGTGCAGGTGGTCACGTTTGGCATCCCGCATGATAAACTCGGTGAAGAGGTGGGGGCGGCAGTGGTGCTACGCGAAGGCGCGACCCTCACCGACCGCGCGCTGCGTGATTTTGCCTCGCAGCGTCTGGCCGACTTCAAGGTGCCGCGTAAGATCGTGCTGCTTGATGAAATTCCGAAAGGCGCAACGGGTAAGCTTCAGCGGATCGGTCTCGCACAGAAGCTAGGGCTCGCGTGAGCGAAGCGACCGCCTCATGAGCGATACAATCAGCGCGCAGTCGGGGGGTCTGGCGGGCTGCCGTATTGAAGTGATCGCGCCATCGGGTGCGCATCTGTCGCTCTCCGAGTTCGATCAGGCTAGGGCCTGGTTCGAGTCGCGCGGCGTACAGCTGGTGTGCGAGGTGCCTCGCACCGGCTGGCAGCGGTTTTCCGCGCCCGACGATGACCGGCTCGCGGCCATCCATCGTGCTGCCACGCGAACACCGGCAGCTGATGCGGTCATGATCACGCGTGGCGGCTACGGTTTGTCGCGGCTCATTGATCGCATCGACTGGTCGCTTGTGGCGGCTTCGATCGCGAAAGGTACACGCTGGATCGGCTACAGCGACCTCACCGTATTTCATCTTGCGCTTTTCGCGCAGACCGGTGCGGTGAGTTATGCCGGCCCCTCGTTTTCGGCCGACTTCTCGGGCGAGGGTCCTGGCCAGTTCACACACGATCAGTTTCTTGCGCTCTTTGGTGCAGGACCCGCGCCCGTTCGATGGCGGTTTGCGGGCGCGCGACGGCCGCTTGATACTCAGGGGATCTTGTGGGGCGGTAACCTCGCCATGGTCACTTCCCTGATCGGAACGCCGTGGTTTCCGTCGGTTCAGGGCGGAATCCTGTTTCTCGAAGATGTGGGCGAGCATCCCTACCGTATCGAACGCATGCTGCATCAGCTCCACCACGCGGGCGTCCTCGCGCGGCAGCAGGCCGTTGTGCTGGGTGACTTCACAGGCTGGAAGCTCGCGCCGCACGATCGTGGCTACGGCCTTGAGGTCATGATTGATTACTGGCGCTCGCGCCTGGAGGTGCCGCTCATCACCGGACTGCCATTCGGCCATGGTGAGGTGCGAGCTACGCTCGCCGTGGGCGCGCCTTATCGGCTTCGGGTCGAGGCAGGCTTCGCGCTTCTTGAGCGCGCTACGCGGGCGCGCTGATCCGCCGCTCTTCCACTGCATGGCAGGCCACCTGCGAACCATCGCCGGGGTCGTGCAGTTGCGGTGTTTCGCCGCGACAACGTTCGTTGGCATGCGGGCAGCGCGGATGAAACGCGCAGCCCGTGGG
>SYIM01000071.1 GCA_005798775.1 Burkholderiales bacterium
ATCACTCCTTCGGCGGCAACCACAACTTCGGCATGGTGCTGTTTCATGGCGGCACGCTCTACATCGATGACGGTAAGCCCACGCCCGCCCTCATGCCTGAAACGCTGCGCAACCTGCGCGAGGTGTCGCCCACAGTGTATTTCAATGTGCCGACCGGTTTCGAAGCGATCGCCCGCGCCATGCAGACCGATGATGTGCTTCGCCGATCGCTGTTGTCGAGAGTGCGCATGTTCTTTTATTCAGGCGCTGCGTTGGCCCAGCCCATCTGGGATAGCCTCTGGCATTCACAGGAACGCGAGATCGGCGAACGTATCGTCATGGGCACAGGTCTCGGTATGACCGAGAGCGCGCCATTTGCGGTTTTCATCACCAATCCGGAGGTGCGCGCAGGCGACATCGGTGTGCCCGCGGCGGGGCTGGAATTGAAGCTTGTCGATACCGATGGCAAGACCGAGGTGCGCTACCGCGGACCCAACATCACGCCCGGCTACTGGCGCGCCCCCAAGCAGACTGCCGAGTCGTTTGACGAAGAAGGCTTCTTCCGAACCGGCGACGCAGTGCTCTGGATCAACCCCGACAACCCTCATCTGGGGTTACGCTTTGATGGCCGCATTGCCGAAGATTTCAAGCTCGCCACGGGTACCTTCGTGAGTGTCGGGCCGCTGCGCGCCCGCATCATCGCAGCGGGTGCTCCCCAGGTGCAGGATGCCGTCATTACCGGTCTCAATCGAAACGAGATCGGGGCGCTTATTTTTCCTGCGCCTGCCGTACGTGCGCTGGCCGGTCTTGCACCCGATGCTCCCCTGGCCGAGGTGCTGGCAGCGGCTCCGGTACGTGCGCATTTTCAGACCGTTCTTGACGCGCTTGCGGGCTATGCCACGGGAAGCGCGAGCCGTGTGGCACGCCTCGCGTTGCTTGCGGAACCGCCCTCGCTCGATCTGGGCGAGGTTACCGACAAGGGTTCAATCAATCAGCGGGCAGTGCTCCGGCATCGGGCTGCGCTGGTCGAAGCGCTGCACGAAGGCAGTTTGCCCGGTCTATTTCTTCCGCGTTGAGCATGCCGCCACAACAGCGGGACTGTCGGCGCGTGGTGTGTGCCCCGGTCGCTGGTCTAAAGAGAGAAACGCCACCCGGCAGTTCAGACGATATCGAGGCGCGACGCACCGGTGAAAAACTCGCGGGTGGCGCGTTCACCAAGAACGCCGCGGTGACCGACAACCAAGCCTGGTGCAGGTGGGTGCGCGTCCCCGCCATTTCGGGTGCGCAGCGCTCGCTCTTTGTGCCCGACATGCCCACCTTCGCAGAGCAGGGCTTCCCCGATCGGGTGGTTGATGAGTGGTTTGCACGCTTCGCGCCTGTCCGCACCCCACTTTTGGAGTGGCTGGCTAGTTGATTGCAGAGCTCGGTTTTGAGAAGATCGATTGCCGGGTGTCCAGGCGAGGAACCGACTGTTGTTAGGTGCACAGCTTGATATGATCAAGCTCGAAAAGTGTGATTGCGGGTGTACGCAACCCAACTGGCGCACAGGTGAGTTTTGCGTGCGCACCTGCCATCCGACAAATCGCCAAGCGGATCTTGGTCCGAGATGAACCGGGGCTCAAGGATCTGAACGGCAAAGTAGAAGTTGTATCCTGATTCACCGGGCGGCGCGGCCTTGGCTGCCGGCGCCGTCTGCCGGATGCCAGCCGTCGCTCTGACCAACCAAGGGTCGAGGTCATTGACCCAGTCGTGCTCACCATGAAAGACACCCAGATACTGATCAGCGGTGGCGGCCTCGGAGGCCTGTCCGGTGCCCTCGCGCTCGCCGAACGCGGCTTCTCGGTCACGGTTCTCGAAAAAACCGCTGAGTTCACTGAAATCGGCTATGGCATCCAGTTGGGTCCTAACGCCACCCGCATTCTCAAGCGCTACGGCTTGTGGGATTCGGTCTCTACCAGCGCGGTGTTCCCCGAGGCGATGGTATTTCTTGATGCCATCGATACCGAGGAGTGGGCGCGGGTCAATCTGAACGACGCGTTTCTCGCGCGCTTCAAGCACCCCTACGCGGTCATTCATCGGCGCGACCTGCTGGGGGCGTGGCTCGCTGCCTGCGAAAAGCACCCCCGCATTCAATTGCTTACCTCCAAGGGCCTCGCCAGCATCACCGATCACGGCACCTCGGTCGAGGTGCGTTGCGACGACGGTTCGAACTTTTCCGCACGCTGCCTGATCGGTGCCGATGGGCTGCTTTCGCCCACGCGCGACTACGTAGCGGGCGCAACGCCGCCCCGGGTCACCGGGTTTCTCGCCTACCGAGGGGTCATCCCCATTGGCAAGGTTTTCGACCATTTCTATGATCGCTCGGTCATTGGCTGGTTCGGTCATAACATTCATCTCGTACAGTACGCCCTCAGGGCGGGCGATATGCTGAACAATGTAGCGGTGTTTGGGAGCCCCGCCTTCGCGCGCGGCGAGCGGGAGTATGGGTCCCCCGCAGAGCTCGCCGCGATGTTCGAGCATGCGCATCCCAGAGTTCGCACCATGCTGGAGTACATCACCCCTGATCGCCACTGGATGATGCGCGACCGCGATCCGATCGGTAACTGGACGCGGGGTAATGTCACCCTGCTGGGCGATGCCGCGCATCCCACCTTGCAGTATCTTGCCCAGGGTGCGTGCATGGCGTTTGAAGACTCGGTGGTGCTGGCTGCGCGTCTGGCTGAATCGCCCGATGATCCGCACCGCGCCTTTCTTTCCTACCAGAAAGCGCGGGTGCTTCGAACTGCGAGGATTGTGCTCACGGCGCGCGCCTTCGGCCATGTGTTGCATGCGGGGGGTGTGGCGCGTGATCTGCGCAACGAGCTGTACCGAGGCCGCGCACCCGATTCGTTCTTTCAAGAGATCGACTGGATTTATCGGGGGATTCCCGAGACCGAATTCTGAAGTCTGTTTTAGGGTACCTGCGCGTACGGATCGCGGGTTACACTCTCTCAAACATCAAAGGAGACATCGTCATGAGCACATCCCGCCGCGACCTGATCATTGGCGGCGCCTCAGCCGTGAGTCTGTCAGGTTTTCCGGCTATTGTCCGGGCCCAGCAGAAATTTGAAGTCAAGGTTGCCAACTTTTCGGGCCCTCAGCACTTTCAATCGCAGTGGCTGGTCAAGTGGGGCGAGGAGCTTGAAAAGAAGTCTGACGGGCGTCTCGTCTTCAAGCATTTTCCAAGTGCCCAGATGGGCCCCACGCCCAAGCACTTCGATTTTGCGCGCGATGGCACGGCCGAGATCGCCTACATCCTTCATGGCTCCACGCCCGGCCGGTTTCCGCTTACCGAGCTGGCTAACATGCCCTATCTCATCGGGAGCGCTGAAATTGGCATCAAGGTGCTCAACGACCCCGAGCTTCGCGCCAGATATCTCGACGCCGAACATCGCGGTACCAAGGTGCTCTATCTCTTCACGCACCAGCCAGGTAGCGTTCACACTACCAAAAAGGCGCTGCGGACGCTTGATGATTTCAGGGGGCAGCGACTGCGCTTTTCAACGGCTGCCATCCGCGAGTTCATCTCCGCCCTGGGTGCCACGCCGGTTGGGGTGCCACCGACTGAAGTGGCTGAGCAGCTTCAGAAGGGCACGCTCGATGGCGCCTTCACCGACTACGGTGGCGCGGGCATCGCATGGAAGCTTGGTGGAATCTGCAAATACACCACCGAGCTTTATTGCTTTGTATCGAGCTTCGCAGTGGTGGCCAATCAGGCTTGGTACAACAAGCTTCCTGCTGATCTTCAGAAACTCATTGACCAGTCGGTCACCGGTATAGAAAAAAATATCGGCAATGGCTGGGATGCGCTGGATCTTCCTGGCAAGAAGGCAATGATGGACGGCGGCGGTGAAGCAATCCGGCTGTCTGGGGCCGAAGACGAACGTCTGCGCAAGATCGGCGCCGACGTAACCGAGTCCACGCTGAAGGCCTTGGAAGCCAAAGGCTTACCGGCACGGGCGGTGTACACCACCATGAAGTCGCTCGCTGAAAAAAACGCCAAGACTTCGAAGAACTTCTGGGCGTGATGTCAGCCGTTCGAGTACGCGCCGTGGTGGGGCGCCTCTCGCTGCTGTTTGACGGCATCGCCGTGGCAGCGCTTCTCGCGATGATGGTGGTCACCACGGCCGATGTGCTATTGCGCCGGTTCACCAACAAGCCGATCACCGGGGTGACCGAGCTTGCCGAACTCGCGCTGGGCGTAGCGTTCTTCATGGCGGCTCCCGGGGTGTTTGCCCGAGGTGCGAACATCACCGTCGACATGATTGACCAGTGGCGGCCGCAATGGTCGGCCGCCCTCAAGCGTGTGGCTGCGCTGTTGTCTGCGGTGATGCTCGGTTTTTTTGCGTGGCACATGGTCGGACCGCTGGTTGATATCGTCGAGTTCGGCGACACTTCGGCGGATCTGCAGATCCCGAAGGTATGGTTCATGGCGCCAGCCTGGGTTGGCGTAGTACTCGCGCTTTTCACCTCGGTGGCGGTGCTGCTCGCTGGCGAGACCGACTCCGCGCGCTCAGAGGGTATGCCATGAGTGTGGGCATGATCGGCCTGGTGTCGGTCATCGGGCTACTCGCGCTCATGATGCTGCGAGTGCCCATTGCCACTGCGCTCACCCTAAGCGGAGTGCTTGGCTACGCTGCGGCGCAGGGCTGGCCCGTGACCTTCCGTACGCTTGCCTCTGTTCCCTATGAACTTACTGGCGCAAACCCCGGTGTGGCGTATTCATTTACGGTGGTGCCACTGTTCATTTTCATGGGGGCGGTGGCTTCGCGGGCGCAAATGTCCTCGGAGCTGTTTGCTGCAGCCAATGCGCTCTTCTCAGGCATCCGTGGGGCGCTCGCTGCGGCCACCATCGGTTCTTGTGCCGCGTTCTCCGCGATCTGTGGCTCCTCGATTGCCACCGCAGCTACCTTCTCGCGGGTCGCTATTCCCGAAATGCGCCGCTATGGCTATGACATGGAACTGGCCACCGGGAGCGTCGCCGCGGCGGGTACCCTGGGCATCCTGATCCCACCGTCGCTTATTCTGGTGGTCTACTCGCTGGTGGCCGAGGAATCGATCAAAGCGCTGTTTGCGGCCGCCATGATTCCTGGCATTGCGCTTGCGGTTGGCTATGTCTTGGTGATCGCGGTGCTCGCGCGGATCCGCCCGAGCCTCATGCCGGCATCGCCCGCTCAGCCTCTCGGCGAGCGTGTGCGTGCGCTTGCGGGCACCTGGAAGCTCGCGGTCCTGTTCGTACTGGCGGTGGTCGGTATTTATGTCGGGTGGTTTTCGCCCACCGAGGCTGCTGCTGTGGCGTCGGCAGCAGCGGTGGTGATTGGCTTTGCCGCCCGGCAGCTCACGCTGCGCGGCCTCTGGGAAGCTGGCATCGAAACCGTGCAGACCACGGCGATGCTGTTCATTATCGTGATCGGCGCCTTCATCTTTTCCCGGCTGATCGTGCTCACGCAATTCCCGGGCGCGCTCGCCGACTGGGTGAATGGCGCGGGGCTTGCGCCTTGGATGGTAATCGCAGCGATCGTTGCGCTCTACCTGCTGCTTGGGACTTTCCTCGAGGAGGTCAGCACGCTTCTCATCACCGTACCTGTGCTGCTGCCGGTGGTGAAAGGCATCGGCTATGACCCGATCTGGTTTGGTGTGTTCGTGACCGTCATGTCAACGGTGGGACTGATCTCGCCGCCTGTTGGGCTCACGGTGTTTGTCGTGCAGTCCCAGAATCCGGAGGTACCGCTTGAGAAAATCTTTCGCGGTGTGATCCCGTTTCTCGTGGCCGATATTGTGTTGCTGGTCGCGCTGGTGGCGTTTCCCGCTCTGGCCACCTGGCTGCCCAAAATACTGGCCTGATTCACACGTTTCCCGGCGCCCCCCTTTCCCCTTTCCGCTTTCCCCTTTCCCCGCGGAGCGAATCATGTCCCGATCCGACAATGCTTCAGTCACCCTGCGAGGCAGTATCGCTGCGGCTGCGGTGGCTTGTTTAGTGGGAGGCGCTGAGGCGCAGACGGAGCCGCAACATGATGTGGCGGTGATTCGCGACTTCCGTTTTCATACCGGGGACGTCTTCCCGGAGCTGCGCATTCACTACACCACGCTTGGCAAGCCCGATGGCATTCCCGTGCTGGTCCTGCACGGTACAGCGGGCTCTGCGCAGACCATGCTCGTGCTGGGGTTCGGTGGCGAGATCTTCGGAGCCGGCCAGCCGCTTGATGCGTCGCGCCATTTCATCATCATTCCTGACAGCCTGGGCACCGGAAAGAGCAGCCGCCCCTCCGAAGGGCTTCGAACCCGCTTCCCGCGCTACAACTACGATGACATGATCGCCGCGCAGTACCGGCTGGTGACCGAGCATCTGGGCGTGAAGAAACTTCGTCTGGTCATCGGTAATTCCATGGGTGGGATGCACACCTGGCTCTGGGCCCAGCGTTATCCGGACATGATGGATATCGCCGTTCCCATGGCTTCGCTTCCCACCGAGATGTCCGGACGGAACTGGATCACGCGCCGGCTGATCATCGACAGCATTCGCAACGACCCGGATTGGCAGGGGGGCTACTACGCGCGCCAGCCGAAAGGCTTACAGCGGGCAGTGGTGTTTTTTGGTCTTGCCACCAACGGTGGCAATCAGGGGCTCCAGCGTCTGGCGCCCACCCGTGAGAAGGCTGACGCACTGCTCGATGAACGCCTGAATGCCCTGTTTACCGCCGATGCGAACGATCTACTCTATCAGTGGGAGGCCTCCCGCGACTACAACGCGGCGTACGATCTTGAGAAAATTCGGGCTCGCCTTCTGGTCATCAACTCAGCCGATGACGAGCGCAACCCACCCGAACTGGGCGTGATTGAACGTGAACTCAAACGCGTGAGCAATGCGCGCCTCTATCTGATTCCGGCG
The DNA here is from genome assembly GCA_005798775.1 of Burkholderiales bacterium. GTDB lineage: Bacteria > Pseudomonadota > Gammaproteobacteria > Burkholderiales > Burkholderiaceae_E > SYIM01. Next base: position 6,908 of record SYIM01000071.1, read on the forward strand.
AGCCCGCAGACATCGGGTCATGGCACCACCGGCCAGGCGCGATTCTGGAAACATGAGCTTGAGCGCGAACTGCGCGAGCTTCCGCAACGCTAGCCGGGTTGCTTGACGGCCGCGCGAACGCCACCCACCCACAGCTGAGCGGCCGACATCAGGAAACCGATATCGGTTTGAGTGGTCACGAACAGGGCGCCGTTTCGGATCGATGCAGCTTGCCGTTCAACGCTTCGGTTGCCGCCGCACCCGGCGAATTTTCCGTGGCGCCTCGCCACCTCGATCACCCTCGCCTGAGCGGCCTGGATTTCCGGGTCGTCAAAGCGCCCCGGTTTGCCGATGTTGGCGGCGTAGTCGTTGGTGCCCAGGTGAATGACATCAATGCCCGGCACCGCACAGATGTCCTCGAGGTTGGCCATTCCCTCCGCCGATTCGATCATGCACACCAGCAGGCAGGCATCGTTTAGCGCTTGGGTGGCTTCAGCGAGCGGCACCGCCCGATAGTCAAAGTGCGGGTAACCACCCACCACCGAGCGCTTTCCGATCGGTGCAAAGCGGCAGATCTCAACCGCGCGGCGGGCCTGTGCGCCCGTGTTGATGTCGGGGTAGACGATTCCGGTGACGCCGTTGTCAAGGAGCAGGGAGACGTCAGGATCGTCCACGCCACGAACTCGCACGAGTGGTGTAACGCCGATCGCAAGCGCGGTGTGCGCAATGTTCTGGATGGATTCGAGATCAAAGATCGAGTGCTGGCAATCGATGAACAGAAAGTCGTGTCCGCTCGCCTTGGCAATGCGTGCGATGTCCGGTGACCGGGCCAACCGGACGTTCAAGCCCAACACGGGCTGGCCATCGGCAAGTTTCTGTCTGAGCGGATGAAGCGACATGACCGGGGTCCGGAAGGGATTTAAGCCGGGCTCGAGCGCATTGGGAAGGCGCGAGCCTGCAGAAACAGAAATTCCACGCGCAGGAGCGGCGTCGCGCCTTGCTCACGCAGACCGAAGCCGACCACGGCCACGCGTTCGCCCTCGCGAATCTCGGGCACCTGCCACTGTGACATTCGAAAGAGCGGTGCGAGCTCGATCTCCCAACGGGCAGCCTGCCGGCTGAGCACCCTCGCGCGCGCGAGCAGTTGCGCAGCATCGACCGGCGCCGACTGGGCCGGTACGTTACGTCGGGCGAGGTCTGGCGGCAGTTGCAGGCGGGGGTCGGGTTCGAGCATGAATTCGGCGTGCGGGTTACGCCATCGCACTTGTCGCGCAACGCCTTCCAGATAGAGCGGCTGATCCTGGTTGAAGCTGCTCCAGCCGTGATGGGCCCAAGCGGCCGGGTGCGGCGAAAGCAGCAGCGCAGCGAGCCCACCCAGGGCCTGCCGGCGAAGCGAAACGGTGGGGTGAGTCATCAAAGCGTGATTCCTTCGTCTATCAGGCATAACCGATCCAACGGCCCAGCGAAACAATGGCGATCCAGATCAATATGGCGGCAAGCGCGCTCAAGCGCGCAGTGACATCCAGCCGCGTGAGCGAGCCGCGCAAATGAAACCATACCGCGTTACTCGCCGCGACCGCGAGCAGCAGCATCTTAAGCGTGAAGATCCGGTTGGTGAGCAGTTCGGCCGCTTGCGACGCAAACATCAGAACCCCGCTTACCACGCACAACAGGGCTCCGGTTGCGACCAGACGTAGACAGAGTGACGCGAGGGGCTGCAGGGGCACGGCCTGCCCCAGCCCTAAGACCCGGAGCTCGACCAGAAAAAGATTGCCGAGCAGCATGGCGATACCCAGCAGATGGACGATCTCGAGCGCCGGGTAGGCCCAGGGATGCGAAGCAATGGCAGCGGGGTTCATGGTTGGGTATGGGCGCGCGGGCACGGGCATGAGGCCACGGCAAGTGGTTGCGGGGAGATGATATCGGCATCGAAGCCACATCGTGTGTCTGACCTACGCCCCACTGGGGCGGTCATTTGAGTGGAGCCAGCGTGGATTCGGCGCGACGCCCGCTTGAATCTGACTTGACGCCCCCGCTTTCCGACGCGCATATTAGTGCTGCAGTTCGCACCCGCGGTCCTTCACGTTCGATTGCGTAGGGGCCTATCCATGCCCGAATCCGATATTTTGCAGCGCCCACTTGTCGAGTCTGGTCGACCCAAGCTCGCCGACTGGATGTTTATCGCATTCCTGGTTTGCATGCTGATCGTGATCGGTGTGCTAGGGAGGATGACTTTCAGGGAGGGCTTGAGGACCGAGGCGAGCAAGTCCCAGGCTGAGGCGCTCCTGCAGTGGCTCGGTCAGGCTGGCACGCAGCGCTTTGCTGAGGGCTATGTTCTGCCGGTCTGCTCGGGATACGCTAGCGGCGGCACACCGACCACGACGTGGGGTGAATGCGCCAAGGCGCTCGCCCGTGCGTCGGGCCCGCTTGAATCCGTTCGCAATTCGTTTACTGACCAGCCGATAGGGTTGATCACCCGATGCGCAGTGGGTGACGTGTCAACTGCTGGGCAAATTGTGATCGAGAAGATCACACCCACGCCGCCCGGCTCGGCGGTTGCACTGACAATCGGGCCGATCGAGGTAGACGAGCCGCTTGGCCGGAAATTAACCCTTCGGCTCACTGTCTGTGACAAGGGCGGCTATCCCATTCGAGTAGGCGAAACCACCTTCTAGGGGTTGACATGACCAGCGGCACTCCCACGCCTCCGGACGACGGTACCGAGAGCGCTACGCCGGTTTCCTACAGGCATGCCGCTGACGGCAAAGTACCTGCAGTGATCGGCGGGCGGGCTGAGCGCGAACGTCAGGCCAGGTCGGGCGAGGGCGGTGCCAGGCGGTTGATCTATTCGTGGCTGTTTGATCCGACGCTCCCCGGTAACTACCACAAAGCCTTCGACCGGCTGATCGTCTGGGCCATCATCCTCAATTTGTTTGCCCTGCTGATCGAGCTGGACCCGCAGATCCACGAACCCAATCGCGCATGGTTCGATCGGTTTGAGATTGCCTCGGTGATTCTTTTTACGGTCGAATATCTGCTCAGGCTGTACACCGCGCCCGAGGATCCTCAATTTCGAGCGGCAAGATCAGCGCGTATTGCGTTTATCCGTAATCCATTTGCGGTCGTCGACCTGCTTGCCGTACTGCCGTTCTATCTGCAGGCTGTGCTTCCGATTGATTTGCGGGCGCTGCGGGTGTTGCGCCTCCTTCGACTGCTGAAGATCTTCCGGCTGCTGATTCCGGCCTGGCGTGAGTTCGCGGAGCTCAACCGCGGTCGGACCTTTCGGCAGAGGGTCCATGCGTTGGTGTTTCCAAGTGAATATGGCGGGCGGCTGCATGGATATTTTGATGCCTTCATCTCTGCCTGGGTCCTGATTTCCGTCTTTTCGGTGATCCTCGAGTCAGTGCACTCGATCAGCTACCAGCTGAGTCTCGAGCTGATCGTGATCGACGTGATCGCAGTGGCGATTTTTACCATGGAGTATTGCGCGAGGCTTTACTGCTGCGTGGAGGACGAGCGCTATCGCGAAGCTGTGAGCGGCCGCCTGCGGCAGGCTAAATCTGGCTCGATGATGATCGATTTTCTCGCCATCCTGCCCTTCTTTATCGAAGCGTTGATTCACCATCTTTTCGATCTTCGCTTTCTCCGAATATTTCGGCTGCTACGCCTGCTCAAACTCACGCGTTACACCGGTGCGACCCGAACGCTCGCCAAGGTGATCGTGCGGGAGTGGCCCGTGATGGCCGCAGCGGCGTTCATCATGTTGCTGCTCGTGGTCCTGACTGCGAGCCTGGGGTACTTGTTTGAGCATGAAGCGCAGCCCGACAAGTTCGAAAATATTCCGCAATCGATCTACTGGGCGGTGATTACGCTCGCCTCGGTGGGCTATGGCGACATTTCGCCTGTCACACCGGCGGGTCGGGCAATCACTATTGTGCTTGCGCTGATCGGAATCGGCATCTTCGCGATTCCCGCTGCGTTGCTGTCTTCAGCGTTTTCAGACCAGCTTCACAAAGAGCGCGATGCACTCAAGAACGAACTTTTTGACATGTTGGCCGATGGACAGCTTTCCGAGAAAGACGCGGAGGTGATTAATCGCGAGGCGAAGCGTCTGCACCTATCCGCGGAAGACGTCGAAGTCCTGATCGAACAGGCAAGGCGCGAGCGCGAAGCGGCCGACGATCTCGCCAAGCTGCCGCTCCACAAGATTGCTGAACGCCCCGAGCATGCTGTCGAGCATTTCAAATCATTGGTCAGCGAGATCCGGCAACTTGGCTTACTCACTGATACCCAACGATTTGAAGCACTTGCGCGAAGCGGCGACCGGCTCACGGTGTCGGAGTGGCAGCTATGGCGCCAGCTGACGACCCCTCCGCCGGGTTCGCCGATCGCGGACAACGAGCATCCGACCAAGGCGTGAGAACCGGCCCGGTGCGCTCAGGCAAGCATGTGGGATTCAATGGATTTTTCCAGTCGCTGCTTGTCTTCCGCGGTCGCGGCTTCGGTTGACAGCAATCGCACCTGTTCCAATCGCGAACCATTGAGGCCTGAGGCCTCAAGAAATTCGAGCGCAGCCCTTCGGTCCGGATCGGTGTCGGCTTTGGTCAGCGCCTCGGCAAAGACATGAATGGCATAGTAGGGGTTGCGTGCGATGAGCGCTGCGTGGGCCTGCTTGTCAAGCGCTTCATCGGACGCTTGGGGCTCGCCTGCTTGGGTGGCGGCGTCGCGCGCGGTCGTCTTGAAAGCCTCCAAGGTCTCGGCGCGAGCCTGCTCGGTGCCAACTTCGTTACGAAGCGCGACGTCTGCTTTGGCGCGGCGACGACCGTAGCAGAGCATGTCGATGCTGGTTGCTGCCGAGGCGACACCGATACCGAGCGCGGCGATGCCCAAAGCAAGCGCCCCCACGCCGGTCGCCATGATGGCCGCGATCGCGAGCGACCCGCTGACGACCCCGAGCACGCCCTTGAAGATATTCCACTTCGAGTTGGTGATCTGGGTGGAGCGACGCTCGACTGCGTGCTGTCCGGCGCGGGTGAGTACGTCGCTATTTGACTGATTCTCCGCGGGCGCGATCGCCTGCTGGATCGCTTCGCGACGCTGTGAGGCCTTGTTCAGCCGATACGCTGCAATGCCAATCATGGCACCGCCCGCCACGATTGTAAGGCCGCCCGCCGCAGCGCCAGCAATGTGCGAAGCTGCGACCAGCCCGCTGCCTGACGTACCGTCCGTGAGGGCTATGACAGCGTGCGCGCCGTCGAGACCTGACCGAATCCCCCGAGTTCGTCACTTTTGCCTCATTTTTGAGCAATTTCGACTACCTCCTGCGTGAGAAATCAAGAACTTAGAGTCTGATTTCTGGAAAATCGTGTAGTTCCACGTCATAGTCTTGTACGATTGACAAGAAATCTGACTCGACGCTACAGTAGCGACATGTTTGTCAAACTCAACCGCAGCGGCGGGCGCGTCTACGCCCAGCTCGCCGAAGCCTTCCGCGACGATTCCGGCAACCCCCGTAACCGCGTCATCGCCACCCTCGGCCGCGTTGATAAAGACG
>SYIM01000072.1 GCA_005798775.1 Burkholderiales bacterium
AATCTTCGGCGACATCCTTTGCGAACGTATGGCGCGGCGCGGCGTGGCCGCGCTTGTCACTGACGGCGTGGTGCGCGATGTGGAAGGTGTGCTTGGCACCGGGCTCCCCGTCTGGTGTGACGGGGTGGCGGCGCCGCCTTCGGTGGCGGGGCTCACTTTCGTGGGTTGGCAGCAGCCGATCGGCTGTGGCGGTGTGGCGGTGTTTCCCGATGATGTCGTGGTGCTGGATGACGATGGCGCAGTGCTGATTCCCGCGGCGCTTGTCGAGGACGTTGCCAACATGGCGACTGACCAGGAGCTTCTTGAGACCTGGATCATGGGAGAGGTGAAGACGGGCGCCTCGCTCCCAGGGCTCTATCCGCCCAATACTGAACAGAAGCTGCGGTTTGAGGCCTGGAAAAAAGCGCGGAGCTGACGATGCGTGCCATGGTGGTTCGTGCGGCGGGTGAGGCCGAGGCACTTCAACTCGAGGACGTGCCGCTTCCGGCGCTGCGCGACAACGATGTCCGGATTCGCGTCGAGGCGTGTGGCGTGTGTTTTCATGATGTGGTCACGCGTAACGGCGTGCTTCGCCGGGGCATCCGCATGCCGCTCATTCCGGGGCATGAAGTGTCGGGCATTGTGGAGTCGGTGGGGCCGCGTGTACGTGCATTCAAGCCCGGCGATCGGGTGTGTACGGCACAGCGCCGATACATCTGCGGGTTTTGCCGCTTTTGCCGCAGCGGTCGCGAAACATCGTGTGACGAGCGCGAATTTCTGGGTGATGCCGACCTGAACGGCGGCTACGCCGAATATGTCAGCGTCGGGGATGACAACGTGGCGCACGTGCCAGCGGGCGTCGACCTCGCGCAGGCAGCGATCGTTTCGTGTGCCATTGGCACCGAGCTGAACGCGATTCGCGACGTGGCGCAGGTGCGGCCTGGCGAGCGGGTGCTGATCAGCGGCGCGGGGGGCGGGCTGGGTGTGCACGGGCTTCAGATCGCACGCGGGGCGGGCGCTCAGGTGTTTGCGGTCACCACCTCACCCGACAAGGCCGAGCGACTGCGGCAGTGGGGCGCGCATGAAGTGGTGGTCTGCGGCCGCGGCGAGGATTTCTCCGCGCAGATCAAGGAGCTCACGAACGGCGAAGGCGTTGATGTGGTGATCGATAACGTGGGCAGCGTGCTGTTTGAGCCCACGCGCCGAAGCCTGGCCATGGGCGGGCGGTGGATTTTCGTGGGACAGCTGACGGGTGACTTTGTGCGACTGAATCCGGCGCAACTGTTTCTGCGCGACATCACGATTCGTAGCGTGATCAGCACGTCACGCAACCAGCTGCAGGACGCGTTGTCGTTGGTGCAGCAGGGGATGGTGAAGCCGGTGATCAACGGCGAACTTCCGCTCGAGCGCGCGGCCGATGCGCACCGTGTGCTCGAGGCAGGGCAGGCATTCGGGCGGATGCTGCTGCGGCCGGGGCTGCGCGAGCCCGCCTGAGGGCTTGCTAGCGGGGGCCTAGCGTTTTCCGCTTGAGAGATAGATCACCGAGCCCACCACCATCAGCGCACCCGCAATCTGATGGGGAACCGCCGTCTGACCGAGGGCGACCCAGGCGATGAACATGGCCGAGATCGGTTCGATGTTCATGATGGGCGAGTTGTTCACCGCGCCGATACGCGGCAACACCACGAAGAGCGCGGTGATGGCGGTGCCATACAGCACGGTGAGGAGGCCGAGCCCGAGCCAGCCCTCGTTGTCGACCGGTAGCTGCAGCCCCTCGCCAGCGAGGGCAGCGGTGCCTGCAATGATCGCTACCACGGTCATCGTGAGCATGCTGCGCAATCGCCCGTCAACCGATCCGAGCCAGGCCTGGGTGAGCAGCATGGCCGACCCGAAGGTGAGCGCGGCCCCCAACGCGAACGCCACGCCTGCCAGCATGGTGTCGCCCAAGACCGGCCCGCGTGCGATCCAGCCCACGGCGTCGAGCGCGAGGATCAAACCGCTCAGGATCACCGGCATCATGAAGAGCGTGCGTCGCGAGGGACGCTCCCCGCCGGAGAGCCAGGAGAGGAGCGCGATCACGATCGGGAACGTGTTGAAAGTGAGAAGCGCGAGTGCAACGGGAAGCCGCGCCACTGCCGCATAAAGGCAGTAGCTCTGGGCGGCGATCAGAACGCCCACAAGCGCCGCGCGGAGCAGCGTGGTGCGAGGCAGCCGGAGCGAAACGCCCGACAGCATCAGCAGGCCGAACACCGCAAGCGCGGTGACAGCCGACCGGACGGTGACTGCGGTGAGCACCGTGACACCGTGGTCGAAGGCGAGTCGGGCGGCCACGTGGTTACTGCTGAAGAGGAAGGCAATGACAACGAGCAGCGCGGCCCCGATCCAGCGCGGGATCGGTCGCTCCGCAGAAGAGGGAGGGGACGAGCTCATGCCGCAAATCTTACCCCGGCGTAGAGCGATCGCTTGCGGTACGCTTGCGGCCTCGCATTCAACGAGCCGCTTTTTCGGCACACGGAGCACCCCATGCATTTCGATACTGCAACCAACCAGCGCGGTATGCGCCATGATCCATTCAAGGCTGTGGTGGTCCCGCGCCCGATCGGCTGGATCGGGAGCGTATCGCCCGAGGGCGTAAATAATCTCGCCCCCTACAGTTTCTTTAACGCCATCGCCGACAAGCCGCCCATGGTGATGTTCTCGTCACAGGGCTACAAGGACAGCCAGCGCAATATCGAGGCCACAGGCGAGTTCACGTGCTCGCTCGCCACGCGCGCGCTCACGCAGCAGATGAATATGAGTTCGGCGCCGGTCTCGGCCGAGGTGGACGAGTTCCTGCTCGCGGGTCTCACCGCCGTGCCGGGGCACTATGTGCGCGCGCCGCGTGTGGGCGAGAGCCCGGTTGCGCTCGAGTGCAAGCTCTGGAAGATGTTTCGCCTCCCGGGGCCGGGCGGCGAGGGTGAGTCGAGCTATACGCTCATCATTGGTCGCGTGGTGGGGATGTACATCGATGATGCGGTGATTCGCAACGGCCGGGTGGATATCGCTGCGCTTCAGCCGCTCGCGCGCCTGGGCTACATGGATTATTCGTTTCTCAGTGCCGAGAATATGTTTGAGTTGAACCGGCCGAGTGCGAGCGCCGATGGCAAGAGCGCGCAGGTGGAGAGCAAGCCGTGGGATGGGGTGTATCGCTGACTAGGGACGGCCGGATATAGTTTTATTTCTGCCATCCTTGGCGTAGTGGATAACCTCCGGTTTCAGAGACCCCGATGCTGCTCAACCAGGTACGAGCCAAAAAAGCTGCAATCGATCTGCTTGGCGACAAATTCGGCGCCCGCAGGCTTCGCGTGTTTGGTTCGGTCGCTCGAGGGGACGAAGGTCCTGAGAGCGCTATCGATATTCTGATCGAATTTGATCCGGGATACGATCTGTTCGCGCAGCGCCTGCCCCTTACCCGCCAGCTGGCGGAACTACTGGGGCGCCCTGTCGACCTCGTTCCGGCGCATGAACTGAGTCTCCATCTGCGTGAGCGGATCATGAAGGAAGCGGTCGACCTGTGAAGAAGTCGTGGCGGCCGCACGCTCAGCATGTTCTCGATGCGATTGCCAAGATTCGGCGCATTGAGGCAAGGGGGACCTGACTCGCGACGACATTCTCTACGATGCCGCCCTGAGGAATTTGCAGACATTGTCCGAGTTAACCCAGCATATTCCCGATTCTCTGAAGGCGGCATTTCCTGGTATCCCTTGCCGAGATATCAGTGGCTTCAAGAATATTCTCGTTCATAGCTACCTCGGCGAGATCGACGCGTTAACTGTTCAGCGGGTCATCAAGGGTCACTTGCCTGAGTTGGAGTCCTGCGTTTGTCGATGCTCGCCAACCATCCCGCGGGTGTTGGCAACTGACATGTTTGTATTGGAGTTTCCCCGAAGCGTCTGCTCCGCTTTCTGCGGTTCGGCGCCCGCCACCGCCCCAACCCCTGTTTCGTGTCGTAGTGAACGCGTTCGCCGGCCTAACTTTGGTCAGCCTGTATTTGCTCTGAACCGTTGCTCGGTATAGTTTTAATCCGTGCATTCCTCAATTTTCCAGCACCTGCCGGCGATCGCCTCAATCTGCGAGTGGTACAAAGTTCGCAGGTTAGAACTGTTCGGTTCGGCGGCTCGGGCTGCCGACTCCCGTGCAGTTAGCGATGCTGATTTTCTGGTGGAGTTCGCGCCTGAGGCGGCTACAGGTTTAAATAGCTTTTTCGGGCTGAAGTTTGAGCTTGAGAAGCTTCTGGGGCGAAGCGTTGATCTCGTGGAGACCGGCGCTGTTCGGAACCCCTACGCGCTATCAGATATTAATCGTAGTTGGCAGGGCGTCTATGGCGCGTGATCCGAGTGCCTATCTTTGGGACGCTCGTGAGGCAGCGAAATCGATCTAGATTTTTACTCAGGGTCTTGATGCAGCCGAGTATTCAGCGAGCGATCTGATTCGGGCTGCGGTCGAGCGCAAGTTCGAGATTATCGGAGAGTCCCTCAGCCAGCTGGCGAAGCAGGATTCGACGCTCGCAGCGAGAATCCCCGATCTTGCGCAAATCGTCGCATTTCGGAACCAGTTGATTCACGGCTATGCAACTGTGAATGCGGTGACAGTCTGGAATATTGTCCAGCGCTCCTTGCCGGAACTAGTCCACGTCTTGCAGCGTTTGCTCGACGAGTTAGCCTGACGCGGCGGGGAATCCCACGCTTACACAAGTTCCCCACAAAGCGAAGGACCACCCTCTAAGGTGGTCTAAGTGCCTGTTTC
>SYIM01000073.1 GCA_005798775.1 Burkholderiales bacterium
ATGACGATCAGCCCGCCGAGGTCGCGCAGGCGCATCTGCCTCGCCGCCTCGTCGGCCGCTTCAAGGTTGGTACGCAGCGCAGTTTCTTCGATGTCAGCGCCTTTGGTCGCGCGGGCCGAGTTCACGTCGACGGCAACCAGCGCCTCGGTGTGGTCAATGACCACGGATCCACCCGAAGGCAATGGCACGACCCGCGAAAACGCCGATTCAATCTGATGCTCAATCTGAAAGCGCGAGTAGAGCGGTACGTCATCACGGTATCGCTTCACCCGGTTGACTGTGTCCGGCATGACATGCGCCATGAACTGCCGGGCCTGCTCGGCGATGTCGTCAGTGTCAATCAGGATTTCACCGATATCCGCAGTGAAGTAGTCCCGGATCGCCCGAATCACGAGGCTCGATTCCTGGTAAATGAGAAAGGGACCAAGCGCAGAGCCGGCGGCGCTCTCAATGGCGCTCCAGAGCTTGAGCAGGTAGTTGAGATCCCACTGCAGCTCCTCGGCGTTTCGACCGATTCCCGCAGTACGCGCGATCAGGCTCATGCCAGCGGGGTGTTCGAGCTTTTCCATCGTCTCGCGAAGTTCCTGACGATCTTCACCCTCAACCCTGCGCGATACCCCGCCGCCGCGAGGGTTGTTGGGCATGAGAACCAGGTATCGACCAGCGAGCGAAATAAAGGTGGTGAGTGCGGCGCCCTTGGTGCCACGCTCTTCCTTTTCCACCTGAACGATGAGCTCCTGCCCTTCGCTCACCGCATCCTGGATGCGGGACCGCCCATCTGCGCCCGCTTTGAAAAAAGCCTTTGAAATTTCCTTGAAGGGCAGAAATCCGTGGCGCTCTTCACCGTAATTGACGAAACATGCCTCGAGGCTGGGCTCGACCCGGGTGATGATTCCTTTGTAGATGTTGCTTTTGCGGGTCTCGCGACCGGCGGATTCGATATCGATGTCAATCAGCTTCTGACCATCGACAATCGCTACGCGCAGTTCCTCTGCTTGCGTAGCATTAAACAGCATTCGCTTCATGCGAAAGACTCCCGCGCGAAAGAGGCGTGGCCTCGCGCAGCAACCAGCAGGGATGCGAACGGAAGAGAGAGGCGCGGTGTCAGTGATGTCGCCGGAGCGCGCACCGCGCAGCCGGAGGGACGATCAGGGCGAACGCGAGCGCACCACGCCAGCGGCCGCCTGGATCGGGCGGCTTGCGGTGGGGAACAGAGCGAGTTTGTATCACCTGAAAATCCAACTGGTAACGGATCGCAAAAGGGCGACCCGCCTGAACGCTTCTCTGAAGATTTCGCATCGACCTGCGCGCCACCGGATAAAAACCGGATAGCCGCCCGTCAGTGTTCTTCCTGTCGAATACGCAGCGCAACGATCAAGGCCAACGCGCGAGGAACTGACCGGTAGAATCTACGGAAAGATGTTCCGAAGTGAAAATTCCGATCGGGATCGACCGCGTCCGACTCTGCGCCAGGCGGGACCCTGTGTGGTCCGCTCGCCGTGGGGTTCGAGCTCGGTTACTGGATGCCGGGCCGGTATACGACCACGAAAGTATAGCAACTTGAACGGTTTGCGTCCAAAAGCTGAAGTTCGATCTGCATCAAGCCCAGGTACCGCCGCCCCCGCGGTGTCCGCCTCATCGGTAACCGTTGATGAAAATCATGATGGCCAACGACTGGACAATTTCCTGATCCGGATTTGCCGCGGTGTCCCCAAATCCCATGTCTACCGCCTCATTCGCAGCGGCCAGGTGCGGGTCAATGGCGGGCGTGCAGATGCCGATCGGCGACTTCAGTCTGGCGACCGGGTCAGAATCCCGCCGATTCGCATGCCGGAGGGGAAAGCGAACGCTGATGAAGCGCGCCCTGCCGATGCGAGGAGGCGCGGCGTGCGGGCGGCGCCTCGGGGTTCGCTACCGCCCATCGTCCACGAGGATGAACATTTGCTGGTGCTCGACAAACCCGCTGGGATGGCCGTCCATGGCGGTAGTGGTATCTCGCTGGGCGTCATCGAGGCCTTGCGACTGAACCGGCCCGAGGCGCACTTTCTTGAACTTGTCCACCGACTCGACCGCGAGACCTCGGGCGCGTTGCTGGTGGCGCGTCGACGACCCGCGCTTCTGTCGCTTCAGCAGCAGTTTCGCGACCGGCACACGGTTAAGTTCTATCTTGCGGTGGTGGCCGGGCGCTGGCCGCTCCGCACTCGGGTGATTCGCCACGCATTGCGCCGGCTGGCGGCACCCGATGGCGACCGGCGCGTGGTGGTTGATGAAGAGGGGCGCGAGGCGCAGACCCGCGTGACCGGCTTGGCGCGCTTTGAAATTGAGGGCCTTGGCGATGTGTCGCTGGTCATGGCTCGGCTCGATACCGGGCGTACGCATCAAATTCGGGTTCATCTTGCACAGGAAGGAACGCCAATCGTGGGCGACGACAAATATGGTGACTTCGGGCGCAACCGTCTGTTCGCCAAGCGCGGGCTGCAGCGTATGTATCTGCACGCCTGGCGGCTTGAGGTCAGCCACCCCGATGGCTCAGGTCGGATGCGGGTGCAGGTTGATCCCGCTTCCGATTTTCAGGCCATCGGTCTGGCGGGAAGTCCGCCGGTGAAGTGGGCATCGCTTGCCAGCATGGCCGACCGCGGGCCTGCGGGGGCGGGCCAATGAGCGCGGCTGCGCCCAAAGTAGCTGTCTTCGACTGGGATGGCACCCTAGTCGACTCCACCCGGGCGATCGTCATTGCCATGCAAAATGCGGCAGGTGATCTCGGGCTGCCTGTGCCCACGTCGGCGCAGGCCTCGCACGTGATCGGGCTTGGCCTGCACGATGCGCTGCAGCTGGCGGTCCCGTCGCTCACCCAGGAACGTCTACCCGCCTACATCGAACGCTATCGCGTGCACTACATGTCGCGAGATGCGCAGCTTGGCGCCTTTGAGGGAATCGAGCGTATGCTCGATGCACTCACACAGGCGGGTATCGCGCTGGCTGTCGCCACTGGCAAATCGCGCCAGGGGCTCAACCGCGCACTCGATCAGTTTGATTGGCGTCGGCGGTTTGTTGCCACGCGCTGCGCCGACGAGGGGGAGCCCAAACCGCATCCCTGGATGCTGCAGGACCTCGCCCTCGAACTGGATATTGATCCCTCGGACATGCTGATGATTGGCGACACCACCCATGATCTGGGGATGGCGCGGGCCGCTGGCGCTTCTGCGATCGGGGTCACCTACGGTGCCCACGAGCGGTCGCAACTGTTGCGTGAACCCTCGCTGATATTGGTTGACAGCGTGCCTGATCTACGACTGGCGCTATTTAGCCGGTTTGGCGCGAAAGATCCGACGGTGAGTCTGTCATGAGCACAGACGAGCGCGCGTCCGACCCCCCCGCCGCGCATCGGATCTGTGCAGGTTCTGATCTCCTTGAGGGCGGTGCGGGGGTTCGCTTTACCCTCGCGCGGGGCGTTCATGCACCCCTGCAGGCTTTCGCGGTTCGACATGCCGGACGGGTAAGTGCTTTTCTGAACCAGTGCGCGCATGTACCGGTAGAGCTCGACTGGCAACCTGGAGAGTTTTTCGATGACGAGCGTCGCTTTCTCGTTTGCGCAACTCACGGGGCGCAATATGACCCCGGTGATGGCCGCTGCGCTGGAGGGCCTTGTCGGGGACGCGGGCTGCGCCCTGTGCCATGCTATGAATCAGGGGGTTCGGTGTTTGCATCCTGGCCACCGACCCTGAACGGACCCTCACCATGAACGACGCATCCTCCTCCCCTTCGTCAGAGCGCCAGATCCTTGAGCGCGTACTGCTCGCGACCATTGATGAGCAGCGCAGGGCCCGCCGCTGGAAGATCTTTTTTCGGTTTGTAGGGTTGGCGCTGATCGTTCTGTCCCTGCTGGCCTGGTTCAAAGGCGCCGCCGGTCCGCATCTTGGAGGTCCTGGTCGCCACACCGCGCTGGTTGATATCCGCGGCCTGATCGATTCCGAAGGCGAAGCATCGGCCGAGAACATCGTGGACTCCTTGCGGGCTGCGTTCCTCGATCCGCGAACCGCGGGGGTGGTGGTTCGAATCAGCAGCCCCGGCGGCAGCCCGGTGCAGTCCGGGATCATTTATCAGGAAATTCGCCGGCTGCGTGCAAAGTACCCCGATACTCCACTGCACGCTGTGGTGGAGGAAGTGTGTGCCTCAGGGGGGTACTACATCGCAGCTGCGGCCGATCGAATCTATGTTGACCAGGCGAGCCTGGTGGGGTCAATTGGCGTGCTGATGGACGGCTTCGGGGTTTCGGAAGTCATGAAAAAGGTTGGCGTCGAGCGCCGACTAATTACCGCGGGCGAAAACAAGGCGTTTCTCGACATGTTTTCGCCGCAGTCCGAAGCCCATCGCGCCCACGCGCAGCTGATGCTGAACGAAATTCACCGGCAGTTCATCGAAGCGGTTCGCGCGGGTCGCGGTGAACGGCTTAAAGACGACCCGCAAATCTTTTCAGGGCTGGTCTGGACCGGGACACGCAGCATCGAGTTGGGTCTGGCCGATGGGTTGGGTTCGCTCAGTTCGGTGGCGCGAGACGTGTTCCAGGCCGAAGAGATCGTGGACTTTTCGCGTCATGAGAGCCTGGCTGATCGGCTTGCCCGCCGGTTCGGGGCCCAGGCAATGCAGTCAGTGAACGCCGCGCTGAAGGGGGCGGCGGCAGCCATGACGCTTCGATGAGTGAGCCCGGCGGCTGTGACCCGTTAATCGGAACCGAAAGACGTCCGTGACACTGCGCTAGTGCCGGGGTCTGGATGCCCGCTACCGTGGGCGATACCGTTCTTTCGTGGTGCGAGTCTGGCCCGGGGCAACCATGCCGAACACCGTAGGTACACGGGCGAGCTGTACCGGGGAAGCTCGCCAATCCGCCACGCGCTCGGTCCGGATCAGCTGGTCGGGAAGTGTCAGCGAGGATGCAACCATCAGCCTGCAATCGCCAGACAGTCCCGACAACAGTGCTTCAAAGATCGCTTGGTTTCGGTACGGTGTTTCGATCATCAGAATGGTTTCGCCCGAACACACGGAGCGTTGCTCCAGTGCTCGAACCGCCTGAAGTCTTGCGTCCGGTGGCTGCGGCAGATAGCCCACGAATGCAAAGGCTTGGCCTCCCAGGCCGCTTGCCATGAGCGCGAGCAGAATCGCGCTCGGGCCGATTAACGGATGGATTGGAACCCGATGCTGGTGGGCGAGCGCCACGAGTGCTGCGCCCGGATCGGCGACCGCTGGGCAGCCCGCCTCCGAAACAAGCCCCGCGTCCTGCCCCGCCAGTATCGGTGCAAGAAGGCCTGGCAGCTCAGCGGCCTGAGTGTGCTCGCTCAGTTCGCGGATCTCGATCTGCTGAATCGGGCGGTCAAGATCGAGCTGCTTCAGGAATGCCCGCGCGCTCCGGGCGTTTTCAGCGATGAAATAGTGGAGGCGAGAGGCGATTGCGAAGGTGTCGGGCGGCAGGCACAGGCGCGGATCGGCCGTTTCGCCAAGTGGCGTCGGAATCAGCCAAAGACGACCTGGAGAGGGCGAACCAGTCACCGATGACTGGCCAGTGGTCCGGGGATACTGATGCCCGCTTCCCTCAACTGGCTCGCCAGCGAGATGAGGGGCAGCCCGATGATCGCGGTGGGGTCTGACGACTCGATCGATTCAAGCAGGCTGATCCCCAACCCTTCGCACTTTGCGGCGCCGGCACAGTCGTACGGGTTTTCAGCTTGAAGATAGGCTTCGATCTCCCGATCGGTCAGGACGCGAAACCGAATTCGGGTGTCCACGGTGATGGTGCGTTGAAAGCGGTCGCGAGCGCGCACCACTGCCATGGAGGTGTGAAAGACCAGCGCCTGGCCGGATGCAGCCCGGAGCTGCGCGACCGCGCGCTCGTGGGTGCCGGGTTTGCCGATCGACTGCAATCCGTCGATCGTTGCGGTCTGATCCGATCCGATGACCACGGCGTCGGGGTGGGCTTCGGATACCGCTGCCGCTTTCTCGACAGACAAACGCAGCGAGAGCGGCCCCGGCCGTTCGTTGGGATGCGCGGTTTCGTCGATACCCGGCGGGATTGCGTCGAAGCTCACGTGCAGTCGTTCGAGCAGTTCGCGGCGATAGCGCGAAGTGGAGGCGAGGATAAGTTTCATCCGCATATGATAGAAAGAAGTTAATGCCAACGAAAATCGACGCCTTTGAGTTGACTCGTGCAGGGCTCAGCCTTGAGGGCTGCGTCCCGGTGGTCGCGCTCAGCCGCCTGTCCTCCTTGCTGGCAAGCGGTGAGGGCGAGGTAGCGTGGCAAATAGACGGCTGGCGGCAGCGCGATGCGGCCGGCCTCGAGCAGCTGCGTCTTAGGTTGCGCGCGAGCGCCACGCTCGGGCTTTCGTGTGGACGTTGTCTGGGCGTGGTGCACTGGCCGCTGGAGATCGACCGTGGCTTTCTGCTGGCCACAAACGAGATACAGGCCGGGCAGATCGATGACACGGAAGAGGAGCTCGATGTCCTGGTGGCGAGTCGCCAGTTTTTGGTGCTGGAACTTTTGGAAGACGAGGCGATTCTTGCTCTTCCACCAGCTTCCAGCCACGGGCATTGCGACCGTCCCGAATTGTCGGGACGGTCAACAGGGTCGGGTCAGACAGCATCGTCCACCGATGAGTTGGCGCCTCCTTCCCCATTTGCTGCACTCCGGTCACTGAAGCGCAAGCCTTCGTCATGGTAGAATCAAGAGTTTATGTTTGCGGAGCCAAAGATGGCCGTTCAGCAAAACAAGAAGTCGTCTTCCAAGCGCGGCATGCACAGGGCGCATGACTTTTTAACAGCGCCCCCCCTTGCGGTGGAACCAACCACCGGTGAGGCACATATGCGGCATCACATCAGCCCCACCGGCTTTTACCGGGGCAAGAAAATCGTCAAGACCAAGACTGACGAGTGATCTCCGCGCCTGAGCGCGGGTTCTGCTCATGACAGTACGCATCGCGATCGACTGCATGGGCGGCGACCTCGGTCTTGCGGTCACCGTTCCTGCGTCGCTGGCGTTCTTGCGGCACGTGACAGATGCGCACTGCACGCTGGTAGGGCGGGAGGAGGATATTCGCCTCGCGCTGGCCAGCCTGTCGGTCGATCCGATGATCTCCGAGCGACTCCAGGTTCAGCACGCATCGGAAGTGGTTGGGATGGACGAAGCGCCCGCCCAGGCCATGCGCGGCAAGCGGGATTCCTCCATGCGGGTGGCGCTTGACCTGGTGAAGGAGGGGCGGGTTGACGGCTGCGTGAGCGCCGGCAATACCGGTGCGCTCATGGCGACTTCGCGTTTTGTGCTCAAGATGATCGACGGCATTGATCGGCCGGCCATCGCGTCGCAACTCCCCAACATGCGCGGGGGCGTCACCACCATGCTTGACCTGGGCGCGAACGTCGATTGCGAGCCGGTTCACTATTTGCAATTTGGTTTGATGGGCGCTGCGCTGGTGACCGCGCTTGATCGCCGTGACCGCCCTTCGGTGGGGCTTCTCAATATCGGCGAAGAGGTCATGAAGGGAAACGATGCGGTTCGGCAGGCTGCCGAATTGCTTCGGGATAGCCCGCTCAACTTTGTCGGTAATGTAGAAGGTAACGACATTTATGAGGGCCGCGTTGACGTGGTCGTCTGTGACGGATTTGTAGGAAACGTTGCGCTCAAGACCTCCGAAGGGCTTGCCAGGATGTTGGGACAGATGATCTGGGAGGAGTTTGGTCGCGGTTTCCTGTCCCGGCTGGCGGCGCTTGCCGCGATGCCCGTTTTGCGGCGCTTCAAGCACCGCGTCGATCCCGGTCGCTACAACGGTGCCTGTCTTGTAGGGTTGCGCGGTGTGGTGGTGAAAAGCCACGGGTCCGCTGACGCTTCCGGATTCGAGATGGCGCTGCAACGCTGCGCGGACGCCTGTCGAAATGGCCTTCCCGCACAGATCGCTGCGGCCATTCCGCGAGACGACAGGCCGCCAGCCAGCGTCGCCGCTGCGGCTGGGGTGCACTGACATGTCGCGTTATTCCCGAATCTCGGGCACAGGCAGCGCCCTGCCCGCCGATTGTGTAGATAACGCCGAACTGGTGCGCCGCCTGGCGGCGCGGGGCGTCGAGACGTCCGACGACTGGATCGTTGAGCGAACCGGAATCCGGCAGCGGTACCTGGCTGATCCCGACACCGCCAGTAGCCACCTTGCCACCCGCGCAGCGCGCGCTGCGCTGGAGGCGGCCGGGCGCGAACCGGCCGAAATAGATCTGATCATTGTTGCTACGTCCACGCCGGATTTCGTGTTTCCCAGTACAGCTTGTCTGGTGCAAAAGGCGCTCGGAAACCCGGGCGGTGCCGCCTTTGATGTCCAGGCAGTCTGCAGCGGGTTCGTTTACGCGCTTGCCACCGCCGATTCCATGATCCGGACTGGCATGGCGACCCGGGCCCTGGTGGTCGGGGCCGAGGTGTTCTCCCGCATCCTTGACTGGAACGACCGC
>SYIM01000074.1 GCA_005798775.1 Burkholderiales bacterium
CCCGCCGCACCGTCGCCAAATACCGCGAGTCGTTGCGCATCGCGCCTGTCGCCCAGCGGAAATCGCTCTGATCCTGGCGAGCGGGGTTGGGCGTGGTGGTTGTCCCAGGACAACGCAGGGCACACGTCACGTACGTTGGCGTGCCGCAACACCGGGATGTGTTGCGGCGCAGCACGATCGTTCGTCGGAAATACCGGACGCTTGTATACTCAACTCACCTTTTCACCGGATTCGCTTTCGATCCGATCGAGCAACCCTGCGGGGCGTCCTCCCGACAGGGTGCGGAGTCAAACTCCATGAGTCGTCTAAACCGGTTGCTTGCGCCGACCAATGTGGTGGTCGGCATGTCGGTAACCAGCAAGAAGCGTCTTTTCGAGCAAATGGGTTTGCTTTTCGAAAACCTTTACGGAATCGAGCGCAGCCGGGTCTTCGACTCTCTGTTCGCGCGCGAACGTTTGGGCTCAACCGGGCTCGGGGAAGGGGTCGCCATTCCGCACGGGCGCATCAAGGGCCTGCGCGAGGCGCGCGCGGCCGTGGTGCGGCTTACCGACCCCATCGCATTTGACGCTCCCGACGGGCAGCCGGTTTCCCTGCTGGTGTTTCTGCTGGTACCTGAACACGCCACCGAAGAGCACCTGGAGATTCTGTCGGAGGTGGCTGAGCTGCTATCCGATCCGGCGATGCGTAACCAGATGAACTGCGAGGCTGATTGCGAGCGCCTCTATCAATCGCTGGCGGTCTGGGAGCCCTGCCGCCCGGCGGCCTGAGTTCGGGCGCGCCCCGAAACGCTAAGCTCACGCACTATCCGAATCCTGGAGCGCCGAGATGAGCGTTACCGTTGCAGATCTGTTCGCCGCCAATGCGGAAGAGCTTGGCCTTACCTGGGTGGCCGGCAGACAGGGCGAGGCGCGAGAGGTGGCGCAAACCGCGGCCGAGCCCTCCGATCTGATCGGCCACCTGAACCTGATCCACCCCAATCGCATCCACGTCTTCGGTCAGCCGGAGCTTGACTTCTTCCTACGCCATGACGTGGCACGCCAGCAGGGCATCCTCACCGACTTGGTCGCTGGTCACCCGCCCGCAGTCATCGTCGCCGACAGCCTGCAGCCACCCGGCGCGCTGATCGAGTCGGCCACTCGCGATCGAATGCCACTGATCGCGAGTCCGCTGTCTGCGGCGCGCGTCATCGACATACTGCGACACTACCTGGGCAAGGCCGCCGCAGAAACCTGCCAGATGCACGGCGTGCTGATGGATGTGCTCGGCATGGGGGTCCTGATATCGGGGGAATCCGGGCTGGGCAAAAGCGAGCTGGCGCTCGAACTGGTGAGCCGCGGCCACGGACTGGTGGCCGATGATGTGGTCGATCTGAGTCGTATCGCACCGCATACAGTCGAGGGGCGCTGCCCGCCGCTTCTTCGCAATCTCTTGGAGGTGAGGGGGCTGGGCCTTCTTGATATCAGGACGATCTTCGGCGAAACCGCGGTGCGACCGAAGATGAAACTCAAGCTCATCGTACATCTGGTTCGCCGCAGCACCATGGAAAACGAATATCAGCGACTACCGCTCGAGGCGCTCACACAGGCAGTGCTGGGCGTACCCATTCGAAAGGTCGTGATTCCAGTGGCGGCAGGTCGAAACCTCGCGGTGCTGACCGAGGCCGCAGTACGAAGCACCGTGCTGCAGCTGCGCGGCTTCGACACGATGGGTGACTTCGTTGAACGCCAGCGCCAGATGATCGAAACCGGCGGCAGCTAGGTGCTTGACGCCGGGACACACCCCGCTCGCGTAAGATCAAGCCATGCGTGTCGTTCTGATCACAGGCATTTCCGGATCCGGCAAATCGATCGCCCTACGGGTGCTTGAGGACGACGGCTTTTTCTGCATCGATAATCTACCAGTGCGCTTTCTTCAGGAAGTGATCGGGCATCTCAGCGACCAGGGCGCCGAGCGCGTCGCGGTCGCCGTCGACTCGCGCGGCGGGCGCGAACTCGCTGAACTGCCGTCGCTCGCCAGCGCACTGAGCCGTTACGGCCACGACGTGAAAGTACTGTTTCTCGATGCGCGTAACGACACCCTGATCCAGCGTTACTCGGAAACCCGCCGACGCCACCCACTGTCATTGGCAACCCCCGGCGCGGCAGTGCCCACGCTTACCGAATCGATCGCGCACGAGCGCGACCTGTTGTCTGAACTCGAGGGGCTAGGCATCTCCATCGACACCAGCGACCTGCATCCGAACGTATTGCGCACCTGGGTGCGCGACGTGGTCGGCTCCAACCGCGCGGCACTCACCCTGCTGTTTGAATCCTTTGCGTACAAAACCGGCGTGCCCCTTGACGCTGATCTGGTGTTTGATGTGCGATGCCTGCCCAATCCGTTCTACGTGCCGGAGTTGCGCCCGCTCAACGGTCTGGACCGCCCGGTGGCTAGTTACCTCGATGGCATCTCGGCTGTGCAGCAGATGGTGGGCGATGTCGCGCGTTTTCTCGAGAACTGGCTGCCGCACTACATTCTCGAGAACCGCACCTACCTCACCGTGGCGGTGGGCTGCACTGGCGGCCAGCACCGTTCGGTGTACTGCGTCGAGCGACTCGCCGCCCATTTTCGCAATCGGGAGCAGGTGCTAATCAGGCACCGCGGGGTCGCCATGCGCGAGCAGGCCGTAGGCGCACACCGATGAACCCAAACCCCCTGCAGCTATCCATTTTTCCGCTCGGTACCGTACTCTTTCCGGGCGGCGTGCTGCCGCTGCGTATCTTCGAGGCGCGCTACATGGACATGGTGCGCGAGTGCATGAACCGCTCGCATCCGTTTGGCGTGTGTCTCATCACGCAGGGACGGGAAGTCGGTACGCCTGCCGATCATGAATCAACCGGCTGCATGGCGCGCATCGACGACTGGGACATGACCGAGCCGGGCGTGCTGCAACTGCGTACCGTGGGCACTTCCCGATTCACCGTGATTAAGCGCAGCGTGGAGGCAAACGGGCTGAACCGCGCCACGGTCGAGTTGATCGATGACGACCCTGAGGTCAAGGTTCCCGAAGCCTTCGCCGCCTGCTCGATCCTGATTCGTCGCGTGATCGACGATATCTGCGCCCGCGAACCGGAGCCGGCTCGCCGCATCCTCGCCGAGCCCTACACACCCGAGACTGCGGGCTGGATCGCCAACCGGCTGGCCGAACTTTTGCCGCTGTCAATGCCATCGCGGCAGATGCTGATGGCGCTCACCGACCCGCTTCGCCGGCTTGCACTCATCCACGAGATACTGCAGCGCGAACAGGTGATCTGAGGGGCACTACCCGCGGTCCGTCGGGTTGCGCCGCTTCCTTGGAGCCGGATCGGGTCCGCGCGGTTGCGAGAGTTGTTCGAGAAGGCCGCGTACAGGCTGCGGCAATGCCTGCTCGCCCGCCGTGGCCCGCGCAACCCAACGCGCCTGTGACTCGCCGGCAAGCGCGCCGCCGCGTCCGACCTCGATCAGCATCGGGTAAGCGATCAGGCGAAAATGC
The DNA here is from genome assembly GCA_005798775.1 of Burkholderiales bacterium. Classification (GTDB taxonomy): domain Bacteria; phylum Pseudomonadota; class Gammaproteobacteria; order Burkholderiales; family Burkholderiaceae_E; genus SYIM01. Next base: position 3,512 of record SYIM01000074.1, read on the forward strand.
GTGAACGCGTGATACACCGGGGCAAGTGCGCTCACCCGTACGGGCGCAACACCGAAGCGCGCGGCAGCCGCCTCTGCTGCGCGCTCGCGCTCGCCCGGCTCGACCTCGGGAAAGCTGAGAAGTCCACCCCAGATGCCGGCTGGCGGGCGACGCTCAAGGAGCACCGCATCGTCATTCAGAATCACCAGCCAACCCGCCTCGCGAACCGGTGTCGCGCGGGGCGGCCTTGCCTTCGGCAACAAAGACTGACGGGCCTCGATCCGCGCGACGCAACTCGCCGCCACCGGGCAACCGTCGCAACGCGGGCGCGAGCGTACACAGGTCTGCGCCCCCAGGTCCATGAGGCCCTGGGTGTAGCGCTCGATATCACGCTCGGGCAGTTCACGCCGGGCGATCGCCCAGAGCCTCTGCTCGACTGGCCGTTCGCCAGGCCAGCCCGTCACGCCAAAATGCCGACAGAGCAAGCGTTTCACATTGCCATCAAGAATCGCCGAGCGCTCCCCGAACGCAAACGCGGCGATCGCTGCAGCCGTGGAGGGTCCGATTCCGGGTAGTTCAGCGAGCGCTGCGGCCGAGTCGGGAAAGTGCCCTTCGTGCTCCCTCACCACGCTCTGTGCGCAGCGGTGAAGATTACGCGCCCGGCTGTAGTAACCGAGTCCGCTCCAGAGCTCCATTACCCGATCGAGGGGCGCTGCGGCGAGCGCGGCCACATCGGGGAAGCGGTCAAGAAACCGGAGATAGTATGGAATGACAGTGCGCACCTGGGTCTGCTGCAACATCACCTCGGAGAGCCAGATGCGGTAGGGGTCGTGCGTGCCCTGCCAGGGGAGGTCGTGCCGTCCGAACTGCGCCTGCCAGCGAATGATCCCTTCGGCAAAAGCGTGCCCGGCTGTCATCGGCTGAGGGTTCTGCCCGGCCTAGCGCGGCTGGCAGGAGGCGCAGAAGTAGGTGGCGCGCTGCTGCTGGCGGATGAGCCTGACCGGCGCAGCGCACACCCTGCACGGTTCGCCCGCGCGCCCGTAAACAGCGCAGTCGAGCTGGAAGTAGCCACCGCTGCCATCGGACCCCACGAAATCGCGCAGACTGCTGCCGCCCCGTTCAATCGCCTCGGCAAGCGTTACGCGGATCGCCTGGGCGAGCCGATCGCAGCGGGCCAGTGACAGCCGGGCCGCAGCGACCGTCGGTCGGATACCGGCGCGAAACAGGCTTTCCGAGGCATAGATGTTACCCACGCCCACCACACAGTGCCCGGCAAGGAGCCATTGCTTGACCGCCACCCGCCGGCCGCGCGATGCGCGATAAAGCCAGGCCCCATCGAAGCGCGCATCAAACGGCTCGATCCCCAGGCTTGCGAGAAGGCTGTGGGCCGAGATCGGGCCGCCCGATGCGTCATGCCAGAGCATGGCGCCAAAGCGTCGGGGGTCGTTGTAGCGCAGCGTTCCGCGGTCGGTGACGATATCGACGTGATCGTGCGCGATAAGGGGCGGGGCCTGCGAAAACCAGCGCAGCGTACCGGACATGCCCAGGTGAACGATCAGGGTACCGCTACCAACATCGAAAAGCAGGTACTTGCCTCGCCGCTCAACCGCCAGCACGGTGCAACCCGCGAGCCTTGCTTCGAGATCAACCGGCACCGGCCAGCGCAGCCGCGCCTCGCGGACCTGCGCGGCGCGCACTGTAGCTCCGCAGACCTGCGGTCCGAGACCGCGGCGGACAACTTCCACTTCAGGCAATTCAGGCATTGACAGGGTCGGTTGGGGTCCTTGCTTGCGAGCCAGTGTAATTGAACCTACCATCCGGGCATGCTGGCTGCGCCTGAAACAGGCGTTACGGCCCCTCATACCTCAATCGCCTGTCTCCTCACACACATGAATTCACCCGGCCGACGACTCGGCTCGCTGATGATCGGCTTCCTGCCCGCAGCGCTTCTCGCCGGAGCGGCAGGGCTTGCGGTCGCGCAGGCGCCCGCCGATCAGGCACCGGCCAGCGCCGCCGCGCGCGCGCTTCCCGAGATCGACCTCTCGCCGCAGATCCTGTTCCAGGTGCTGGCAGCCGAGATCGCCGCTCAGCGCGGAGATGTCGGCAGTTCCGCTGCCACATACCTGTCACTTGCGCGGCGAACCCGCGACCCCCGACTCGCGCAGCGCGCAACTGAACTCTCGCTCGCCGCGCGTGCGCCTGACCGGGCGCTCACCGCAGCGCAACTGTGGCTCGAGATCGAGCCGGGATCGAGGCTCGCCGCGCAAACGGTCGATGCGTTGCAACTCAGCACCGGTGCGCTCTCCGCGGCCGAACCCACCCTGCGCACCCGGCTCGAGCGCGCCCGCCGAGATGGCACCTTGGCGCACACCTACGAAAGTCTGCAGGCGGCGCTGCTTCGGGCACCCGACAAGAAGCAGGCGCTTGCGCTTCTCGAGCGCCTGGCAGCGCCTGATCAGTCGGTTGCAGCGGCGCGGCTTGCGCTCGCAGCGGTCGCCTCTGCGGCCGAGGCCCATGAACGCGCTGCAACCGAAGCCGCTGAGGCGCATCGGCTCGCACCTGGTGATGAAAACACAGCAGTGATGGCCGCGCGCTACGGGGCGCGCGCGCCGGGCGGACTGACCAACGCGCTCACGCTTCTCGAACGGTTTATCGAGCGTGAACCGCGCTCGCTCGAGGCGCGGTTCACGCTCGGTCGTCTGCTCTCCCAGGCGGGTCGCGCCGATGATGCGCGCGCCCAGTTCGAAGCCGCGCTCGCGCTCGACCCCACCAATCCGGTGATTCTGTTTTCACTCGCCCAGGTGGCCGCGCAGGCCGGCCAGAGCAGCCTTGCCCAGAGCTACCTTCAGCGCTATCTCGACCTGCCTGCGGAGATCGCCCGCGACAACGCCATTGCCATGCTGTTCCTCGGTCAAATCGCCGAAGAGGAAAAGCGCTTCGAAGACGCCATCGGCTGGTATGCGAAAATCGATTCCGGCGAGCAGGTTGACACCGCACGCATCCGCCGGGCGCTTCTCCTCGGGCGCCTCAAGCGGGTCGACGAAGCACTGTACGTGCTTCGAGAAGACATCCCCGACGACCCCCGTGGCCGCGCCCGCCTTGTCGCGGTCGAAGCGCAGGTGCTCCGCGAGGCCGGTCGATACGCCGATGCCTTCAAAGTGCTTGACGATGCGCTCGGACGCCAACCCGACGACACCGACCTGCTCTACGACCACGCGATGGCCGCTGAAAAGGTCAACCGGCTCGACCTGCTCGAGGCAAGCCTTCGTAAACTGATCGAGGCCAAGCCCGATCATGCCCATGCCTACAACGCCCTCGGCTACACCCTCGCCGATCGCAACCTGCGGCTCACCGAAGCGCAGCGCCTGATCGAAAAAGCGCTTGAGCTTGCGCCCGATGATGCACACATCCTCGACAGTATGGGCTGGGTGCTATTCCGGCGCGGCGACCTCGAAGGCGCGATTCGCTATCTGCGCAAGGCTTTCGCGCTCCGTGCTGACGTCGAAATCGGCGTGCATCTGGGCGAAGTTCTGTGGCAGGCGGGCATGCAGGATGAGGCAAGGCGGTTGTGGCGCGACGCGCGTGACCGCGAACCTGCCAATGAAGTTCTCCGCGAGACACTCGTCCGGCTCAACATCAGCCTATGAGCACGGCCCGGCGGGCCTTCGAGGCGGCAATAGAGGCTAGGCTCACCTTTGCGGCTCACCCTCGTCGCGGGGTAGTTGCTGCGCTCGCCGCCACCCTGGTGCTTGGTGGCTGCGCCGCACTGGCCCCGGATGCCACACCGCCTGAGCCCGAGCGTGGCCCGGCACTCAGTGAATGGGCCGGCAGGTTCTCGGCGCTCTACACGCAACCTGGCGCGCCGGGTGAGACGCAGAACGCGAGCGGCCGTTTCCGGCTCGCCCATCGCGACGGTAAAACACTTCTCGAACTGTCCACTCCCATCGGCCAGACGATCGCGCAGGCGCAGGTCGACCATCAGGGCGCGCGGCTCACCGATCATCAGGGACGTCACTACCAGGCGACGTCGGTCGAATCCCTCACCGAACAGCTGTTCGGCTGGCGCGTGCCGGTGTTGCGGCTGTCCGCCTGGCTGCAGGGCCAATTCGGGCCCGCTGGCGAGGCAGGCCCCGGACAAAGCTGGGTGGGTCAAGAGGCTGGCTGGGAACTGCGGGTCGAAAACTGGCTCGATGGCCGCTCGGTTCGTACGCTACAGCTGTCGTGGCCTGCGGCAGGTGTTGCCGCCGATCGCCGGTTACGGCTCAGGCTGATCGTGGACACCGCCTCATGATCACCGAGCTTCGCCATCTGCCGGCGCCGGCGAAGCTGAACCTGTTCCTCCATGTGACCGGCCGCCGGGCAGATGGCTATCACCTGCTTGAGACCGTGTTCGAGATGGTTGACCTGGACGACAGGATCCATCTGCGCGTGCGGCACGATGGCGTGATCGGGCGGCTGGGGACGCTTCCCGGCATCGATCCCGACACCGATCTCACGGTACGCGCCGCGCGTCTGCTTGCGCGACAGATCCAGTGCCCACTGGGCGTCGAAATCGGTCTCGAAAAGCGGATTCCCATTGGCGGCGGCCTCGGCGGCGGCAGCTCCGACGCGGCCACCGTGCTCATGGGGCTCAACCGTTTGTGGGCGCTCGGGCGCACCCCCGGGCAGCTCGCTGCGATCGGCGCGCAGCTCGGCGCCGACGTGCCGTTCTTCATTTTCGGTGAAACCGCCTACGCCACAGGTGTGGGCGATGAGCTCACCGCCTGCCCTCAACCCGGGCGAGCCTATGTCCTGATCGCCCCGGGTGTAGGGATGGCAACACCCCGGGTTTTCGGGGATCCTGGTTTGACACGCGATACGAAACCACTCAAACTTGAAGGCCTTTTGCGAGGCGAACCGGCGTTTCGCGGAAGGAACGATCTCGAGCCAGTTGCCGCTCGGCTGGAACCGAATGTGGCGGAATCACTTTCGCTTCTCCGTGATGCAGCCCGTTCGGTTGGAGTTGATCCGGGGCTTACCCGAATGAGCGGGTCGGGCTCCACGGTTTTTCTGCCGGTTCCGGAAGGTTGTTTGGCTACGGTTGTCGGTTTCCTCGATACCGGCAACAGGCTCTGCAAAGGGGCATCCGTCCATGTGGTCAGGTCGGTTGCGCGGCATCCGCTTCGCAATTGGGCGTTTGCCTGAAAGGCTTCGATTCAGCCGGTTGCCCTGCCACCGGGCAGGTTTCGGCAGAAACACCACATTGGGGAGTCGCCAAGTTGGTTAAGGCACCGGATTTTGATTCCGGCATGCGTAGGTTCGAATCCTACCTCCTCAGCCAAACCCTCCGTGCCGGCGGCCGCTAGATACCCCGTCAGCGCTTTGTCTGTGCATTAGTCAGGTGGTTCGATGCTCTCAGGATATCGTCGTCACGCGGAGTCGCTGTCGCCCGAGGGCCTGATGGTTTTCACCGGCAATGCCAATCCCAAGCTTGCCGCTGACATCGCCCACCACCTGCAGCTCAAACTTGGCAAAGCCACCGTTGACCGCTTCTCCGATGGCGAGGCGATGGTGGAAATCCTCGAGCACGTGCGCGGCAAAGACGTGTTCGTGGTGCAGTCCACCTGCGCGCCCTCCAACGACAACCTCATGGAAGTCATGATCATGGTCGACGCGCTCAAGCGCGCATCGGCCGGTCGCATCACGGCTGCACTGCCCTATTTCGGTTATGCGCGCCAAGACCGGCGCGTGCGCTCGTCGCGGGTTGCGATCAGCGCCAAGGTGGTGGCCAACATGCTGCAGATCGCGGGCGTTGACCGCGTCCTCACCATGGACCTGCACGCTGATCAGATTCAGGGATTCTTCGATATCCCGGTGGACAACATCTACGCGGCGCCGGTCATGCTCGCCGATCTGCACAAGTCGCCTTACGACGATCTGCTGGTGGTCTCGCCCGATGTGGGTGGCGTGGTCAGGGCGCGCGCCATTGCCAAGCGAATCGACTCGGATCTGGCCATCATCGACAAGCGCCGGCCCAAAGCCAATGCCTCCGAGGTGATGAACATCATTGGCGATGTGTCGGACCGCACCTGCGTCATCATGGATGACATCGTCGACACCGCCAACACGCTGGTCAAGGCAGCGGCGGCGCTGAAGGAGCACGGCGCAAAGCGGGTACTTGCCTATTGCACACACCCTGTGCTGTCGGGTGCAGCCGTCGATCGGGTCAAAGACCCGGCACTCGATGAGCTGGTTGTGATCGACACCATCCCGCTCTCTGCCGAGGCGCGCGCCTGCGGCAAGATCCGCGTGCTCTCCTGCGCGCAGTTGTTTGCCGAAACCATTTTGCGCATCAACCGCGCTGATTCGGTGTCTTCGCTGTTTGTGGACTGATCACCGATTCCCTAGCTTTTGAAGTCCAGGTTTTTCAAGGTGCCCGCGACGACATTTGTTGCGGGTGTGTCAGCAACGCCCGGTATCCTGGTCGCGGGTTCCGGGTTACGCGAGTCGCAAGGCTCGCATTTGAAAGGAGTGCACGATGAAAGTCGTCGCCACCACACGCAAAGAGCAGGGATCGAGTGCGAGCCGCCGCCTGCGTCGCAGCCATCAGGTTCCCGGCATCCTCTATGGCGGAAGCAATGAACCCACGCCCATTGCCATTGAACATAACCCGCTTTACCACGCGCTTCGCGTCGAGACCTTCCACTCGTCCATTCTCGACATCGAACTCGACGGCCAAGCGGAACAGGTGCTGCTGCGCGATATTCAGTGGCATCCCTATCGCCAGCAGGTGATGCATATCGACTTCCAGCGTGTATCAGCTGATCGCCCGATTCACATGCGCGTACCACTTCACTTCCGTAACCAGGAAGCCTCGCCCGCGGTCAAGCAGTCCGGCGGCATCGTCGGCCACGTGCTCACCGAAATCGATATCACCTGCCTGCCCAAAGATCTGCCGGGCTTCATCGACGTCGACCTCAGCAACATTGAGGCTGGCAAGCCGCTCCACGTCCGTGACATTCAGTTCCCGGCAGGCGTCTCGCCGGTGCTGCGCGCGAAGGAAAACCCGGTCGTGGCCACGGTCACCATCCCGGGCGCGGAAGAAGCACCCGCGGGCACAACCGCTGCCGCACCTGCGACTGCACCCGCAGCGCCCGCCAAGGGGGCACCCACCGCCAAGGCTGCACCGGCCGCCAAGCCCGCTGCCAAGAAGTAATCCGGGCCTCGCGTCACCTCGGGGAGCTCGCATGCGCCCCGAGGTGCCCCGACCATGAGCGGCATCCGCCTGATCGCAGGGCTTGGTAACGTCGGCGCTGAATACGACGACACGCGCCACAATGCCGGCTTCTGGTTTCTCGACGCGCTCGCTCGTGTGCACGGGGCGACATTCGCCCGTCAAAGCAAGTTTTTTGGTGACTTAGCCCGCCTTAATGCGGGCGGCGAACCGGTCCATCTGGTCAAGCCCACCACTTTCATGAACCGGTCCGGGCAGGCGGTCGCCGCGCTGGCTGGTTTCTATCGGATTCCACCGGAAGCCGTGCTGGTGATTCATGACGAACTCGATCTGCTGCCCGGTATCGCCAAGCTCAAGCAGGGGGGCGGTCACGCGGGTCATAACGGTTTGAAGGACATCACCGCCCGGCTCGGTTCAGCCGCCTTCTGGCGCATGCGGGTTGGAATCGGTCATCCGCGCACGCTTCTGCTCGAGCAGGCGGTCATTGATTTCGTGCTGCATCGGCCCTCACGCGATGATCGTACGCGGATCGATCAGGTGATCGACGCTGGGCTTGGCTGTATTCCCGACCTGCTCGCTGGCCGAATCGAGCAGGCCATGAAAAAACTACATACCCAGCCCAAGGGCTGAACCGCTTGCGCGCTGCTGTCCGACGCGGGCGAGCGCTGTGCCGCGCTGGCCCGCGTCAGGGGCGTTCGTTGGCCACGCCCGCTGGCACATGGCCCGCAGGCCCGAAACGCGAGGCCTGCTGCACATGCCCGGTCTGGTCATCAAAGAAGAAATCAGGCTCGAACTCCTTAAGAAAGGGCCCTTTGCCAAGCCCCCCCAGGAACATCGCTTCGTCAACACCCACCCCCCAGGCCATGAGCGTACGGATCGCGCGTTCGTGGGCAGGGGCGCTGCGGGCGGTGACCAGCGCAGTTCGGATCCGCATGGGCGCGCCCGAGCCGCCACGCAGCCGATGGAGCGCTTCGAGTAGCGGCTTGAACGGGCCGGGTGGCAGCGGATTGGCCGCGCGATCGGCCTCGTGGCGCTGGAAGGCATCGAGCCCGCTCGCCTGATAGACCCGCTCCGATTCATCGGAAAACAGCACGGCATCACCGTCGAAGGCAATCCGAATCTCATCAGGGTGCGATTCAGAGGCCTTCACCGACTCCGGAAACACGCGAGCAGCGGGAAAGCCCGCCTCGAGCGCCGCGCGCACATCGTCTGAGTTGGCCGAAAGAAACAGGTTGGCCGCGAGCGGTACCAGGTAAGGCCAGGGTGTACGTCCACTGGTGAACACACCGCGCTCGAGTCGCAGCCCCTCGTGGCGCGCTGAGCGGAACACCCGAAGTCCGCTCACAGGGTCATTGCGCGAGAGCACGACCACCTCGATCCGACGCTGCTCGGGCGGGGAATCGACAGGATCGAAGGCGAGCAGCTTCTTGACCAGCGCATGGGCGACACCCGGGGCGGCCGGCTGCTCGAGGCGGTCGCGCTGCAGCGCCATGTAGGCCTGCGCGTCGCCACCCTCGAAAACACGGTTCTCTTCTTCGAAATCGAACACCGCGCGCGAGGAGATCGCGACAACGAGCTTGCCTTCCAGGGTGGGTGCCATGATGGGAGCAGAGAGTAGGCATTGTTGGCGGTTGACGCAATCGGTGCGGGTATCGCTCGACCGGATCGCAGTCGACTTAGTTGGGCTCTGCCCGGGCGCACCGGGCCCCCAGCGGACCTGCGCCTTGACCCCACAGGCCGGACGGCGCTACCGTCGGCCTCCTTAGGATTTCGAGATTCCCCGATGAATGTCGCCGCCGACCCCGACCGCGTGCCCCTGATCACTGACGAACTCGACGAACTTCACGCCATTGCAGGGCTCAGCGCCCAGCGCATCATCGAACTCGGATGCGGACCGGCCGACATGGCGCGCCGGCTGGCTAAGCGGTTTCCAAGCTGCTCGATTGCCGCGCTCGAGATCGACGCGGTTCAGCATCAGAAAAGCCTCGCGAACCCCCAGCCAGGCATCGAGTTCATCGAAGCAGGCGCGCAAGCCGTTCCGTTTGCCGAGGCGAGCTTCGATTTGGCGATCATGCTGAAGTCGCTCCATCATGTGCCGCTTTCCCTCATCGATCAGGCGATTGGCGAGGTGGCGCGCGTGGTCAAGCCCGGCGGCCTTTTTTATGTGTCCGAGCCGGTCTATGGCGGCGCCTTCAATTCGCTGATTCGCCTTTTCAACGACGAGGGGGTCGTGCGCGCCGCCGCGCAACGCGCGCTTGATCAGGCGATCGCGCAGACCGGCCGGTGGCGACAGGTTGCCGAGCGGCGTTTCGGACTCTCCAGCACCTTTCCAAATTTCGAAGCGTTCGAAACCAAGCAGATGCGGCCAAGCTACGCCGACCATCGCCTGGACGACGCCAAGGTCGCCGAGGTGCGGGCGGCTTTCGAGCCCTTCATGACCGCGGGTGGCGCCACCTTCGTGCGGCCCCTCCATGTGCGGGTTCTTGCCCGCCTCCCCAACTGAAGCGCATCAGTACAATGGCGCTCCCCGCCGCGGCGTCTGCGCTGCGAGCTGCTCCGAAGGAATCGCCATGTCCCTGAAATGCGGAATCGTTGGCCTGCCC
>SYIM01000008.1 GCA_005798775.1 Burkholderiales bacterium
ATCGCCACGCAGCAGGCGACCCCCGCTCCGCAGAGTAGGACCATGACGAGGTTCGCAGGCATACCGAAAGGACGAGCATTCCCAGGCTGAACGGGGCCTGCCGCCTCGCCCGAGCGAGCCGGCTCCCCGATCCGAGGAGCGGACTGTGCCGATCCGCCTGCAGGCCCGGGATTCGGGCGAGCAGCCTGAGCGGAGCCCGCATCGGAAAGCGGCGCCCGGATCCGGAACATGGCAAGTAAGGGAAGCGTGGTGACCAGACAGAACACGCCCAGGCCGATGTAGGTGGACCGCCATCCCCAACTCTCGGCAAGCGCCTGGACGATCGGCGGCCACACCGTGCCAGCGAGGTAATTGCCGCTTGCGCAGATGGCGACCGCAATACCGCGGCGACGGTTGAACCAGAGCGACGCATCGGCAATCAGCGGCGAGAATCCGCCAGCCGTGCCGAGAAACCCAATCAACACGCCCTGAATGATCGACAGGCTGAGGAGTCCTGGCGCGTGGGCGGCCGCGACGAAGCCTACGCCCAGCGTCACCGAGCCGATCGCCAGCGGCACCCGCACACCAAACCGATCAGACACCCGTCCCATCACCACGCCACCGATCCCAAAGCCGATCATGGTGAGCGTGTAGGGCAAGGACGCACCCGCGCGGTCGACCGCGAACTCGCTTTGCACCGCAGGCAGCACCACAACGATGGCGTACATGCCGCAGCTCGACAGCGTCATGAATACTAGACTCGCAGCCAGCCGCAGCCAGGCATACCGGCTCTCGATCAACGAGCCGGTATCGGCAATAACGGTGGTCATGAGATAGCGTACGGCATGGCAGGATCGACTATGACACATTGCCGCGTGAGCCCCGGGTCGTTTGGAAAAAAGACTGGGCGCGATGACTGTACGAGGGCCGCGTTCCGGATTAACCTTCGGGACAGCGAATAACAGGCGTATCAACATGACCAACAAAGGAGACATGTCATGAATCCCAAAGCTTTTCGTCGATCCGCCTTGCAGGCTACCCTTGTCATATCCCTTGCAGCGTCACTCCTGCTCACCGGCTGCTCGGATTCCACTCATACCGATGTGCCGGGAGCCCTCGAGGTCAACGTCTCCTCGGGCTACCCGATCCTCGGTGCAACGGTCGTATTGAAGGGCTCGAACGGCGCTGTATTGCAGGTGGTCGACACCGCAAAAACCGGTAGCGTCACCATCCCACGCGTTGAAGCGCTGGGCATTCTCGGGATCGGCCCATACCTCGTACAGAGCACAGGGGGCACGGCAAACGGGATACCAGTCACCGAGCCGTATTTCTCCATCGCGAGCAGTGACGCAGGGCGTACCAATGTCACCCCGATTACCCATCTGATTGCGGTCGAGGCTACCGGCTCCACCAATACCGACGGGATAAAGAGGCTTTTCTCGAGCGGATTTGATTTAGTCAAAGCACAGCAACTCACGCCAGCCAAGCTCGCCGCGGCGAAAACCAGCGTGAACGACGTTTTGAAAAGCGTCAATCCGCGGATTGACCTGTCCACTTACGAGCCGCTTTCCGCCTCGTTCAAGTTCGGCGATACCATCGACAGTCAGCTGGATTACTTGAAACTCGCGCTTCGCAGCACGAGCAAATCTCTCGATGACATACAAAACTTCGTTGCCAAGGCGGCAAAAAAGGAATTCAACGCCAGCGACGCTGGCGACATCAAACCCATCAAACGCGTGATCGCGTTTGGTGACAGCCTGACCGATGGCGGCACCTACACGGTGTGGGCGTCGTACGCAGCGTCAGGTCAGCAGCGGTTCAACCCTGCCACGCCACTGCCGTCGCTGGAATCTGCCTCGATTTGGGGCGGCAAGTTCACCACCAATCCCGGAAAGGTGTGGGTCGAGCATCTCGCAGCCTCTTATGGGTACGCGATCAAGCCCGCCATGCTGATGGGCGGCACGCAGCCATCAGCGAATCTGTTGCAGTCGGGATGCACTACCTGCACCAACTATGCACAGGGTGGTTCGCGCGTTGCGCTACAACCTGGAATCGGTAATCGGGGTACGGCCGCCGGCGCATCAAACTATGACCGTACAAGCGCATTCAACGCTGCGTCCACCATCCCGGTCAAAGAGCAGATCGATATCCACCTGGGGAGCCCTGGCGAGGGCAAATTCAAGGTCGGCGACCTGGTGATCGTCTTCGCCGGGGCCAACGATATTTTCATTCAGGCTCAGAGCGGGCAAAGCCAGCCGGCAATAGCCGAAGCGGTAGGCGCCGCTGCAAAACAGCTGGCAGAGCAAGCCGGCCGCCTGAAGGCTGCGAACGCCAGTTCACTGGTGGTCATCGGCCTTCCCGATATGGGCAAAACTCCGTCTGGCGCAGCGAGCGGTGCCGCGAGTGCGGCTGGCCTGAGCGCGCTGTCGCTTCAAGTGTTCAATGGTACGCTTGCAACGGCACTGAAGGCGCAAAACATCGCGTTTATCGATCCAAACGCGATTCTCACTGCTGTCCTCACCAAGCCGGCAGACTACGGCTTCAAAGTCACGGTCGACACCGAGCCAAGCAAGGCGCTTGCGAGCACAGCATGCGGAATCAATGAGACCGCGGCGGCCGCTCAGTTTGACGATCGCAATAACCCGAGCTCGCTCTACTGCTCCACACCGAACGCGGTGGTCTCCAATGCCGGCTCGCTGCGCGCCGCTGGCGCCGACGCCACCTACGTGTTCGCAGACGGCGTTCACCCCAGCTCACAAACGCACAAGGTACTGGCCGATTACCTGGGTAGCATGCTCCCGCGCCTCATCACCGATGCGATGCTGGCTACAGCAAAGTAAGCATCGAGCGGCATTGAGCCCAACACCTGTCCGGCGTCCGGTGCGATGCCGAACAGGGTGCTGGGCGCGACCATGATCCATCTTCATGACCCTCCTTATTCAACCTTGGCGCCCGATTTCCGAATGATCGAGCGCATACGACCGGTCTTGCTTCGCACAAAAGCGGTGAATTGTTCGGGGTTCATCTAAAGCGGCACCATCCCAGCCGGCGCAATCGGTACCACCAGACGAATCGGCCGCGACGGATAGCTGTCAGCCTGCACCGCCCCGGGCAGAGCAACCCCGACCGCAATCAGCAGGTAGCGGATGGCAAACAGTCGGCGAGTAAACCAGGTAATCATTGTCGGACCTCCTGAGCTAGACTGACGGGCAACGCGGGCGTGGTGCCATCGCCAAACGGATATGAATGCTCGCCCCAAACCGCTTCCAGTGCCCAGCGGGCGACGCACAAGCCCTTAGCCTGATCCAAGCACACAGACCGGCGTTTTTCGACCATGCAAAAGTCCCTCCGCATCGTGATCTCTGGCGCCGGCGTGGGCGGCCTATGCGCAGCGGCTTCGCTCCTCCGGCAGGGCATCGACGTCGATGTTTATGAACAGGCAACCGAGCTCAAGGAGGTCGGAGCCGGCGTTCAGCTATCGGCTAACGGCACGCGGGTGCTCCACGCGCTGGGCGTAGCCGACGCGCTGAGCGCGCGTTCATGCCAGGCACAGGGCAAGGAGATTCGACACTGGCAAAGCGGCCAGACATGGAAGCTGTTCGATCTCGGGCCGCTCTCAATTGAACGCTTTGGCTTTCCTTATTTCACCGTCTACCGGCCAGATCTGCTCGAGGTGCTCGCTCAGGCCGTGACCACGCTCAAGCCCGATGCGCTCCACCTGGGCGCGTGTGTGTCCGGCTTCGAACAGGATCCGCAGGGCGTAACGCTCATCCTTGGCTCGGGTGAGCGGGTCAGCGGCTCGGTGCTGGTGGGGGCGGACGGTATTCATTCGCGCGTCCGGCAGGGTCTCTTTGGCCCCGATCGCGCACAATTCAGCGGCGTCGTCGCGTGGCGGGCAGTCATTCCCATGGAACGCCTGCCCGCCCACATGGCGCGGATGGTGGGCTCAAACTGGGTGGGCCCGGGCGGCCACATCGTTCACTATCCGCTTCGCGGCGGCCGCCTCATGAATTTCGTCGGTGCACTCGAGCGCACTGACTGGCAGGTGGAGTCTTGGAGCCATCGCGGGTCGCAGGCTGAGCTGGTACGTGATTTCTCAGGCTGGCATGACGACATCCAGCACTTGGTTGGCCAGATTGACTCGCCTAATAAATGGGCCCTCATGACCCGGGCACCGCTCGAGCGCTGGAGCGTCGGCCGGGTCACGCTGCTGGGCGACGCAGCCCATTCCATGCTGCCCTTCCTCGCCCAGGGTGCGGTGATGGCAATTGAAGACGGTTATATGCTGGGTCGGTGTCTTGCCGATTTCAAGCCAGACGAGGCACTACAGCGATTCGAGCGCGCACGGCTCGCACGCACCACAAAGGTCTTTGAGGGTGCAGCCGCAAACATGTGGCGTTTTCATAATCCGCTGCTCGCCGATCCGGATGAAGGCGGGCGCTTTATTGAACGCGAGTGGGCAGGCAATCGCATCTCAGACCGATACGACTGGCTGTTCCGTTACGACGCGACCACCGAGGAACTCTGATGAAACCGAACCTTATCGCCACCTTCGGCCGCCTGAGTGTGTCGGCTCTGCTCGTCTGCGCCGCGGGCCTCGCCAGCGTCCAGATTGCCAGCGCACAAACCACCGGATCGCAGGACTACCCCGCGCGTACCGTCCAGCTCATTGTTCCCTTCCCGCCGGGCGGTCCCACCGATATCGTCGGACGACTCGTGGCTCAGCGACTGTCCGAGGGCCTTGGTCGATCGGTGGTCGTGGAAAATCGCCCCGGCGCGGGCGGTACTGTGGGATCGGCGGCGGCAGCCAAGGCAGCGCCCGATGGCTACACCCTGCTCTTTGGCAGCACCAGCACGCTTGCGATCGCGCCCAGTCTCTATCGAAGCCTCTCCTACGATCCGCGGATTGCCTTCACGCCCGTCAGTCTGGTCTCACGCGGCGCCATCGTGCTCGCCATTCACAGTGCAGTACCGGCCGCTTCGCTCAATGACTTCATCGCCGAGGCGCGACGCGCGCCCGGTAAATTCGCCTACGCATCGGCAGGTAGCGGAACGCCCCCGCACCTGGCTGCCGAATTTTTCAAATCGGTCGCGGGCATCGATCTACTCCATGTCCCATACAAGGGTGGCGCCCAGGCGCTGAACGACGTGGCCTCGGGCCAGGCGCAGGCCATCTTCGAAGGTCTGGTCACGCTCGCCCCGCAGCTCCGGGCAGGCCGTATCCGGGCGCTTGCCATCACAGGCGAGCGCCGCGATGCCGCCTTCCCTGACTTACCCACCTTCGCCCAGGCGGGGCTGCCGCAATACGACGCGTATTTCTGGAGCGGGCTGGTGGCACCGGCCGGAACACCGCCCGACATCATCAACCGCCTGAACGTCGTCCTCACCCAGGGGCTGGAGCGCCCTGATATTCGCGAGGCCTTCGAGCGGCAGGGGCTGCAGACTGCGCCGAGCAGCCCACAGGCGTTCGGGCAATTTATCGCTTCCGAAATCGACCGATGGGCGCGGGTGGCCAAAGCCTCAGGCGCGCAGGTTGATTGAGGTCGCGTCGGCCATGATCCGAACAACATCCGCCTCGGCTCATCTCCCGGCACCCGATCAGAGGGCCGCACTCGCGTTTTCACTTGCGGCGCCGCCCGACGGATTCATCGACGACCCGTATCCCTGGTACGCCGCGCTCAGGCGCCATGCTCCAGTGCATCGCCTGGCCACCGACTCGCTTCTTCTTACGCGCTGCGCGGATCTGATGGCGGTGTATCGGAACCCAGGTGCCAGTTCAGACAAGAAGCGTGAATTCGCGCCCAAATACGGGGCTGGGTCACGACTCTTTGAACATCACACCACCAGCCTGGTGTTCAGCGACCCGCCACTTCACACACGGGTCAGGCGGCTGCTGACCGGGGCACTCAACCAGCGTGCAGTGACGCGGATTGAATCTGGGCTCATCGAACTGGTCGATGGACTGATCGATCGATTGGCGACGCTCTCCCAGCCCGATCTGATCCGCGACTTCGCCGCCCGCATTCCGGTCGAGGTGATCGGCTCGCTATTGGATGTGCCCAGAGACGAGCGCGGGCCGCTACAGGGTTGGTCAATCGACATACTGTCAGCGCTTGAGCCAGTGCCAGGCGCCACGCTGCTCGAGCGCGGCAACCGCTCGGTCTCGGATTTTCTGAATTATCTGCGCGACCTGGTGGCGCGACGCCGTCAACGACCTGGTGACCCCGAAGTGGACATGCTCACTCGGCTGATCCAAGGCGATACCGACGGCGAGCGTCTCAGCGAACTCGAACTCCTTCACAACTGCATCTTTCTCCTCAATGCTGGCCATGAAACCACCACTAACCTGATTGGTAACGGACTGGAGGCCCTCATGCGGCATCGCGACCAGTTCGACCGGCTGGTGCGCGATCCCATGCTGATCGGGACTGCGGTGGAGGAGTTGCTGCGCTTCGAAAGTCCGCTGCAACTCAACAACCGACTGGCAACCACCGCTATCGACTTGCCAGCCGATCCGGTCACCGGACGCGGCGTCATCACGATTGAGGCGGGTACCTTCGTCACGCTCGGTGTCGGCGCGGCTAACCGCGATCCGGAAATATTTACCAAACCCGACCAGCTCGACATCGGGCGCCGTCCCAATCCGCAGCTCGCTTTCGGCCATGGCGCGCACGCCTGCGCCGGCATGAACATCGCGAGACTGGAAGCGCGCGTGGCCATCGGCCGGTTGGTGGCGCGCTATCCCGAGATCGAATCGGCTGCACCTCCGGAGCGTGACCGTCGAATCCGCTTCAGGGGATTTCGAACGCTGCCCGTGGTGCTCAATCGCCGGGCGATTGCGTAAATCTGGTTTCAGCTCTCGGGGGTGAAACCTGATGCCTTCACGAGCGTCTCCCATTGCCGGGCTTCAACATCGCGCTGGCGCGCGAGCTCTGCCGGACCCGCCGGAAGCGCGCGGATCGTGAGTCGGCGCAGCGCGGCTTCACTGGTCATGACCGCCGCGCGAAGCGCCTCGAAGAGTTGCTGCACGCGGGTATCAGGCGTTGCGGCTGGCGCATACAGTCCTAGCCAGCCATCGAGAACCAGATCAACCCCCGCATCGCGCAGCGTCGGCACCTCGGCGAGTTCGGGGTTTCGTTGCGAGCCGGTGGTGGCAAGGATCCTCGCCTTACCAGCTCGATGCTGCTCAACCGAGTCGGATAGCGGCGATACCACCATCGAAATACTGCCGCCCATCAGATCCACCATGGCGGGCGCCGCACCCTTGTAGGCGATGTGGGCGAGATCGATACCCGCACGTTGCCCGAACCCCTGCCCCAGAAAATGAGGGACGGTGCCCGCGCCGGGCGATCCGAAGGCTGCGCGCTGGCCAGGGGTGCGCGCCCAGGTGATGTAGTCGGTTAGTGTTTTGGCCTGCGTGCCCGGTCCGGTGGCGAGCGCATAGTCAATTACACAGACGCGTCCAATCGGCGAAAAATCCTTCACTGGGTCGTATCGAAGTTGCCGATAGATCCATTGAAAGAGCGTCATCGGTCCGTGCGGAACCAGCATGAGCGTATCGCCGTCAGGCGGGGACGACTTCACCGCTTCGAGCACCAGTCGGCCCGCTGCCCCCGGCCGATTTTCAACGATCACGTGACGCGCAAGAAGCGGTCGCATGGCCTCGGCAATGACCCGTGCGGTGAGATCGACGGTTCCGCCCGCCGCAAAGCCCACCAGGATACGAACCGGAGAAGAACTTGACTGCGCCCGCAAACCAGCAGGTATAAGGCCGAGGGCGCCAGCCGCTGCGAGAAATGTTCGACGTTGCCGTGACATAACGTTACCGAGGGGCTTGACGTCGCTCAGCGCGAACGCGCCGCAGCGAGCGACTTGTGGGTAAACAGGTAGTGGGTGGAATCAAGCGGCTTGTGACAGGCGAGACACTCGCCCTGACTGAAACCCGCCCGCACTGTCCGGTCGGTACCAAATACCGCGTAGTGCCAGTCGCCATTTCGAATCAGCGCGGGAATGTCGCTGCCCCATCCCGTCCCCACAGCCATCGCGGTGTAGAACACGAGGCGCTCGGCCTCGAAGAAGGTATCCGGACCCACGATGGGCTTGCGTTCGCCGTCGAGTTTGGCTGCATACACCTCGACCATGACAGCAGAGCCATCGGCGGGCGAGCCCCCGGCAGCCAGATCGGCCAGCAGCTGCGGGCTTGCGTAAAAGCGCCGCACCTGGCGGGTGGCGGGGAAATTCATGGTGAGATAGTGAGTAAAGCGCTCCCGATAATCTGCTGGAAAGCTCATTTTGCTGCCGCTCATCGCGGCAAACGGCGCCGAGCGCGCAGGCGCGCCAACCGGCGCGGCAGGAAGCGCCGCATAGTGTGCCGCCAGCGGTTTCAGATCCGCCTCACCCAGTTGTGCCGCAATCGCGTTCATGACGCCGCTTTTTCGGCTGCCCTCACGCAGCGCCTTCAGCTGATTCTCGAGATAGCCGGCACGCTGGCCCGCCAGATTGGGGATCGTCTCGCTGATGCTGAGGCCATTTGCGCCATGGCAGGCCGCACAGGTGGTGCTTACGAGCGTGACGGCCCGCTCTGCACCGGGATCGGCAGCGGCTGTTGTTGAGAGTCCGGCCGCAACAATCAAGGCGAAAAGACTGTTCGTACCGGTTGAGCGATTCATAACACTTTCCCAGGGTTGAGAATGGCATGGGGGTCGAGTGCCACCTTCAGGCGGCGCATCAACGCGATTTCCGCTTCACTCCGAGAATAGACCAGGTAGTCGCGCTTGAGGAGTCCGATGCCATGCTCGGCCGATACTGAGCCCTGCCACTCGGCCACACATCCATACACGATGCGGTCGATGTCGTCCTTGCAGCGAATGCCTTCGCGAATCTGGGCACTGACGTGAAGGTTGCCATCAGCCACATGCCCGAAGCAGACCACACCCCCTTCCGGCCACGATGCGAGTAACCGGCGTCGGCACTCATCGGCGAATGCGCCAATCGTTCCGACAGGCAGACTGACGTCATAGTCGACGTGTGGCGAGAATGCACGCGCAAGTTCACCCGAGGCATCACGCGTCGACCAGAGCGCTGCCCGCTCGCGTCCCGACTGCGCGATCACTGCGTCGACCGCGCAGCCCTGCTCGAGCGCCGCAGCAATGCTCGCCTCGAAGAGCTCCGCATCGCGCGCTTCATCCGTTCCCATCGTTTCAAGCAGGACATGAATCGAACCGTCTTCAGACATGGGGACCGAGCCCCGCTGCGCCCGCGCAAACGCATAAAAATCCGGCCACATCGCTTCGTAGGCGGCGAGCGTCGGACCGAGCCGCTCGCGCGCGAGGCGCAGGAGCGAGAGCACCTGCGGATAGTTGGCGACCGACACCATGGCCGTACACACGCTGCGCGGCTTGGGATGCAGGCGTAGAACCAGGCGCGTGATGACCCCGAGCGTGCCCTCGGTGCCGATGAAAAGCTGCTTGAGATCGTAGCCCGCATTATTCTTCAGCATCGAGTTCATGGCCGACACCACCGTACCATCGGCAAGCACCGCCTCCAAGCCCAGCACCAATTCCCGCATCATGCCGAAACGGAGCACCCGGTTGCCCCCTGCATTGGTAGCCGCATTGCCGCCCACCCGGCAGGAGCCGCGGGCGCCGATATCAAGCGCAAACATCAGCCCCGCTTCCTCGGCAGCCTGCTGAACCGCCTGCAAGGTGACGCCCGCCTGCACAGTGATCACCGACCCGTCTGGATCCAGCGATTCAATGGCCGCAAGCCGTTCCAGCGACAACACCACCGCGTGCGCCGAAGGCGTGGCACCGCCCGTGAGCCCTGTGAGACCACCCTGCGGGACCACCGGAACCCGATGCGCATTGCAGATTCGCAGCACCGCTGCCACCTCATCGGTGCTGCGCGGCCGGGCCAACGCGGTAGGCGGCGCATCAGCGGGCGCCGACACCATCCAGTCCTTGAGGTGGCGGGCATCGATCGGCGCACGCATCACGACGCCAGGGGGCAGCTCCCGCTCCAGGTCATTGAGCAGTGTCGCAACGTTGAATGGGGGGGCAGAGGTCAAGACAGCTTCCTTGTGTGACAGGTGAGCGATTACAGATCAGCCCGCCTTGAGACCCGCAGACTCCACGCCGGCCGCGCAGATCAGTTCGTCCTCGTCGCCCGAGCCGCCACTTGCCCCGACTGCACCCATCACCTGGCCGCTCGGTGACAGAATGAGTACCGCACCGGTCTGCGGCAGGAAGCGTCCGTCGGCTGACGCTGCGAGCGTCACGTAAAAATTGGGATTGTCCTTGGCACGCCGAGCGAGTACGCGGCTCGATGCGCCCATGCCCACCGCACCCCAGGCCTTGCCACGTGCGATCTCGAAGCGAAACATGCTCGCTCCGTCTTCACGCGCAAACGCCTTGAGATTGCCGCCCTCATCGAGTACCGCAATGCCCATCGGCTTGAAATTCTCGGTCCGGGCGCGGGCTAGCGCTCCGTCGATGATCTGCCGAGCCTGAGTAAGCGAAAGCGTTTCCAAGTGAGTTCTCCATGAGAAGGGCGCGCTAGGCGCGCAACGGGGCGACCAGGGTCAGCATGGGGTAGTGGGCGTTGCCACCGGCAAACTCTGGAAACTGATGAAAATCGGCACGCATCTCGCGGATCACCGGCGAGGTGAGCGCAGCACTCAGCTCATCTGGCGAATCGAACATCAGCTTGTTTCGCTGCATGAAGTCAACCCGCATGCCGGGTAGTCCGCCGATCCAGTCAACGCGCGTGCAGATCTCAATCTCGCGCACGTTCAGAAACCTGCGCATGATCGCAGGGTGATGGTCGATGTAGTGACGGTGCCAGGCGCTCAGATCAGCCGCCTGACCAGGGTAATGCACCAGATAGCTGCAGCGCGTCTCACGCGGCGGCAACTCCAAATCGAGGGGTTCAATAGGGAGCGTCCGCACCAACATGATCTGCTGCTGGACCCGCATGCCGCAAAGCGCCTTGATGCCACCCGCCGCGCCCAGGGCCTGCAGAGCGCCAGCGGGCCGAAGCGCATCTTCAAGGGCTTCGATTCGACTTGCGTAGACCTGCAGGGCAAGTGGTGGCCCCGGCTCATCATTGGGGAAGGCATGGCGGGTGCCGGCGGGCGGGGGAACATGAATCAACCCGCGCTCAAGCTCCGCGACCGATGCCACGATCTGCGCGATCTGTCGAAGCGAATCCGGCTCAAGCGTGATGGCAGCGCCACCCGGCAAACGAAAATGGGCAAAGTAACAAAACATGGGTTGGTACCTGCTTCGCTTTATACGCCTGTTCGCCGCGCACGGCGAGCATCAGGGCAGCTCGCCCGAGGTCTCATCCTGCGCGGATCGGCGAATGCGACCTGGGCGGTCCGCGCGCTTCATAATATGCTGATGCACACTCCTGACAGATCGCCGCCGGTCGCCGGCGTGGTCGGCGCCGGTCTCCTCTCGCTTGCCCTGGCCATGGGCATTGGCCGGTTTGCTTTCACACCACTACTGCCGCTCATGCTTCGGGATGGCGATCTCAGCCCGATCGCGGGCGCCGAATGGGCCATGGCGAACTACGTGGGTTACCTGGTGGGCGCGCTCACAGCGGCACGTGTCGCAAGCCAGCCGCGCCGAGCGAGCCTGATCGGCCTTGTCGGCGTCGCACTGACCACGCTCGCCACCGGACTCCTGAGCGGCGCTACGCTCGCGTTCGCTGGCCCCTTGCTGCGAGCGACCGCCGGCATGTTCAGCGCATGGGTGCTGGTCGGTGCGAGTGGCTGGTGCCTGATGGCGCTCGCGCGCGCTGGGCGCCCCGCGCTGACTGCTTGGATCTACACTGGCGTGGGCTGCGGCATCGCAGTGGCCGGGCTACTCACCTGGCTGGGCGGAGGTCAGTCAGCAGATTGGCTTTGGCTGCAGCTCGGCCTCGTGGCTTCATTGGGCGCAGTGGTCGTTGCCGCGCTCGGCACACCAGTCAGAGAACCGGAAGCCCGCGCGGTCGATCACACCACCGCCCTGCTCACCCCGCCCGCCCACGGCGTCGGGAAATCCGATGCCGGGCTGATCGTTTGCTACGGCATCTTTGGCTATGGCTACATTGTGCTCGCCACCTTTTTACCCGCGATGGCCCGCGACAGCATCGACGACCCCATCGTATTCGGGCTCACCTGGCCGGTGTTCGGCCTGGCAGCGGCCCTATCGGTTGCAGCCACGGCCCACTGGGGTACTGCGCTGCCGCGCGAACGCATCTGGGCCCTGGCGCAATCAGCGATGGCGCTCGGCACCGCCCTGCCGCTGTTTAGCGTAACCATCAGCGTGCTGATCGCCTCGGCCGTACTGGTCGGGGGCACCTTCATGATAGCCACCATGGCGGGAATGCAGCTTGCTCGGGAGCGTCATCCTGACAACCCTACGCCGCTGGTGGCACGCATGACGATCGCGTTTGCCTGCGGTCAGATTGGAGGGCCGCTGCTGATCCGATCAATCGGTAGTACCGCCTCGATGGGGGTCTCTGCGCTTCAATGGGCCAACCTTATTGCGACCCTCTTGCTGGCGGGTTCGGCCGCATGGCTATGGCGGCTGCACTTCGTAGGGCGCCCTCTTCGCTCGGACACCAGCGCTTAACCGCTACACTGACCCACGATCCGATCCGTCAGCCCACGTACCCGCCGCCAGTCCTGCGTATCCATCACTGCGAATCCTTTCTTCATGCAACATCTTGCCCTGCTGCGAGCGGGCCTTGCGAGCCTCGCGCTCCTCCTCTGCCCGGGGTCGCAGACGTTCGCCGATGATGCCGCGCGCTATCTCGCTGTTATCGACGCAGGCAGCAGCGGCTCCCGCCTTCATCTCTACGAGCGCACAGCAGCCGAGCGCAGCGTGGACGCGAAGCAGTTGTTCGAGGCCAGGGCAAGCGAGGCCTTGGCCTCGTTTGAGCGTTCGCCCAGCGAGGCGGGCCCCCGCGGCATTCAGCCACTGCTCGAACAACTATTCGCCAGGCTCACATCGTTGAATATCGAACGCGGCGCCGTGCATGTCCACGTACTCGCCACCGCAGGCATGCGCCGCCTCGACGCCGATAATCCGGCCGCTGCCCAGGCGATCTACCAGAGCGTGCGGCACACGCTCGCCTCGGCGGGTGTCGCCGCGCGTCGCATCGAAACCCTGAGTGGCCGTCTCGAAGGTGTGTACGCCTGGGTCGATGTCAACGATCTGAGCGGTGCGCTCGCGAGTACACCTGCACGGGCAACCGTGGCCGTCATCGAGGTGGGCGGTGCGTCGGCGCAGCTTGCCTACTCGGGTGAGGCACCGGCGGGCGCCCCGCTTACCCCGGTACTGCTGAATGGACGCAGCCATCAGGTGGTGAGTCTTACCTGGCTGGGCCTGGGCCAGGATGAGGCGCGTCGCGCCATGATCAACGTGGCACGCAGCCGTTCGAACGCCGATGAGGAGCAATGCTACCCGGACAATCGAAAGGCCACGGGCGGACTCAGTACCTTCGACGCCGATGGCAGCCGCTACCTGGTCAACCGGGGCCGTTTCAGTTTCGAACAATGCAGCGCGATGTATGACGCGGTCATACGCCCCCTTGGACTTCCGGCACTTGCGACCGCACTCCGCGAGGCAAAGCTTCCGCTCATTGGACTTGCGTCAGTTTATTTCTCGCTTGCCGATTGGCAGGTCATCGGTCAGCCTGGCTCTCTGGCCAGCACCCTGCGCGGCCGGTGCGAAGGCGAAGATGCTTACGGCGACAAAGTGGTCGATTTCATCCGGCGCGACCTGAAGCATCGCTTCGCGCAGACCGCCTGTGCCAATGGCACGTTCATGCACGCCCTGCTGTTCGGGCCGGCCGGTCTACGCGTTAACCCCGCACAGGTCAGCGCAGTGGCGAGCATCAATGGCCAGCCGCCCAGTTGGGCCCGCGGCTTTGCTCTGCTGGGGCGCTGACCGCCCGAGATATCGTAAGATGCCAGCGTTCGCTCCAGCCCGGAGATTTCCATGATTGTCGAGCGCCCTGAAGACCTCACCGCAGCCGTCCTCTCAGAACTCGAACGGGCCGATGACCCACGCTGGCGAACCATCATGCAGTCGGCCGTCCGCCACCTTCATGGCTTCGTGCGCGATACCGCCCTCACCGAGGCCGAGTTTCAGACAGTCTGCGGGGTGATCGCCCGGCTGGGCCAGCTGACCGGACCGTCGCACAATGAGGTAGTGCTCGGAGCCGGCTCGCTCGGTATCTCGGCGCTCGTCTGCCTGCTCAATAACGGCGCTGGTGGCACCCAGCCCACCACCGCCAATCTGCTGGGCCCCTTCTGGCGCGACCATTCGCCCCCCACGGCCAACGGCGCCAGCATCGTGCGAGGCCCTACCTCGGGCGAACCGATTTTTGTGACGGGTTGGGTCCAAGATAACCAGGGCCAGCCGGTGGCGGGGGCTAAGGTCGACATCTGGCACTCGTCATCCGAGGGCTTCTATGAGAACCAGGATCCCGCGCAGGCCGATATGAATCTGCGCGGCCGCTTCACCACCGATAGCACGGGTGGCTTTCGCTTCCGCAGCATCAAGCCCGCAGGCTATCCGATTCCGGTGAGCGGCCCGGCGGGCGACCTGCTCCGTGCCCAGGGACGCCATAACCTGCGTCCCGCACATATTCATTTTCTGATCCACAAAGCCGGCTACAAGACCCAGTTCTCTCAGATCTATTCCAGCGACGATCCGAATCTCGACTCCGATGTACAGTTTGCCGTAACGTGCTCGTTGATCGGCCACTACCGACGCCACGACGCCGAGCCCGCACCGGATAGCGACGTGAGCGGGCCCTGGTATTCACTGGAACAGGTTTTCGTAATCGAACCCGGCGAGGCGCGCTGGCCTCGCGCGCCCATCACGGGCAAGGCCGAGGGCGAGCGCCCCCGGACTCAGGTTCTGGAACGATGCTAAGACTGCGGCTCCCGCCCCGCCGGCTACTGCCCGGTGAAGACTGCGTATGCGTAGCCGCACGAGACGCTCCCATTGCGGGCAGCGCGCAGGCGTTTCCGGTTCGCGGCATTTACCGCATCGGTCGAAACTATGCAGCGCATGCGCGCAAGCGGGGGTCAGTGGTGCGGGGCGACGTCATCGGCTGTCATGTTGACGGACTACCCGATCTGTGCGCGCGGATCCGCTGATGCGAGCGTACCTTCGCATCGCGCTAGTGGGTGTGAGCCACTGGCACGCGCCCCGCTATGCCGAAGCGTTGCGGGCGCGCGGCGCCCTGCTCTGCGGCGCCTCTGACACCGACCCTGCCGCGGGCGCAACCGCCGCGGCGCGCCTGGGCGTTGAATTCATCGCGCCCACCGAAACGATGATCGAGCGCCTGCGCCCAGACTTTGCGGTGGTGTTGCCGCGGCATGACCACGCGGTCGACGAAATCTCACGCGTCGCCGCTCTGCGGGTCCCGATGCTGGTGGAAAAGCCCATGGGTCGCCATGCTCACGAGGCCGAGCGCGCAGCCGCCGCGATCGAGGCCGCTGGCATCTTCGCCAGTGTCTGCCTACCCAATCGCTACATGGCCATCTGGGCTGAACTTCACTCGCTCGCTGCGGCCGGAACCTTGGGTGAACTTCGACACGCGCATTTCAGGACCATCAACGGCCCGGCGTCGCGCTATCGCGATTCAGGCGTGGCCTGGATGCTGGAACCGGCTGCAAGCGGCGGGGGCGCTCTGCGTAATCTCGGCGTTCATGGCGTTGATGCCGTCCTGGGCCTCGCAGCCGACCAGCCTCTGAGGGTTTTGAGTGCGCACTGCACTCGCTTTGACGCCCACCTTGGCATTGAAGAGTTTGCTGCCGCGAGCCTCGCGAGCGCCAACGGTTTTCATGCCTCGATTGAATCGGGCTACAGCTACGCCAACCTGCAGGAGGGTGGCGACTATGAGTGGCGAATTGCCACCTCGGGCACATACCTTCGCGAGAGCAACGGCAGGCTCTGGATACATCGACGGGGTGGCTCGCTTGAAACGCGCGAGGTCGACACACCGCATCGGCTTTATCAGACCATGACGCACGCTGCCATCGAAGCTTTCGAATCCGACGCCTCCCCGCCCGTGCCGGTTGGGGCGTGCGTCGCTGCGGTGCGCATGCAGGACCGAATCTATACCGCGGCCGGCGGCTGACCAGCGCTGCCCGACGCCCGCTGGACATCTGCCCGGAAATCGATCAGGCTGCGAAGGCGCTGCCCGCTCGCGCTCATGTTGTCGGGCGAGAGCCAGCGCTCGAAGCCTGCGCGCAGTTGAGGCCACTCGCGATCAACGACTGAAAACCATGAGGTGTCGCGCGAGCGCCCTTTATAGATTACCGCCTGCCGGAAGATGCCCTCAAAGCTGAACCCCAGCCGAAGCGCAGTCGCACGAGACCGGGCATTAAGGCTGTCGCACTTCCACTCATAGCGCCGATAACCAAGGGTCTCGAAGACATAGCGCATCATGAGGTATTGCGCCTCAGTCGATGCCGCGGTGCGCTGCAGCGCTGGCGAGAAATTGACATTACCCACTTCGATCACGCCCTGCGCGGAATTGATTCTCATCAGGGACAGCGTACCTGTGGCGACCTCATCCTGACAATCAACGACCGACCAGTGCAGGGGATCAACGCTCTGCTCCATCCGAAAGAGCAGTTCAAGAAAGGCCGCTTCGCAAGGCGGCCTGTCTTGAAAAAGATAAGCCCAGTGCCGGCCGTCAGGCGCAATCGAATGGGCTTTCCAAAGAGCTGGTCCATGCCGTTCGACATCGACCGGCTCAAGCCGGCAGAACCGCCCCTCAAGCGCCTCACGTCGAGGCTGCAGCGCCGCGGTCCATCCAGGCACGGGGGGCCCCACCGGCAGGCCGTGCTCGTCCGTCATCACGCGTCGCGCCGGGCGTGGATTATTGTGACAACCCCTTTTCGACTATCCATTTGTGAATCATAGCGGCGATCTGATCGGAATTGGTGTCCATCATCAGCATGTGCGAGTTACCGCGAATACCGAGCTTGGGCAGGTCGATACGGGTGACATCAGTGCCTTGCTTTCGAAGAGCATCCTCGTAAGCGTTCACCGCCGGCATGATTCTCTGCCAGAGCGAATGCCGTTCGAGATAATCGCCCCACACGAACAGATGCGGTACGCCTTTGAGCGGTGACAGGTCGGTGCGCTGCGGATTGGGCGCGCCCGAGGGCTCGATCGCAATCACGCCTTTCACCATGCCCGGCGCCTTGAGCGCTGCACTGAAGGTGAAATTACCGCCCTGGCTGTGAACCACGATCACGCAGGGGCAGACCTTCTGAACATACTGGTCGTAGGCCGCCTGCGTGGCCGCATCATTGGTTGCCCAGCGCGGGATACCCTGTTTTCCGAACTGATCGAAGGCCTTCACAGGAAATAGTGTGCCTTCGGGGAACACTGTGCGCCGCGCGGGATCAGTGTTGTAGCCGGTACCTTCCGGTCCGAGACGGAACAACTCCCAGGCTTCTTTCTTCGTGCGGAAGAACGGCTCGGTCTTGAAGATTTCGGGATAACGCGCCCAGGACGCCCGGCCCCGCTCCACCGCATCGCTCAAGTAAACATCGTGGCCCGCCTTGAGACAGAACTGCTGCCAGCCAGGGTTACCGTCGGGCTTGGTTTC
>SYIM01000075.1 GCA_005798775.1 Burkholderiales bacterium
GAGGCAATGCAGTCCAAGACAAAAAGCCCCCCAACGGCATGCACCGCATCGGCGACTTGGCGCAAATAGTCGTTGGGCAACATCATGCCGCACGAGGTCTCCACATGAGGGGCAAACACCACAGCGGGTTTTTCGCTCGCAATGGTGCGCACCACTTCTTCGATGGGGGCGGGAGAGAAGGGCTCTTGGGCGCCCGGCTTCATGCGCCGCGCTTTAAGCACGGTGCAGGCCGATGGGATGCGGCCCATGTCAAAAATTTGCGTCCAACGGTAACTGAACCAGCCGTTGCGCAGCACCATGACTCGCTGACCCGTGGCAAACTGCCGGGCGACTGCTTCCATACCAAAACTGCCGCTGCCCGGGACCACCGCGGACGACCGGGCACCGTAGGCTTCCTTGAGGATGGCCGAAATGTCGCACATGACGCCCTGGAAACGCCGGGACATGTGGTTGAGCGCGCGATCGGTATAAACCACCGAATATTCAAGCAGACCGTCGAGATCGACGCTAGGCAGAAGACCGGGCATGTGACACTCCGTTGCCAAATCGAGCCGTCAAGTGTACCCGGAAGCGGAAGAGCAGGACCTAATTTGGGTTAAATCCGCAACATCAGCAATTTTCAGCGCTGAAAGCCAGGGCGCGACATGGTTGCCGTGAGCGGACACCGCAAACAGGCTTTCAATGATGGGGCGACACGCCGCGGACATCGGTGGTCGCGTTGTGCCACCCGGCTGTTGCTGCATCAGAAACGCCTAGTGCATCGCGTTAACAGGCTATTGGCTCCAGGCCTCCCCGGGTGCGCGGTCATCACCGACTGCGGAACGCCAGCGGTTTGACGCCTCTCATCAAAGACAACATGATCACGCCATGAAACTCGATCGCCTCTACAACCTCTCCGACGTCCGAGAAGCGGCGCGAAAGCGCCTGCCAAAGGGAATCTTCGAATTCATCGACCGTGGTGCGGAAGATGACGAAGCCCTCGCGCACAACCGCGAAGCGTTTCGCCGTATCAAAGCCCGGCCGCTGGCCCTCATCGATGTCAGCCAGCGCAACTGCGAAGCCATCATGCTGGGTGAGCGTTTTGCAATGCCAATGGCAATCGCCCCCACGGGCGCTGCCGGGTTGGTCTGGTACCAGGGCGAGATGGAACTCGCCAAGGCTGCTGCGGCCACGGGAATTCCCTTTACGATCGCCACCCGTTCAATGAGTAGCCTGGAGGAGATCGTCGCGCTGGGCGGCACGCTCTGGTATCAGCTCTATGTGTTTACCGACCGGGCGCAAACCTGGAAGCTGGTCGACAGGGTGGCACATTCGGGTGCCAAAGCGCTTCTGGTCACGGCTGACGTACCCGTGCAACCGAACCGCGAATTCAACCGTCGCAACGGCTATACCTTCCCCTTCAAGGCCACGCCGCGCTCGGTGATTGACATGCTTCGCCATCCGCGCTGGTTGATCGATGTCATCGGGAAATATCAGCGTACCGCCGGCATTCCGCAGTACGAAAAGATGCCTGAATACGCTGAAAACCTGAGCTTCGATGACATTCGCGAACTGCGCCGCCGCTGGCCCGGACAGCTGTTGGTCAAGGGCATTCTGCGCGCGGATGATGCCAGGAAAGCAGTCGACTGCGGCGCCGACGGAATCGTGGTGTCCAACCACGGCGGACGCTGCCTCGATGTGTCCGCGGCCCCGATCGATGTGCTGCCGGAAATTGTTGACGCGGTGGGTCACCGTGCGTCGGTGCTCATGGATAGCGGGGTTCGTCGCGGCACCGATATCGCCAAAGCCGTGGCGTTTGGCGCGCAGGGGGTACTCAGCGGCCGGCCGGGGCTTCTCGGCCTTTCACTTGCGGGCCAACCCGGAGCCGAACATGTCTTTGCGATGCTACGTCGGGAGCTGCTGATCGCCATGGGCCAGCTGGGATGCGCCAAACTGAGCGAGCTGGGTCCGCATTTATTTGAGCATCCTGCGTTGATGCGCTCAGGCAGCCGCGAGCACGCCTGAGGTAAACACCGGATCGAACACCTTATCGGCCAGCACCTGACAACGTTTCATGAGCCGGGGTTCGCCGGCAGCATAGTCGGCAACGGCGTTATGCCAGGTGCCCAGGTGATCCCACATCAGGACATCGCCCACTTGCCAACGATGCGTGTAGCGAAACTGTGGTTGCAGAACATGATCATAGAGCTGTGCAAGTAACGCGTCGCTCTCTTGTAAAGGCACCCCCTCTATCCTCTCAGTGAAGCCCGGGTTCACATAAATCACCCGACGTCCGGTGATGGGATGCGTGAGCCAGACCGGATGCCTTACGGGGGGGCGAGCCAGGCGCTGCGCTTCGGTAAGAGGGGGACGGGTCGAGCCCTTTTCGCGCCGCATAAATTCCCAGTAAAAATTCAGATCGTGAACCGCGCTCAATCCCTCCAGGCGATTGACCAGCGACGGGGCGAGCGCATCAAAGGCAGCCTGCGTACTCACGAACTCGGTGGCGCCCAGCACCTGCCCATCCCGCACTGGGACACGATGCGCAACCAGCACATTCACGAAGCCCACGGTTACGTTGTAGGTCATGTCGGTGTGCCAGGACTGCCCCGCATCGGCAAGTCCGATGGGCTGGCCTTTATCAACGATGTTCGACAAAATCGTGACCTCCGGTTGGCCAGGTTCATGGTACGGGACACCCTTGATCACCTGAAGCGAACCGAACCGCGCCGAGAACACGCTGAGCGCCTTCGCATCGATCAGCTGATTGGGAAAGTGAAGGACGCCCCGATCACCTAAAGCCTGAAACAGGCGGGCGAACTGTCGATCGGTGAGCGGCACCGACAGATCGATGCCGCTGACCGTTGCGCCCAGGAGTCCGTCATTCGGTGCAATGTTCATGTCGAAGCCTCTTCAGTCACGACGCCACGGACGCGCGGGCGGCTGACCGATGGTGCAGCGGAGCGATCCGATGCCTGAGATCCGAAACTCCACCCGGTCGCCCGGCGACAGATGCAGCCCCAGGTCCATGGCGGAGCCCCCCGCGTAGCAGCCCGCGCTGATGACCTGGCCCGGCAAAACCGATTGTCCCATCGACAGATAGGACAGCATTTCCGGGAAGGTCCACACCATGCCCTGCGCCGAGGATTCAGACACCTGCCTGCCGTTGATATGAAGCGACAGATGTAGCCCCCGGGGATCGCCGATTTCGTCGCGTGTGACCAGCCAGGGCCCCATGCCATTACCCGAATCAAAGTCCTTGCCCTTGGATGGACCGCGTCCAGTCTTCATTTCCTCACGTTGAATGTCACGAACACTGGCGTCATTGACAATGGTGTAGCCGGCGATAGCCCGCTCGGCTGCGTTCAGATCGAGGTCCTTACCGCCCGTACCGACGATACAGACGAGTTCGCACTCGACATCAACCTCGGATGCGTAGGGCGGATACTCCAGGACCGCATCGGTTCCGACGTAGGAATCGGGGTTGCCTTTCCAATAGGGTTTTACGCCGCTTTCTTCAGGCGCACGGCTGAGGTTGAATCCGTGCGCCGCGCCCGATGCCGTATGGGCCGGCCAGACACTGAAATTGGCGACACCGGCCGGGCGCGGCACCGGCGCGAGGAACCTCACTTCGTCAACCGGGTGGATCAGCCGCTGCCCGCTGGCCGTGTGAGCCACTCCCGCGCTCAGGACGGTTTCGATCGCCTCGGCAATCCAGTCAAAGACCTGGTCACCGGTCCCGATGAGGGCCAACATATCGTTCGGCACTTCAGCGTGCCCCACCCGCTCGGCGGCGGATGCCGGCAGTTGCCGCTCCTGCCAGGCCACCCGGACCGCGGTGGCATCGACCACGCCGAGTGCGTGGCTCACGCCAATTCGGCGTAACCGACCCACCGGCGTTGAGAGTTCGATGGTTGCAAGCTTCATGAAAATCCCAGGGGGTTTAAGCGGTGCCAGGGGTAAACCGGCGGGCGTGCCAACCGTTCACTCTGCCTTGATACCGGCAGCTTTGGCCACCTCGCGCCAGGTCTGTGTATCTCGTTCGATGAAACTGCGGAAGGGCTGCGAAGGCAACGGATCGGGCTGCAGCCCGGTGTCGATGAGTTTCGACTGAATGTCGGACTGTGACAGCGCCTCGGCCAGCGCGGTGTAAAGGCGGTCACGAATCGGGTCTGCGATGCCAGCCGGTCCGACCATGCCAAACCAGGAATTCGACACGATACCAGGGACGCCCTGTTCGATCGCGGTGCCGATGTCGGGAAGCTGTTTCTGCCGAACTTCAGACGTGACAGCAATGGCTTTTAGCCGCCCCGAGCGGATGTGGGGCAACAGCGCGACGGTATAGATGATCATGGGGACGTGACCAGCCACCGCATCACTTACCGCCTGGCCCTGGTTGCTGTAGGGAATATGAACGAACGGAGCGCCACTACGAAGCGCGATCAACTCGCCCGCCAGATGATTGGAGCCGCCGTGTCCGCCAGAC
This sequence comes from Burkholderiales bacterium, assembly GCA_005798775.1. Lineage (GTDB taxonomy): Bacteria > Pseudomonadota > Gammaproteobacteria > Burkholderiales > Burkholderiaceae_E > SYIM01. The sequence continues at coordinate 4,466 of SYIM01000075.1, forward strand.
GAATATCGAACCCCTCCAGCAACCGTCCGCGACCATGCGATCAATTCGGGAAGCGTGCTGGCGGGAACCGACGGGTGAACTGCCACCACGTTGGTGGCCGTGCAAGCCCGTCCGATGTGGGTGAAGTCGCGCAGATTGTCGTAGGGCATAGCGGAGCCGCGAATGGCCGGCGCGATGGACAGCGCTGACACTGCCGACATGGCAATGGTGTATCCATCTGGCGTGGCCCGGGCGACCTGCTCGGCACCAATCGCACCGGCGGCCCCAACCCGATTTTCAATGACCAGATTCTGACCCAGCGTCTGCGACATTCGCGCGGCCAGATGCCGGGTCATGATGTCGGTTGCTGAGCCGGCGGCAAAAGTCACGACGATACGAATCGGCCTGCTGGGGTAATCGGTGCGTGCCTGAGCGTTGGACGATGGAGCGATCGCGCCCAGCACCGATGCGCCCAGAGCGCCAACGATCCGCCTGCGGGTCGTTGAGCCGGTAAGGGCCCTTGAGTCAGGGACGATTGACATGGTTGTCTCCAGCAGGGTTGGGGGTGGGATGAGCGTGACCAGGATGGATCGGCCAGCAAGCAAGCCGTCTGGCTCGCAACTGCTCTGCCGAGGTCATGCCCTTGGCAATCAGAATCGACTCGGCCGCAGCAATCCATTGCTCGCCGTCGCTTCGCCGCCGACCATCAGTCGCTTCATTGGTTTCTGATTCGGCGATGCTTTGCGACCAATAACCGACCGATTCCGGCCAGGTGAAATGGCCGGCGTCAGCCAGTTTGACCACCATGGCAAACGCACGGGCTTCCCAGGGGTTTTGAAACTGCGGTGGTTCACCCGCTTCCAGCGAGCGGGCCCACGCAAACCCAGGCCCTGACTCGCGCACCGAAGGATTACGCTCGGGGATCATTGGCGTCGGGGACCGGGTCGGCAAGCAGGTACGACTGCCAGCAATCGAGATAAACGCAGGCTGCAGTGGTATCGGGGCCCCAGAGCTCCGCAGCCTCGAACCGAACCGAGTACAGCCAGTCGGGTTGCTCGCCCTCAAAGATAGCATTCGTGTCAGGAAACACATGAACGCCGCGTAGGGCGATGATGGTGCCGGTACGCCCCCGAGCATAGCGGGGAAGCCGGGTGTGCGTGGCCGGATGCGCGTTGATCGTACGAACCGTTTGGCCGACCGCGAAGCGTACAGGTACCGGGGCCTCGCGGGTGGACGGCCAACCACGCGAAAAGAGCGCCTCGACCGACTCGCCGGCGAGCTTTCGAAACTGCCCGGGAAACCGAATTCGGGTCTGCGCATGACCCGATTCCAACTCGGCAGCGCTCAACAGCCCCCGAGCCTCAATGAGCTGCTGCAGCGCCTCCAGCCAGATTCGGTAATAACCGCCCCCCAGATAAATGGCTGGTGGGAGACTTTCGCGCGCGAAGCGCGACGCATCGATATTCCAGCAGCCCCCAGCACCCAGTGCGAGCGTAAGCGCGAACGCACGACGCTCCCAGTCATGATGGAAAAGTGGCTCATCGGGCTCCTGCTCCACCCGGCCGAAGCACTGCATGCCGCCCATGTCGTGAAGGCTATTCAAGGCGACGCCTCGAGACGCACGGCTGGCGCACGGACAACATCGGTGCCGATCATTGCGTTGCGGCTGACCAGGTCGGCGAGTGCTGCCTCCGGCAGATGCCCGGTGCCTTCGGGCTGCATGGGAAGAACCAGGTAACGGACCTCGGCGTTGGAGTCCCAGACCTGTATCTGGGTGTCAGCCGGCAGATGAAGCCCGAAATCCACAAGCACACCACGCGGATCGATCACTGCACGCGACCGGTAGGGCGCCGACTTATACCAGCCCGGCGGCAGACCCAGGAGCGGCCACGGATAGCAGGAACACAGCGTGCAGACGACCAGGTTATGTAGCTGCGGGGTGTTTTCAACCACCACAACGTGCTCGCCCTGACGCCCGGTGTAGCCCATGGACGCGATGGCTTCGTCGGTAGTCGACAGAAGCCTTGCCTTGAACAGCGGATCAACCCAGGGGCGCGCTACCACGCGCGCCCCATTGCGGGGTCCAATCCGGGTTTCATACAGCTCGAGGATGACCTGTAGCGCCTGACGATCGACCAATGATTTGTCGATCAGCAGCGACTCGAGCGCGTTGACCCGCGCTTCAAGCTCGCGATTGATCCGGTCCTGATCGCCTTCCTGATTCATGGTGACAACATGCCGGCGCGCGTCAAGATAGTTGTCGCCTGAATCATGCAGCCAACCCGACTTTGTGACCCTGTTCAGTACTCGCCGTGGCCACCAGATTTTGCTTCTCAGGGTTCAACGTGACAACCTCTATACACGACCAGTTGCGAGTCTCTTTCGCCCAGCGCCGTGGGTTTTGGGCCCGGGCTTGTTGGTAGACCGCATGACGCCGCTCAAGAATACCCCGATCACGTCCGTCGTGGCGATCCGCGGGGCTGATGTAGCGAATGCCGCTGTGCAGATGCTCGTGGTTGTACCAGTGTACGAACCGGCTCGCCCA
>SYIM01000076.1 GCA_005798775.1 Burkholderiales bacterium
CGCCCCCTCCAGCGATACCGCGCGGCGCGTCCGCAAGTGTTAGGCGCCAAATATCTACGGCGTTTCGGGCAGGATGACCGTGCCGCCCTGCGCGACCAACAGATCGCAGGCCGCGCCCAGCGCCGGGTTGGCGGTGATGCCGGAATAACCATCAGAGCCGCCACACTGCAGCCCTACCGTGAGATGGCTTGCGAGCACGGGCTCGCGCCGCACCGCATTGGCCGCCGGCAGCATGACCCTGACCGCTGCAATGCCCGCCTCAACGGTTTTACGGGTGCCGCCACTCGTCTGGATGATGAGCGGCTTTAACTGCGCGTTCTCGCCCAGGCCCTGCGCATGAAAGAGCGCATCCATCTGATTGGATTCACAACCGAGCCCAATGATGACCACACCCGCGAAATTCACGTGCCGGCTGTAGCCCGCGATCGTGCGGCGAAGCACGTCGATGCCCGCGCCCTGCGTGTCCATGCCGCAGCCCGAAGCATGGGAGATAGGCACCACACCATCCACATTCGGATACCGCGCCATGACCTCGTGGGTAAAGTGCTGGGCCACGAACCGCGACACCGAGGCCGAGCAGTTCACCGTGGCGATCACGCCGATGTAGTTGCGGGTGGCCACCCGGCCGTCTGGTCGCCGGATGCCTGCGAAGGTTGCAGGTTCGGCTGGTGCGTCGATGACTCGCCGGTCTACGCCCACATCGTACTGGCGCTCGAACATTTCGAAGCCGAGGTTGTGTACATGCACGTGCTGGCCTGCGGCAATGGGCTGGGTGGCAAAGCCGATGATCTGGTTGTAGCGCCTCACCGGTGCGCCTTGCGCAATCGCGCGGACCGCCAGCTTGTGGCCTGCGGGAATTGCGTCAACGCAGGCGATGCTCTCATCATCAATGCGGGTACCAGCGGCAATCGGACGTGCAGCGATCACGACATCATCGTGAGGATTCAGGCGCAGCGTGGGCCGGCGGATCAGCGTGACGGGCTGGTTCATCAGATCACCTCAAACCATCAGGGATAGAGCAGACGCGGCAACCACAACACCACTTCGGGAACGAAAGTGATGAGGATGAGCGTTGCGAACAGGGGAAGCATCCAGGGCGCGATCGCGACCACAGTGCGCTCAAACGATAGCTTCGAGACCTTGGCAAGTACGAAGAGAACCATACCGACCGGTGGTGTGAGCAGCCCGATCATGAGATTCAGCACCATGACCAAGCCAAAATGAATCGGGTCGATACCCAGCTTTGCGATGATGGGCGAGAACACCGGAACCAGAATCGTGATCGCTGCAATCGTTTCCATGAAGCAACCCACAAACAACAGGAACAGATTGGCCAGCAGCAGAAACACCCAGGGCTCGCTGCTGATGGACAGCACCCAATGCGCAATGGCCTCGGTAACCTGAGTGGTGGTGAGCACCCAGGCAAAAATAGACGCTGCAGCCACAATGAACAGCACCGTCGCGGTAGTTTCGATGGTGTCCATCGAGATCTTCACCAGCATCCGCCAGTTGAGCGTGCGGTACCAAACGAAGCCGAGAAACAGCGCCCAGGCCACCGCAGCCACTGCCGCCTCGGTCGGCGTGAAAAGCCCCGAGGCCATGCCGCCGATCAGGATCACCGGCGTAAGCAGCGCCATGAATGCACGGAACTTCATCCAGCGATCAACAATCAACACCGCGGCAAGCGGCAGACCGAACTTGAAGAGCCCACCAAGTTCCTTGTCACCCCACAGACGAAAAAGCGCGACAGCGACAACTGCCACTGCGAGCAGTTCGACGATCGCGCCCCCCATCCGCGGCCAGGAAAACGCGATGTCTGCGCCGTATTTACGCACCCGCGCGTACCAGGCCACCATGAACATCATGAAGATCGCCATGACGATGCCGGGCACAAGGCCCGCGGCAAAGAGCTTGCCGATCGATGCGTTCGCCTGGACACCGTAAATCACCATGGGCAAGGACGGCGGAATGATGGGGCCCAGCGTGGATGATGCGGCTGTGATTCCCACCGCAAATTCCACCGGATAGCCATGATCTTTCATGGCCTTGATCTCGATCGTGCCCAGGCCGGCAGCATCGGCCACTGCAGTGCCCGACATGCCGGCAAACACCACTGACCCCACGACATTTACATGCCCCAGCCCACCCTTCATCCAGCCCACCAGCGCAAGCGCGAAGTCGTAGATGCGGTTGGTGATCCCGGCAGAATTCATGAGGTTGCCGGCAAAAACGAAGAACGGTACGGCAAGGAGCGGAAAGCTATCCACGCCTCCCACCATGCGATGAACCACCGTGAGCGGCGGAATGGTTCCCGATAGCCAGATGTAGGCGAGTGACCCGATCGCCATGGCAATTGCAATCGGAATGCCAGTGGCCATCGCGGCGAGAAACGAGCCGAAGAACAACGCGTTCATGCCCGCTCTCCCCCCCCAGACGCCTGCGGCAGGGGGCTGGGGCCGTCATGGTCTTCACCAGGCCGCTCGAGTACGCTCCAGCCGCGTCGCCAGTGCAGCACCGCCACCTGAATGGCGCGATAAGTCATGAGCACAAAACCAAGCGTAACAAAACCGTAGACCCAGCTCATTGAGAGATCCACCACGGTCATGCTCAGATTGTTCATGCGCGGCACCAACCCGATCGAAAGCCAGCTTGCATAGCCAAGAAAGGCGATACGAATGAGGTCGACAAAGGCTGAAAGAACGCGTCCCGCTGCGGCCGGAAGGTAGCGATAGACGAATTCGACATGAATATGACTGTTACGGCGCACGCCCATCGATGCCCCGAGAAAGGTGACCACCACCAGGAAATACCGCGCGATTTCCTCTGTCCAGCTCGCAGAATCGTTAAGCACGTAGCGGGTAAAGAACTGGTAGAAGACGGTGAACGCCAGCAGCCAGAACATGGCAAGCGTAATCCAGTCTTCCCAGCGATACACTGACAGATCGATCGGCGCATCCTTGGCATGGAAGTGCCCCGACTCGTCGAGCACAGGAGAGTCGCTGTCCGAAATCATGTGGGCTTACCGGTGGGCGGGTTGAAAACAGATCGGTTGCACAGACCACGCCGCAAGATCCCCGCCCGATGCGTGGGGGGGCCTTGCAGCGTACGACCGGCAGCAGGTCAAGGGGGGCGCGGGCGCACCCGGGGCCTGCAGCCAGGCGCTTACTTGACCGCCTGAATCTTGTCCCAGTCGGCCTTGCTGTAGCCCATGGACTCCATCGGCACCGACTTCAGGACTGCCTTCTGGAAGTCACTGCGGTCGACCTCGGTCACGGTCAGGCCTTTCTTACGGAATTCATCCACCAGCTCGACCTCGCGCTTGAGGATTTCAGCGGTACCCCGTGCAGCGGCCTCGAGGGTGACTTCCGAGAAGATTTTTTTCTCGTCAGCGGTGAGCTTTTTCCAGATATGCGGGGCAACCTGCGTGGCGACCGCATCAACAATATGGCCGGTGAG
>SYIM01000077.1 GCA_005798775.1 Burkholderiales bacterium
GCCCTCGACCACCACCACGCAGTCCTCGCGGCGAATCGCATCGCGGCCTTCGAAGACTCCGTAGATCTCCCGCCCCTTCGAAAATACCGGCGTTTCGGGCGAGTTCATGTACTTAGGCTCGCCGCCGTCGAGGACACGGCCACCAAACCCAATCACCTGGCCGCGCGGATTACGGATCGGGAACATGATGCGGTCACGAAACCGGTCATAGCGACGCGCCCGGCCCCGCGCCGTCGAGGCGGGCGCCGGCGAATCAGGCGCCTCAGGACCTTCCGCCTCCGGCTCGGACACCAGCGGGCCCGGCGTCTGCGCGGCCGACGCTTGCCCGTCGGAACCTTGCGCGCCCCCCCCAGCATCGATACCGAGCGGCTTGCCAATCAACCTGGCACCGTCGTCATCTGCCGGCGACTCAATAACCAGGCCCGCAGCAGCCAGTACTGGCGCCGAGTAATCGGGAACCGCCGCCTCCAACCCCCGCCACTGGGCGGGCGCATAACCGATTCCGAATTGGGCGGCGGTCTCGCCGGCAAGTCCCCGCCCTTTCAGATAGTCGATCGCACGAGGCGTGTCGCGCAGCCGCTGACGATAGTGGCGCGCGGCAGTCTCAAGCGCGGCGAGGAGGCTCTGGGATTCTGACGCAGCTGCCGCGGCGGCAACCGGGTCAATGTCGCGCGATTCTGGAACCGCCATCCCCGCCTCACGCGCCAGGTCCCGAATGGCATCCAGATAGCCCTGACCGGCATGCTCCATCAGAAATCCGATCGCCGACCCATGGGCGCCACATCCGAAGCAGTGATAAAACTGTTTGGTGGGGCTCACTGTGAAGGAAGGCGATTTTTCGCCGTGAAACGGGCAGAGCCCCAGGAAGTTGGCGCCCGCGCGCTTGAGTTTCACATGCCGCCCCACCACGTCGACGATATCGACGCGGGCAAGCAGCTGCTGTATGAAGTCCTGCGGAATCACCCGGCGAGTCTAGTGCGCCAGCCGGGCCTTTACCTGAGCGGATACCGCCGCCATGTCGGCTCGCCCGGCTAGAACCGAGCGGACCTGCGCCATGACCTTGCCCATGTCTTGGGGACCCGAGGCGCCGATGGCGGCAATGGCAGATTCAACGGCTTCCGCAATCTGGCCGGCATCGCCCTGCTCGGGTAAGTAGGCGAGCAAAACGGTCAGTTCGAACTTTTCGCGATCGGCGAGATCCTGACGGCCGCCCGCTTCGAACTGGGTAATGGAATCACGCCTCTGCTTCGCGAGTTTTTCAACCACCGAGACAATTTGGGCGTCGTCGAGCGAGATGCGCTCGTCGACCTCGCGCTGTTTGATGGCTGCGAGCAATAGCCGCAATGCGGACAGGCGATCGGACTCGCGCGCCCGCATCGCCGATTTCATGTCTTCGCTGACTCGGTCTCTGAGACTCATGGATCGCCGGAGCGTTAAACCCCGAAAGATATTCAGGCTAGAAAGGCTCTACCTCGGAGATTCAACCCAGCGCCTCCCGAGGCCTTCGCCCGCACCCGATACTGGAAAGCGCACGCCCGGCTAAACGAGCGCGCGCCGGCTTCAATCAGTAGAGTTTCTTGGGCAGCATCTGGCTGCGAATGCGCTTGAAGTGGCGCTTGACCGCGGCCGCCTGCTTACGCTTTCGCTCAGAGGTGGGCTTCTCGTAGAACTCGCGTGCTCGGAGTTCCGTGATGATTCCGGCTTTCTCGATGGTCCGCTTGAAGCGCCTGAGCGCCACATCAAACGGCTCGTTTTCCTTGACCCGGACTGTCGGCATTGAAAATCACCCCCTTTCAATCGAGCCGTCGAGTTTACACACAAGTTACCGATGGAGTCAAAGCGAAGGAAAGGCGCCGGACAAGGCAGCGCGGACACGCTCAACAGGGCATCCGGTCATCGGGCGTCGGGTGCCCGGGTGTGACCCGATACCGGAGGACTCAGTGCTCAACGACCCAGCGAATGGCCCGCCACATAGCCTGACGCCCAGGCCCATTGAAAGTTATAGCCTCCCAGCCAGCCGGTGACATCAACCACCTCGCCCACAAAGTAAAGCCCGGGCACGCGCCGCGACTGAAGCGTCCTGGGATCGATCTCGTCAGTGGCCACGCCCCCCGATGTCACTTCGGCCTTCCGATAGCCCTCGGTCCCCGTGGGCTGAAGTGACCATGCGGACAGTCCGGTGGTGAGCCGATCGAGATCGCGACGCCCGAGTTCGGCAAGCTTGCGGTGCGCGAGCGTCTCTCCCAGTAAGCGTTCGCTCCAAAGTGCTGCGAGCCTGCGCGGCAGTCGGTGCGACAACACGCTGGCGAGGGGCAATCGACCTGATCCATTGCGTTCACCGGCTAGCCAGTCGCTGGCATCCGCGCCAGCAAGCAGATCGATGGTGAGCGCCAACCCAGGCCGCCAGAAGCTTGAGGTCTGCAGCACCGCCGGACCCGACAATCCCCTGTGGGTAAACAGCAAATCCTCGTCGAAGGGAGGGGACTGCCCAGTCTGAATCCTGACTGGACACGCCACCCCGGCCAGGGTCACAAAATCGGCCCACGCCGCCGGATCAAAGACCAGCGGAACCAGGGCTGGACGCGGTGTGACCACGCGGTGCCCGAACTGGCGGGCAATCCGGTAACCCAGGTCGGTAGCGCCGATCTTCGGAATTGACAGCCCGCCAGTTGCCACCGCCACTGCCCGAGCATGAAAGGCGCCCAGGTCGGTATCGACCTGGAAACGGCACGCCTCCGACCCCATACCCTGCCGGTGGAGTGCAACCAGACGGCATGGGCGACGTTCATCAACCTGCCCCGCGGCGCACTCTGCCAACAGCATGTCGATGATCTGCTCGGCCGACTGATCGCAGAACAACTGCCCTTTGTGCTTTTCGTGAAATCCGATGCGGTGAGCCCGAACCAGATTGATGAAGCGGTCGGGGGGGTACGCGCGCAGGGCGAACCGCGCGAACCGCGGGTCGCCGCCGGTGAAGCGCTCGAGGCGGTCGCCTTCCAGATTGGTGAAATTGCAGCGGCCACCACCTGAGATACGGATTTTTTCAGCGCGTCGTTCGCTGTGATCGATGAGCAGCACCCGCAGCCCGCGCTGGCCAGCCACCGATGCGCACATCAGGCCAGCCGCGCCGCCGCCGATCACCACCAGGTCGTACAAGGGCGCAGACATCACCGTGCAATACTACGCCGATGCGCGTTCTCGGCATCGAAAGCTCCTGCGACGAAACCGGCCTCGCGGTCTACTGCACCGAGCGGGGACTGCTCGGACAGGCACTGCATTCGCAGGTCGACATGCACGAGCGCTACGGCGGCGTGGTGCCTGAGCTTGCCTCGCGTGATCACATCCGCCGCGTTCTGCCGCTTGCGCGACAAGCGCTCGCCGAAAGTAGCCTCGCGCCTGCAGACCTCGATGGCATTGCCTGGACCGAAGGCCCCGGACTCGCCGGTGCGTTGCTGGTGGGCGCAGCGCTCGGCGCAACGCTCGCCTGGGCGCTCGGCCGGCCGGGAATCGGCGTTCATCACCTGGAGGGGCATCTGCTCTCGCCGCTTCTCGCCAGCGATCAGCCACCCATGCCATTTACTGCGCTCCTGGTGTCTGGCGGCCACACGCAACTTCTCGCGGTGGAAGCGATCGGCCGCTACCGGCTGCTCGGCGATACGCTCGATGACGCTGCCGGCGAAGCGTTCGATAAGAGTGCCAAGCTCCTGGGCCTCGGCTATCCCGGCGGCCCGGCCCTGTCGCGGCTGGCCGCCCAGGGCAAGCCCGGACGCTTCAAGCTCCCCAGACCGATGCTGCACGACGCGGGGCTGGATTTCAGTTTCAGCGGCCTCAAAACAGCCGTGCGCACCCAGGTGGCGCGCGGTTTACCCGACGAGTCCGCCCACGCAGCGCTTGCCCTCGAGGTTGAAACCGCGATCACCGAAGTGCTGGCCGCCAAGGCGATTCGGGCGGTCCGCGAGTCTGGGCATGGCCGGCTGGTGGTTGCGGGTGGAGTGAGCGCAAACCGCCAGCTGCGTGAACGCCTCGTTCGGGCCGCAGCGCGCGAGCGGTTCCGCGTCTGGTTTCCACCGCCTGCGCTTTGCACCGATAACGGCGCGATGATCGCCCTGGCCGGCGCCCTGCGCCTGGACGGGATGGCCCGCGAGGGTTCCCTGCCGTCGGCGCCCAGAAATTTTCGCGTCAGACCGCGCTGGCCGCTGGAAGAACTTGAGACGATCGCGGGCAGGTAAACGCCGCAAGTTCAGCGTGTTCTCGGCCACAGCCACGCCGCCCCACGCACGCCCGACGAATCGCCGTGTCTTGGCGGCAATAGGGGCGTATCGACCCGGTCCGAAAACACATACCGACCCCAGACGCGCGGCACTTCCTCATAGAGCTCGCTTACTGCGCTCAAGCCGCCGCCCAGGACAATCGCATCCGGATCGATAATGTTGATGACCATTGCCAGAGCCCGGGCGAGCCGATCCACGTAGCGGCCGAAGCTCTCACGCGCCGCGGCATCGCCCGCGCGCATTGCACGGACCAGCGCCTCGGCAGACACTTCGCGCGCGGCGGCGTGAAGCGCGTGATGGCGAGCGAGCCATCCCGGGCCACTCAAAAATGTTTCGACGCAGCCGCGCCTGCCGCAGTAGCAGCGCGGACCAGGCCACTCCTCGGCGGCCATCACCGCATCGTCCGCGGCTGGCATCCGGTTATGACCCCACTCGCCTGCAATCGCCATCCGGCCAACGATCGCCTCACCATTGATCGACAGGCCGCCGCCCACACCGGTACCCAGGATCACGCCAAAGACAACGCGCGCGCCCGCGGCTGCGCCGTCACTCGCCTCCGACACTGCGAAGCAGTTGGCATCGTTATCAATGCGGACCGGGCGAGCAAGCGTCCGCTCGAGGTCGGTGGCAAGCCGATGGCCGATCAGCCAGGTGGAGTTGGCATTTTTCACCAGCCCCGTGGCCGGCGAGATCGCCCCCGGAATCCCGATGCCTACGGGTGCCCGCGGCAGCGGGGTAACGCCCGACCCAGACCCCAGCGCTTGCGCCTGGGCATCGACCTCGCAGACCAGCGAGGCGATCGTACTCAGCGTACGCTGATAGTCGCCGCGTGGCGCGGGGATCCGCATGCGAACAAGATCGGTACCGTCATCGGCAAGTGCAATCGCCTCGATCTTGGTACCGCCCAGATCCACGCCAATCCGCATGGTGCCCGCCAGCGTTCAGCGATCGGTATCGCCCGGCGCGGGGTCGGCGGATCGGCGGCGCGAGCC
>SYIM01000078.1 GCA_005798775.1 Burkholderiales bacterium
GCACATCGTGCCGGTCCAGCGCCCGCTCACCAGCGAGGGCAGATAGCGTTGCTTCACCGCGTCGCTGCCGTACTGCATGAGGGTCGCGATGCAGCCCACACTCAGACCCGGATACATGGTAAACGCCCAGTTGGCCGCGCCCATCATCTCGGTCTTGAGCAGATTCATGGACATGGGCAGACCCTGTCCGCCGTATTCCTGCGGAAACGACAGGCTCTGCCATCCCCCATCAACGAACTGCCGATAGGCCTCTCGAAATCCGCTGGGCGTGCGTACCTGCCCGTGCTCGAATACGCAGCCCTCGCGGTCACCCACTGCATTGAGCGGTGCCAGCACCTGTTCACAATAGTCGGCGGCTGCCTCAAGGATGGCGTCGATCACCTCGGGCGACGCCTCCTCGCCGCCCGCGAGACCGCGGTAATGCAAGGGGTAGTCAAACACCTCATTCATCAGAAAGCGCATATCGCGCAACGGCACCCGGTATTCGGGCATGATTCAACGCTCCAGTATCGCGACCACACCCTGGCCGCCCGCCGCACACACCGAAATCAGGCCTCGCCCCATTCCATTCTGAGCGAGCATCTTGGCGAGCGTAGCCACGATGCGCCCGCCGGTTGCTGCAAACGGGTGACCGGTTGCAAGCGAACCGCCACGTAGATTGAGCCTCGCCCGGTCGATCGCGCCAAGCGGCCGCTCCAACCCCAGACGCTCCCGGCAGAACATGGGATCTTCCCAGGCTTTAAGGGTGCAAAGCACCTGCGCCGCAAAGGCCTCATGAATCTCATAGAAGTCGAAGTCCTGTAACGAAACGCCAGCCCGGGCAAGCATACGCGGGACTGCGTAAGCGGGCGCCATGAGAAGGCCTTCCGCCCCACCGAATTCAAGCGCCTGCGGGTCCGGCCGTCCAGGGGGCGCCCGCCCGACAAAATCCACCGCCGCCACCTCGCACTGGGTGATCCAGGCGAGCACCGGAAGCCCGCGGGCGGCCGCCCACGCTTCACTTGCCAGCAACACGGCCGACGCGCCATCAGTGAGCGGCGTTGAATTGCCGGCTGACAAGGTTCCTGAGCCCGGACAGACTTTCCGGTCGAACACAGGCTTCAGCGCCGCGAGTCGCTCGGTGGTGAGATCTCCCCGCAGATTATTGTCCTGCCGCAGCCCACTAAAAGGCGTCATCAGATCGGTAAAAAAACCGTCGTCGTAGGCCTTGGCCAGTTGCCGATGACTCTGTAGCGCGAGCTCGTCCTGAGCGTCGCGCGGAATGCCCCAGTGGCGCGCCATCAACTCCGCATGCTCACCCATCGAAAGTCCGGTTCGCGGTTCAGCGTTTCGGGGGACTGACGGCCTGAAAAACTGGTCCGGCCGAATTTTCGCAAGCGCCCTCAAGCGCTGCATCGCAGTTCGGGCACGGGACAGTTCAAGCAGCGCGAGTCGTAAACGTTCGTTCAGCGCAATCGGTGAATCCGAGGTGGTGTCCACCCCGCCTGCCACGCCGCATTCAATCTGACCCAGAGCGATTTTGTTGGCGACCAGAATCGTCGCCTCCAATCCGGTGCCACAGGCCTGCTGGAGATCAAACGCAGGTGTCTGTGCCGACAGCGTGGTGGACAGCACGCTTTCGCGGACCAGATTGAAATCTCGCGAGTGCTTCATGACCGCACCCGCCGCGACCTCGCCCAGCCGCTCACCATGGAGACCAAAACGATCGACCAGCCCCTGGAGCGTGGCAGTCAGCATCTGCTGGTTGGAGACCCGCGCATAAGCTGTGCCTGAGCGTGCAAACGGAATCCTGTTTCCCCCCAGCACAGCGACCCGACGAATACTGGACATGCTCACCCTTTGATTAAACGGCGCCGATCATAGCCGCGTGCCCGTCCACAGCGATCGGAAGTGAACGCGATCGCCTTTCGCATCGCGAAGCTCAAAGCGCAGGCGCCCCGCCTCTTGAGCCACCCAGAGCGAGGGTTGCGCGGGCAACATCAGCGGCGCCATGAACCGTGTTTCGAGCACCGAACCCGCGCCGGCGGCGTTTGGCCCCAGCTGCGCCACCGCCCGCGCCTGCGACCATAAGCCGTGCGCGATTGCCCGGCGAAAACCAAACAGCTTCGCGGTGAACGGCCAGAGGTGAATCGGGTTGAAGTCGCCCGATAGCCTCGCGTACCGGCGCCCGGTATCCGCCGCCACCGGAATCGAGGCAAGTTGCTCAAGCGGCGGTGCGTCCAACGCGGCGGTGTTCGCATCAAACCCCGCGAGTTCAAAGGCTGGCCCTGCCGGATTGGCAACGCCTCGTCGAAGCAGCGTCTGCGTGGCGACCCACACCGGCACGCCCGCCCGGGAGACCTTCATCTCAACCGTCAACACCTGGCCCTTGGGATGGGTAAACAAACGCCCCGAGCAAACTTCGACCCGCAGCACGTCGCCCATCGCAATCGGCTCCCGCTGTTCGATGCGGTTACCGAGGTGGATGAGCCCGAGCACCGGCCAAGGGCAATCCTCCGACGCCAGATAGTCGAGCACCAGCGAAAAACAAAGCAACTGCGGGTAGGTGAGCGGCACCCCGCCTTCCGGGGGGAAACCGCATAGTCGCCGGTAGGTGTCAACATGCTGCGCGTGCACACCCACCTCGGGCAGCACCCGCGTCACCGCCGAAAGCGCTTCCACCACAGGCGCCCGTTTGAAAGCGGTTGCCGCAACCCGCAGCATCAGCGGCCACGCGCCCGGTGGACGATCAAAAGTCAGTTGCTTCAACCGCCTCGTCCTCCTGCCTTGTGCACGTCAGGCTCCGAGCAGGCTCTGGCCGCAGACCCGCATCACCTGCCCGTTGACACCGGCCGAAGCCGGACTCGCGAGCCAGGCCACGGCTTCTGCCACATCGATCGTTTGCCCTCCCTGGGACATTGCATTCATTCGCCGCCCAGCCTCGCGAATCGCAAACGGAATGGCTGCGGTCATCGCAGTCTCGATGAAACCTGGCGCCACCGCATTGATAGCCATCGAACGGCTGGCAAAAGCCTCGGCATGGCTACGCACCAGCCCAATCAACCCCGCCTTGGAGAACGCGTAGTTGGTCTGGCCGGCATTGCCGGCAATACCGGAGATTGATGACAGACAGACCACCCGCGCCCCAGGTTTGAGGGCCCCGGCCGCGAGCAGCGCGTCGTTGATCCGTGCCGGCGCCTGCAGGTTGACGGCGATGACCTGCTGCCAGAGCTCCGGCCGCATCCGGGCGATCGTCCGATCGCGCGTGATGCCAGCGTTGTGGATGACACCATCCCAGCCGCCCATTTCCGCCGCCAGGGCAGCCAGTTCAGCGGGCGCATGATCCGATGTGATGTCGAGCGCCACGCCCCGGGCGCCCAGCCGGCTCGCCACGGTATCCAGCCCCGGCTGGGCCTGAGGCACGTCGAGACAGACCAGCCGCGCACCGTCACGGGCGAGTACGTCGGCAATCGCCTCGCCGATTCCTCGCGTGGCGCCCGTGACAAGGATCGTCCGACCGGCGAGCGGGTGTTGCCAGTCGATCTCAGCGCCCGGCCAATCCCCAGGGTCTGCCAGGGTAATCACCTGCCCCGACACATAGGCACTGCGCGGCGAGAGCAGAAACCGCAGCGCGCCTTCGAGCACGGGCTCCGCGCCGTGGGCAACCCGCAGAAGCTGCACGGTGATCCCGCGTCGCGCCTCGCGCGCAACCGACCGCATCAGTCCTTCGAGCGCGTGTTGAACAACCGCCTGCCCCGGATTCACGCAACCGTCAGCCGAGCGACCGAGGAACACAATCCGTCCGCTCGGCCGCACCGAGCGAATCGCGTCATGGAGGTATTGATAAAGCGGTTCGGCATTCACGACATCGCGCAGACCGGTGGCATCGAACACGAGCGCATCAACCCGCATGCCTGGCGCATCGCCCACCACCCAGCGCCCCGACATCAGCCCCGCTGCATTGGCGATCGCGGTCCACTCCGGAAGGCTGTCATGCGCGAGCGTCTTCGCCTGCATGGCCGCAAACGAATTGACCAGCGTGTCAAGCAGACCCGGTTGGGGACCCGCCCCCACCAGTACCTCACCATCGAGCACGGGTTGATGGCGGCTGAATCGGCGCAGGGGCTGCGGCTGTGGCAGGCCCAGGATCGAGGTGATGACCGAGCCCAACCGGGAATTCGCAAAGCTCAGGTAAGCGTCAGACATGGGAAAACATCCTGTTGAGCAGCGATGCTACCCCGCCCACCCCACAGATCCGCGAAACCCCACGTCCCGACCTGCGACACTTCAGGGCATCATCGCGCATCGGGCCGCACGTTCCCCCCTCTCCATTCAAGGACACTCATGGATCTCAAACTCGCAGCCAAAACCGTGATGATCACCGGCGGCTCGAAAGGCATCGGCGCCTCGTGTGCCTGGTCGTTTGCGGCAGAAGGTTGCGGGCTGAAGCTGGTGGCGCGCAACGGCGAAGCCCTCCAGGCGCTCGCGCGGCAGATCGAGGCGGCGCACGGGGTGAAGGTGGACACCTACGCGCTCGACCTCCGCGCCCCCGCCGATCTGGCGCGCGCCGCTGCCCTGTGCACCGACCTGGATATTCTGGTGAACAACGCGGGCGACATTCCAGCGGGATCCCTCGACCGCCTGGATGACCCCGCCTGGCGGCATGCCTGGGAGCTCAAAGTCTTTTCCTATATTTCGCTTTCGCGCGCAGCATTTGTGGCCATGCGCGACCGCGGCCAGGGCGTGATCACCAACGTGATCGGCATGGCCGCCGAGCGGCCAACCTTCGAATACATCTGCGGGGCAACCGCCAATGCCGGGCTTGCTGCCTTCACCAAGGCGCTCGGACAGGGCTCGCTCAAGCACGGCGTGCGGGTAATGGGCGTGCACCCGCCTTCCACCCGCACCGAAAGGATCGACACTATCCAGCGCGGGCTTGCCAAACAACACTATGGCGATGAATCCCGCGTTGAAGACCTGTTCCGAGACAAACTCGCCACGCCCGCGATCGACCCGGAGCAGGTCGCCGATGCGGTGGTCTATCTGTCATCCCCCCGCGCAAGCCAGCTGACCGGCATTGTGATGAATCTGGGAATGGTGAACGGCTAACGAGGCGCGCAGACGATCCCGAACCGCGCCTGAGTCCGCCCTCGCTAGGGGTATCATTTCTGCCTCTTCAGCCTGATTGACCCCCAATGAAAATCGCCGTCGCCGGCCTGGGCTATGTAGGCCTCTCCAACGCGGTGTTGCTTTCGCAGCGCCACGAGGTGGTCGCGGTCGACCTGGTCGCCGCCAAGGTTGACCAGGTCAATGCCCGACAGTCGCCCATTGAAGACGCCGACATCACCGCATTTCTGGCCACCAAGCCGCTCAAGTTGCGGGCAACGGTCAATGGAGCCGACGCCTGGCGCGACGCCGACTGTGTGGTCATCGCCACCCCCACCGACTACGACCCGGTCACCCATTATTTCAATACCGCCTCGGTAGATGCGGTCATCCGCGATGTGACGGCCGTCAATCCGCAGGCGCTGATGGTGATCAAGTCCACCATCCCGGTGGGATTCACGCGGGCCGCACGCGAGCGTCACGGCACGCAGAACATCGTCTTCAGCCCTGAGTTTTTGCGCGAAGGCAAGGCGTTGCACGACAACCTGTACCCCAGCCGTATTGTGGTGGGCGAACAATCGGATCGCGCGCGGGCGTTCGCCTCGCTCCTTCAGGAGGCTTCCCTCAGACCCGACGTGCCGGTGCTCTTTACGGGCAGCACCGAGGCCGAAGCGATCAAGCTCTTCGCCAACACGTA